>CALLVV010000050.1 GCA_938012815.1 uncultured Propionibacteriaceae bacterium
AATACCAGCCTGGATGAGCATGGTGTCACAAATACCAATCTGGGTGAACCGAACCGTTGCGATACCATTATTCTTCTCCTTGGTGATAGGTTTGTTGGGATTCTTTGTTCGTTTTCCAAAATCCTTGACTCCGAGGTGGTACCGCAGGGCCCTGAAGGCCGGGATACCGCGTAACGACCCCTACGTCATGGGGAAATTCAAAGCACTCGACGCGGAAACCCAGAAAGCGCTCATACAACTACACAAAGAGCACACGGCCAGAACGCGATGATGCCACTAGGAAACCGGATCCTCGCACCCCGGCGTCGTGAGATTCATTCACAAACGTGGCGGTACCCACCATCCACCCCTACCCCATCAGCCGAAGGTCCGGACCTCACGGGGCTTCCATGGTGCGGGAGCCATCGGCTGTTTCGCGGGGTTTCCGCATCACGACCCACGATCGGAGCTACCGTGTGGGAATGGAGTTGACCGGTTCCCGCTTCGCCTTCGATGTCCCCGCCGGATGGACGCGGGAGGCAGGTGACGATGACGACGAGGTGGTTGCGGCGTCGAACGAGGTACTCACGGGTTTCACCCCAAACGCCCTGCTGCGGGAGTGGCAGGTGAAACACTCCTACCGAGGCATCCTTGCGTTGGCGTCGCAACGCAGTCTCCGGGAACTCGCGAAGCAGCACACCGTCCTGCACGTGGAGGCGATCCCCGATGAGAACGCTCCCTCGAACATCGGGGAGCGCCGCCGGCTGTGGGCTTTCTCCACGCGGGAGATCCCCGGTACGAACGGGGACCTGCTGAGTCTGCTGACGATCCGTGACCTGCTGGTGACGGAAGAAGCGCTGGCGGAACTGACCGTGACCGTACCGCTGACGACCTGGTGCCGCGGCGACGTGCACGAAGCGATCCTGAACAGTCTCCGGCCTCACCGGCCCAACCGCCTCGACGCTCTGCTGCGCGGAGGCAACAGGGCTCCCGGCAAGGTGATGAACACCGACGAGCAGACGGTCATCGACGAATGGGCCACCCACCGCGACCACGCCGTACGGGAAAGCCTGGACCTGCCGGAGACCACGACATCCGTCCCCGGACAGGAAGAGCCCTTCCCCTCGAATCCGTGCAAGCCCGGCCTCTCCGAGGAGGTCGCGGAACTCTCGGAGAAGGCATTCAAGGCCTTCGATGATCTGGCGCTGCTCGGATATCTCAAGAAAAATGCCCGGTGGTCCTCTGCCGGCCGGGAGCTGGTGAGGGCCGGGCTGGTCGACCGGAAGGGCATCGCCACCGCGCAGGGAGAGCGCTTGATCCGGCATCTGAGGGATGGGCGACACATGGCGTTGCTGGTGGACTCGGCCCCACAGCTGTTGCTGACCTTCTGGATCCACGGCCGGGACGCCTTGGCGGTCATGTCCTTCGTCGCTCTCGGCACCCGCGCCCTCGCTTTCTGCCCCGCGAAGAGAATCCCCCAGCTCCTGCTCAGCCTGATCAGTTTCCAACCCTCGTGGGACATGAACTTCAGCTACACCCTGACGCGAAACGAATTCCTCGCGAAGCTGCTCGCCAACGTCCCGCCCAGAGCCGCAACCAGCAAGGATGCCATCGCTTTCTCCGAGCAGCGCTGGGTTCCCGTATCCCTGCTCGGCCCGGACGAAGAACCGAGGCTCGCGTGGGTGATGACCCCGCACCGTGGCGTGGCGGCCCTGAAAGACGACGGGGACGCGAGCGAGATCACCGTGGCCAGTGACCCGAATGAACCTTTCTGGGAGCTGCTTCTGGAGACCTCCACGAGACTTGCCGAGGAACAACACCCATGAAACCCCCGACCGGCCCGCTTCCATGACATCGGAGTGGCCCAGATGAACCAGACCTCAAGCACCCGGACACCATGAATCTCACCTTGACCGGCACCTGCTTCGCCTTTGACGTGCCCGCCACCTGGACGGCGGAGACGAACGACGGGATGGTCACCGCCACCTCGGACGAGTCGGTCGCGGGCATCACCCCGAACGCCGTGCTGCGAGAATGGCAGGTGAAACGCCCCGCCCGGTCCTCCCTGGGCGCAGGCATCGTGGGCGAACCTCCGGGAGAGAACCATCCTCCACGTGGAAGCGATTCCCGACAGGAAAGCCAATTCGGACATCAGGGAGCGCCGCCGACTGTGGACGTTCTCCGCTCCGGACGTTGCCGGGGGTGACGCCGAATCGCTTGGGCTGTTGACGATCCGCGACCTGCCGGTGACCGGGAAGGCGCTGGCAGAACTGACCGTGACCGCGCCCTGGCGCACCTGGCGTCGCGACGGTGTTCACGAGACGATCCTGGACAGCCTCCAGCCCCTGCCACGCAAGGAACGCGGGATTCCCCCGAGGCACCGACCGCCGACACGCTCCTCTGCGACGAGTGGGCGGGGCAGCGCGACGACTCACCCCGGGAGAACCTGGAGATCCTCGAACCACCCGGACCCTGGCCGGCCAAGGGTGGCCGAGCGGGCCCGCCCGAAAGCCAGTACCCCCGCCCGAAGGAAAGTCTCCCCAAAGTTGCTGGCCATTCGGATGACAGGATTTATCGCTCTTCCGGAACTAACCAGTGTTAACATCATGAGAAAAGGACGTGGCTTCCACCGCGTCGGCTGGCCTTGAAATACCACGGGCGAGCAGGTCGCACGGGGAAATCCCGCCAGTCGCGCTGGAACCAGGTACCTCACAGTGCACACCCGAAGCGTTTTTGCGTTTGCCTGAGTCTGCGCTTCACCCGAATCCAAGTGGCTGTGGTGGCGCGCCTGTGACGACAGGGTGCTCCGGCACCACCTGGGAGCCACCCCACGTGAGGGGTCGGCCGCGGCGTCGAGGAACGGCTGGGAAATCTCGGCTGCGTGGTAGAGGAGAAAAACCAAAAATGCACTGGCTGAGCCTGTTTCTTGCAGGCGTCTACGTCATCGGGGCCGTGTGCACTGCGGCCAAGACACGGTATGCGCGCCGGCGACTGCGCAACGCGATGCTGATAGCGACCGGCGTGCTGGCCGCCGCCTGCCTGCTGGTACCCACCCTGCTGATGGCCGGTTTGACGGACGCCCCCTGGGCCCCCTACGCCGAGGGGTTCGCGGTACTCGTGCTGCTCGCCCTGATGGCCGCGGTCTTCCTGAACATCAAACCGATCAGCCTCGTCGAGCGTCCCCGCCGGATCCTGGTGATCGGCGCCCATCCCGACGACCTGGAGCTCGCCTGCGGAGGTAGCCTCGCGCGTTTCATTGACAACGGACACGAGGTCAACGCCCTGGTCATGAGCCACGGCGCCCAGGGTGGTCACGAGGGAGTTCGTGCTGGGGAGGCCATTTCCGCCGCGCAGCTGCTCGACCTGACCGACATAACGGTGCACGATTTCACCGACACCCACATGTCCACTGAAATCAATGAAATGATACAAGCAATAGAGGCGATGATTGATTTCGTTAAACCGGACATAATCCTCACCCATTCCCGCAATGATCAGCACCAAGATCATCACGCGGTGCATTTGGCGACGCTCCGCGCAGCCCGTCGCTGCCCCACGATTCTATGTTTCGAGAGCCCGTCGGTGACACATGATTTCTCGGCTCGTTTCTTCGTGGACATCGAGGATTACATGGACGTCAAGATCGCTGCTGTCAGGGAACACGCCAACCAGTCCGGAAAACCCTACGTCGACGAACAGAAACTGTCCGGTAAGGCGCTCCACCGCGGGGAGCAGGCAAAGGTCGGATACGCCGAGGGCTACGAAGTGGTCCGCGCCCTCTCCGACCAGCTGGGGTCGCTGTGACGCCCGGGCCGGTACTGGTTACCGGCGCCCGCGGACCCGCCGGGCGCGCCCTGATGGCGCAGTTCGACGAACGCGGCCTGCCGGTGCTCGGGGTGGACATGGCAGTGGACGACTCAGCACCGCGGGTGCTCCGCGTCCCCCCATCCAGGGACCCCGCCTACCCGGATGCGCTGCGGGCCGTCATCGAGGCGAACGGCGTGGATGTGCTGCTGCCGACCGTGAGCGAGGAGCTCCGGCTGATGGCGGGTCTTCGCGGCGGCTTCTGGGACGGGATCCGCATGGTGGTCTCCCCCGGGGAGGCGGCACAGATCGCGGACGACAAGCTACTCACCGCCCGGCATCTCGCCGCGGCGGGCATCGCCACGCCGCTGTTCGCCGACGGTGAGGAGTTCGCATCCGACCCGGGCATCGCTGAACGGATCGGTTTCCCGCTCGTGATCAAACCCCGCGTCGCCCGGGGCGCCCGGGGGATGCGGGTGGTGTATTCCCCCGACGAGGTGGGCGAGGTCGCCGAATCGTGCATCGTCCAGGAATTCGCCCCGGGCACTGAATACGCCCCCGTGGTCTACGTCCCCCTGCCGGGCGGGTCGCTCTCCCGCTCCGGGAAGAACCTCGGCCCGTTCGTCGCGGTGCTGGAGAAGACCGGGTTGACGGCCGGGGATGTGGGCAACGCCACCAGCGTGAAACGCGTCGACGGACCCGAGGTGGCCGATGTCGCCCGGTTGGCGGTGCAGGCCGTGCAGGCGATCGGGCTGGTGGGGCCGGTGGACATCGACATCCGGCGCGACACCACCGGAAAGCCCCGAGTGCTGGAGGTGAACGCCCGGTTCGGGGCCAATTCGCGGGCCGTTCCCGAGCTGCTGGGGCTGCTCCTACGCGACCTCGACCCGGGAGATCCGTGATCACCTTCCACGACGTCGCATCCGTCATCGCGTGGGTGGGTTTCGTGCTGGGCCTGATCGCCTTCGTCTTCGGGTTGATCAAGCTCACCTACCTCCCCCTGGCAGTCGCCTACGAGGTCGTGGAGCGGCGCAACCGGCGCAGGAGGTTCCTGACGAAGTTCCACGAGAACCCCTTGGTCTCGGTCATCGTCCCGGCCTACAACGAGGGTGTCGTGCTGAGGAACTCCGTCACCTCGGTGCTGGCCTCCGACTACCGCCGGCTGGAGGTGGTGATCGTCGACGACGGCTCCACCGACGACACCTGGGATGTGATGACCGGGCTCGCCGGCCGCGATTCCCGCGTCCGAATCCTGAAGCAGTCCAACGCGGGCAAGGGAGCCGCCCTCAACCACGGGATCCGGGCCTCCCACGGCGAGGTCCTGATGTTCGTCGACGCCGACGGGGTGTTCCTGGCCGACACGATCAAGGAGATGCTGCTGGCGATGGACCACGTGCAGGTCGGCGCGGTCTGCGGCGACGACCGTCCCGTGAACCTGGACCGTCCCCTCACCCAGATGCTCGCCCTGTTCAGCCACGCCGGGTGCAGCCTCGTGCGTCGCGCGCTCAGTTTCCTGCGGGTGCTACCCATCGTCTCCGGGAACATCGGGGCCTTTCCCCGGCACGTGATCGAGGAGGTCGGGGGGTTCAACGAACACACCCTGGGCGAGGACCTGGAACTGACCTGGCGGATCCACAGGGCCGGCTACGACGTGCGGTTCCAGCCGTTGGCGGTGGTGCACGCCGAATCCCCGTCCACGATGCGGGCGCTGTGGCGGCAGCGGGTGCGGTGGGCGCGCGGCCTGCTCCAGACGATGCGGCTCCAGAAGGACATGATCGGCAATCCCCGTTACGGGGCGTTCGGCTGGTTCCTCGTCTTCAACGCCGTCAACATGGTGGCCATGCCGGTCATACTCATCATCACGCTCCTGTGCATCCCGTTCGGGATCGCCGTCGGGGACATGCCCTTCTCCTTGGACGTGCTGTCGGGCATCGCCTGGCTGGGGCTGGGGCTCTCCGTGGCGACGATGGTCTTCGCGGTGGCGATCAACCGCGCGTGGGCGGATCTGCGTTTCCTGTGGACGATCCCGCTGTGGCCGGTCTTCACCACCGTGATCGCCGGGGTGATGTTCGAGGCGCTGTGGAAGGAGGCCACCGGCAGCGCCTCGACGTGGAACAAGCTCGCCCGAACCGGGGTCGTGAGCGGCCGGTCGCTGCAGAAGGCGGCAGGATTGAGGACATGACCGGAAACGGACACGAACACCCGGCCCGGATCAGTCGTCGCGCCCTGCTCGCCGCCGCGCCGCTGGGCGCGGTGGCCGCGTGCAGCGGTCCCGTCCCCGTCCCGGACCGCAGGATGGTCGGGGTGGGTTTCGAGGACGTCACTGCGGGTGCCACCCGGCTGCGTGAACTCGCCACCCGGTTGGACGGGGCGGGAATCAACGAGGTCGGGATCGCCGCCGGCCGGGTGGACTGGACCCTGTTTCCCGCGTCCGAGAATGCCAGCTGGTCCTCGGACCTCCGCGAGGCCGGCGGCAGGGACCTGCTGGCCGAGGCCATCGCCACACTGACCGCGTCAGGCGGTTCCGGTCGGCGGGTCGTGCTGGTGGTGGACGGCCTGGTGCCGCGCATCATCGCGGAGCAGCCGGACCTGGCCGGGGTGAGTGCCGGCGGGGAGCCGTCGAGGGAGTTCCCGGGACTCGTGGCCCTGGCCCGGGGCGCGGTCGGGGAGAGACTCATTTCACTCGTCGGGGAGGTCGCGAGGCGTTACCGCCCGGCCGCGATCAGCCTCACCGAGCTGCTCTTCGACGACACCACCTACGGCAAGAACGACCTGGAGGACTTCCGCCGGGAAACCGGTGAGAACGACTGGCCCCGTGCCCCCGGCGGCGGCATCGATACCGGGGACGAGCTGCTGCAGCGGTGGCGCTGCGAGGCGATGGCGTCGCTCGTCTCCCGGTGTCGCGGGGCCGCAGCACCCCACGGCGCCGAGCTCTGGATGGAGGTGCGGGCCCCCAGGAACGACCCGGGCGGGGACCGCCGGGACAGCGGCCACGACTACGCACTGCTGAAGGGGGCCTCGGATCGCCTGGTCGTGTGGGACTACTTCGGGATCGCCCCCGAGGGCTCCCCCTCGACCCGCGACCTGGCGAAGGCCCTGGCCGGCCGCACAGGAGGCTCCGGGGTGTTGTCGGTGGGCCTGTGGGGTGCCGGGGACGACGCGATCACCCCGGACGCACTGAAAACCGCCGTCAAGGACGCCGCGGCAGGAGGGGCCGGGTCGGTGTGGGTCACACCCGCCTCCCTGATGACCGACGCCCACTGGAAGTCGCTGTCCGAGGTCTGGGGTCCCCGGTGAACCGGGCCGCGAGCATCCCTCCCCGAAGCCGGTTGAGCCGGGACGCGAGGAACGAGCGACCCGAGTCGAAACCACCCCGCAACCGGTAGCCAGATCTCGACCACAAGACCCCGGACACCCTCACCATGGTCTTCGACACGACCGACTCGTTGACGCTCGTGAGGATCGGCTCAACCAGCTTCAAGGAGAAGAATCGCAGGTCGGCTCAGGGGACTTCAGCGCGGAGTCTCTCAGCCCTGGAGAGTCGGGTAGTCGGTGTATCCGCTGGCCCCGCCCCCGTAGATCGTCTCCTGGACCGGGGTGTTCTCCGGGGCGCCGGTGCGCCAGCGCTCCACCAGGTCCGGGTTGGCCAGTGCGGGTCTGCCCACCCCAACCGCCTCGGCCACGCCGTCGGCGACGAGACCGGCCGCCTCCTCCCGGTTCGTCACGGACCCGAAGCCCCGGTTCACCACCAGCGGGGCGCCTATGGTGCGGCGGATCCCCTGCACCAGGTCGCTGTCGGGGTCGCTGTGGAGGATGTCGACGAAACCCAGCCCCAGCGGGGCGATCTCCCGGGCGAGGTGCTGGTAGGTGGCCTCGACGTCGGCGGGGTCGGTTTCCTCGATGCCCTGGATATTGTGCTCGGGCGACAACCGGATGGAGGTGCGTTGCCCGCCGATCTCGGCGGCGACGGCCCGCGTCACCTCGACGGCCAGGCGCGCCCTCCGATGCGGGTCGCCGCCCCAATCGTCGTCGCGCATGTTGGTGTTGAAGGCGAGGAACTGGTGGATCAGGTAGCCGTTGGCGCCGTGGATCTGGACACCGTCCATTCCGGCGTCGACGGCGTTGCGTGCCGCCCGCGCCCAGGACTCGATGATCCGTTCGATCTCGGGTCCGGTGAGGGGTTCGGCCGGGACGTAGTCGACGCGCCCCGACAGGTTGTGCGTGTATCCGGGGGCCGTCGTGTCGCTGGCCGAGACCACCCGGCCGGTTCCGTTGATCGTCGGGTGGCTGAGCCGCCCGGCGTGCATGATCTGCATGACGATGGCGCCGCCGCGCGCGTGCACCGCGTCGGCCACCTTCCGCCACCCCGCCGCCTGCCCGGCTGTCTCGATGCCCGGCTGTCCCAGCCAGGTGCGCGCAGCAAGGTCGGGGAACGCTCCCTCCGTCACGATCAGCCCCATCGATGCGCGCTGCGCGTAGTACTCGGCAACCATGTCGCCGGGGACGCCGTCCCGGCCGCAGCGGAGCCGGGTCATCGGCGCCATGACGAGCCGGTTGCGCAATCGGTAGGGGCCGAGGTCACAGGGGGAGAAGAGATCCATGGGGACCATCCTCACCCCATTGCGCGGCCCGGGCAACAGCCCAAGTCCGCGCGGTTTCCTGCGACCGGTTCTCAGGTTTCGATGGTCCGGATGACCTTCGCGGGGACGCCTCTCCCTCGGTTCGTTCCCCGGTTGTCAGGCTACAGCCCGACCCCGCGGCCATCCCCCGGATCGCCCGCGAGCAGACCGAGCCGTTCGAGGAGACGCGGAACCGCGGTCGACGGACTCGGCCCCTGCTCATTCGCACCGGGGATGGTCGCCCCCGTCAGGCAGCATCGTCGTGCCGCGTCTGGGAACGCGTCGTAGGGAAAGTCCTTCGGGAGGTTCTTGGCCGCCGACCCGTTGAGCCCGGTCAGTCGCATGTATGTACAGCTCACCTGGTCGTCTCCCTCAATGCTCCGTAGTGATAACCCATGCTCATCGTGCGACGCGTGAACCCAAAGGCCAGAACCGCAGATGCAGCAGCTGCACTGAGGAGGGAAATGAACGCCGACTGCCAGACCAGAACGCCTGCGACAGCGATTGGAACAGCAACTACGCATGTGACGGCTGTCGACATGCTGGCCATTACCGTCCCCTCCTGTTCAAGGGTGAGAATCTCGGCGGAGTACTGCTCCGCGAGGTAGAAAGGCACTCCAAGCATGAAGGCCACGAACAGAAGGAACACCGTGTCCGTCCGCACCTCTTCGCCCCCGAACAACCGGCTGAGCCACGGGGCAAGCACCAGGATCACGACTCCGGCCAGAATGCTGGGAGCGACAACATACGGATAGAAGAGCCGCCGCGCCGAGCTGTGTGCCCTGTCCGTGGACTCCCCTCGGGCGTAGCCGAGGAAGATGCCTGCCGCGCCCAGTGCTGCCTGAGGAACACGGCAATAGAGGGTCCACAGCTTCGTGGCAACAGTGGTTGCCGCCACCACGCCGACATCGAGACTCGAGATCATCAGGAAGGGCAGAACGGCAGCGACGTAGTTGTTCATCTGACGCATACCGACACCGGAGCTGGTTCTGAACATCGATGCGCCGTAGTCGAATTCCGACGGCTCTGCACCTACACCGGTTTCCTTCTCCTCGGCACTCCGTGTTCTCCTCAGATGCCGCGCCAGTACTGACCAACCAATCAACCCGGCGAACGCCTGTGCGACGATCGTCGCAACGCCAACAGCCAGCACCGGGGTCGCAAAGAGTACATGTGCAGAGCCGTGGAGGAACACCCAGTTCAGCCCCGCGTTCGCCATGAACATGATCACGACGACCCAAACGGACAGCTTCTTGTAGCCGAAAATACGAAGAGAAACCGACGCAAGACTCAACGCCAATGACAAGGCCAGCCCAAGCAACCTGGCCGCCGCATAGTGCTCCGCGTAAACACGCAGGGTCGCGTCAGCTCCCATGATGGAGAAACCGAGAGGGAGCAGGAGAACTACCGCACATGCCAGCGCGGACCAGCAGGCCACGACCCGGACAGCGCTCGTCAGCAGCCGCACCATGGCGTGGGCGGTGTGCCCTTTTCCTTCCGCGCGCGCCAGTCGTGATGCGTAAACATCCACCACTCCAGCGAAAAAGGCGAAGAAGAGAAGAACCACCGAGTCACCAAGACCCATCGCGGCAATCGCTTCGAGGCCGAATGGCGTCAGGAAAATTACATCCACCAGTCCATTCCCGACAGCAATCAGATCAATTGCGAGTATGGCGAATGCCAAGCCCGAGAAAGTCCCGGGAGCCAGCTGCCTGTGATCACTGGCCTTCTTCACCTACTCCAAGTTCCTTCGGCTAGATTCTTGATCATGATGAGCTCGTCGCCCTCCTCGCGATGATCGACGAAGCCGGCACGCCGGTACAGGCGCAGCGCGGGGTTCGCCTTCTGCACTGACAGGGACACCCGCCGATGACCGAGGGTTCGCAGGTGGTCGAGCAGCCGGTCCATCAGGGCCGTGCCGATGCCCCGGCCCCGGTGTTCGGGCAGCAGCGGGGTGGCGTCGTCGACGTGGCCGTACGTCCTGACGATGCGCACCCACGCCGCCCCGACCACCGTCCCCTCGACCTCCGCCACCAGGCAGTGATCGTCGGGGAGGGTGCCGAAACCCTCGATGAACGCGGCGAGTTCGGGTTCACGGATGATCGAACGCGGGATCTCGCCATCGAAGTCCTCGGGGATGAAGATCGCCTCGTACAGGAAGTCCTCGAGCAGCGGGTATTCCACCTCCCGCATCTGCCGGATCACGGTTCCCGTGGGCACGGTTGTCTCCCGTCACGTCGGATGGCCTCACCCCAGTAGGGTACTGATTAGGGTCCAGTTGTTGAGCTCCCGGATCATCATCTCCAACCAAGACACACCAAGAAGTTTTGATGACGGCCCCTCGCGCGTTTTGTTCGTGAAACATCTAGGGCGTGTCCATTCGGACCTCAAGAGCAGTACGGATTGTCCGTAGCTGAGAGGCGAGACCTGGCAGATCTTCTACGGCGGTGGTGTGAATTATTTCGAGGTCAATGCTCCAATACCCATGCACTATCCGGTTGCGCAGAGCCGTTGGTTTCCTCCAGGGCAAACCTGGGTGGACCCGAGTGAGTTCCTCGGAGATCTGGCCCGCACCCTCTCCCAACACGGTCAGATTCCACAGGAGCGCATCTCTACGCATCCGGTCCCGCGACAATGTCGCAGGATCAGCATCAATGGCTATCGCATGCGCTTGCTCTGCCGCATCGATCATCTCGTCAAGAATGGCAAGATCACGCCGCATAGAAAGGCTCCGCTTCGGCCAGCACATGGTCACGCATCCGACGATGAATGGCTCGACGGGAGACGAGGTCTACTCTCCGCCCAAGAATTTCGGACAGTCCCTCCGTAAGATCCTCGATTTCCCACCCCAAACGCACACCAGGTTTCAGAGAAAACAGGAGATCAATGTCGCTATCAGGGCCAGCATCCCCACGCGCCACGGAGCCGAAAACTTCAAGGCTCGCGATCCCGTAGCGTTCACACAATTCGCGCAAACGTTCTTGGTCCACGACTTGGATCGTCATGCTCAAAGTCTAGATGCCGCCCAACCCATCCCCGCCAGCGGTTCACCGAGCCACCCCTGAGTTGCGGCGCAGACATCCCGTCGCCCCGCGGTTCGCTGGCCTTCCCGACGGAAGCGCCTGCCTTACAGGCGAACGCCAGCGCTACAGCGCAAGCAAACGACCACAAGACAAGCGAGCTCTGGGGCGACGCCGGCGGACGGCGACTTCTACGTGGTGAAGTAGGCCGCGATCGTTTGTTTGTCGGCTTCCACCGCGGACTGCTCGATCAGGGAACCGGCCTGGTCGGTGAGGACCTTGGCGCGGGCGTCGAGGATGGTCTGGGCCACACCGGAGGTGTAGAGCTCCTGCTTGAGGCGGTCGCGTTCCGCCGACACCTTGGTCTCGCCGTCCATGAGCGAGTTGAACCGGTCCACCAGGGCGTTCGCCTTCGTCTGGCTCCCGCCACCACCGGGCTGCTGGCCCCCGGCACCACCCGGTGGCTGACCGGTTGGCGCCTGACCATTCGACGGCGCACCCCCGTCACCCGGTGGCTGGCCACCCCCAGGCTGCTGACCGCCGCTCGGAGGCTGTCCCTGGCCGCCCCCGCCGGGGGGTTGCCCGCCGCCCTGCCCCTGCTGCCCGGCCCCGGGTTTGAGGCCGAAGGCGCAGTTGTGGTCCCAGGCGACCACGGTCATCTGGTTGGCCTGCTCCGCCCACCACAGGAAGGAGTTGTTTCCGGGCCCGGTGATGTCGTCGAAGTTGTCGATGACGTCCTCGAAGGCCAGATAGGTGACCATCTTGTCGACGTCGACCCGCTGCGCCAGCCCCGACTGGAAATCGGCGTCGCTGGACTCGTTGATGAACTGCAGGAACTCGATCAGCGGGGTAAGGTTCGCCTTCCCGGTTTCCTGGTCGAAGACGTCCTTGTAGGCCGACTCGTCGGTGCCGCGGTAGGTGTAGTCGCCGGTGGATTCCGCCTTGTACAGCAGCCCCGCGACGTCGAAGTTCTGCGCCACCCAGGATTCGTCGAGATCCTGGCAGGTCAGCCGCAGCACCGGGTCGGAGCCGTTGACGCTGAGGCTGATGTGTGCGGCCTTCTCGCTGGCCAGCCCGGTTGTGGCGAGCAGATCGAGGGCCACCGCCTCATTCAGGGCGGAGGTCGTCGCACCGGCGCGGATCACCATGCGGGTCATACCCTCGTGGTTCGCGCCGTCGACGAACTTGTCGAATCGCACCAGCCACGGCAACTGCTGTGGTGCGGTGCCGGCGGAGATTCCCTGCAGGGACGAGTTTCCCTTCAGCTTCAACCCGGCTTTTTCGTGCGCGACCCCGTCGACGGTGACCGTCGCCTCGATCCAGTTCTTGGTCTGGTTCGACGTGTAGGCGGTGATCATTTCCTGATAAGCACTCTGGTCGACGGTGATCTCCACCGAGTGGAGCGAATCCGCGGCGAGATAGCCGTTGGTCACACCGCCCGCCGATGCGCTCGATGTTCCCTGCGACCCCACGGCCTGGAGCGACGCGCATCCAGTCAGGGCGACGGTCCCGACCGCCCCCACACCCAGTGCGGCGAGAACGCCGCGGCGAGATATCCGTTTCATGAATCCTCCTGCTGCTGTTCGGAGATTCCATGGAACCGAGGGGTCCTGAGCCGCTGCCCAGCCGACGCTGTGCCCCGGCTGTCAATCCGGCGGGTCGCACAGGGACCTGCCCTTCACGGACGAGAACCTGACCTGGAGATCGAGCAGAGTTCGAGGCCCAGGCCGGCGTGTCTGGAAGTGTTCCCGCGGAGCGCTCTCCCCGAGGAGCTGCGCAGCTCCTCGGGGAATCGTGTCATAGCACCAGGAATACCTTTGGAGGCAGTACGTGAAATCCCGACTTCAGAGGAGCAGGAGGCTTATTCATAGCCGTCCTCAAGTGTTGTCTGACTAGGGGTTTCGCTGGCCGAGGTGTTGCCCGTGAATAAACCTCCAGGTACGCGATTCACATTTCTTCAGGAATCCATCCGATCCCCAGCGAACGGTACGCGATCGCCAAGAAATACTGCAACGCCGCTTCGAGGACTTCTTGATCTCCCATGCGTCCTGGGGCATCGACGACTCCCCACCCCTCGCCTCACTGGACCTGGATTCCGACCCCGAGGAGAACCCCGGCCCCCAGGATGCACTGTGGTGATCGAGGGTTTCCAGGTTCAGCTGGCCGGACGCGTCGTCACCCACCTCTACGCCCGTGGTGACCACACCTGGCTGGAATGACAGCGGGGTTACTGGGATGACCCGGATCGACCCGGCATCCCCGGCAAGCAGGCGCACGGCGAAAGGTCCGTTTCACAAAATCTCCTGGTCCTGCCTGGAGACTCCGGGAAGCCCGCCGATCCTGAGTCGCGGTCCAGCCCGCATTGTGCTTCAACTGTCAGGCTCCGGGAGGCTCCACCAGACCCACCTCGAATGCCCGCAACGCCACGGCGAGTCGCGAATCAACCCCGAGCTTTTCCATGATGGTCGACAAGTAGGACTTCACCGTTGCCTCCGACAGGTGCAGAGAGCGAGCAATCTGCCGGTTGGAGGATGCACGACACACCTCTCGCACCACGGAGATCTCCCGCTCGGTCAACCCCAGATCCAGCGGTGGGGATGGCGGGGCCTGCTCGTCCTCATAGTTCGTCATCACACGCTCCAGAAGCCGCTGAGTCGGCTTCGGTGCCACGACGCGCCCCCCACCGGCCGCTACCCTGATGGAATCGATCAGGGCCTGCGGCTCGATGTCCTTGAGAAGGAACCCGGAGGCTCCGGCCGCCAGCGCACCGAGCAGATGGGCATCCTCGTCAAAGGTCGTCAGTACCAGCACGGGCAGATCCGGCGACACCTCCTTGATGCGCGCCGTGGCCTCGATACCGTCGAGGCCCGGCATGTGAACATCCATGATCACAAGATCCAGCTCCCCTGCCTCCACCGCACGGATCACCTGGGATGCGTCATCGGTGGACAGGACGATCTGCAAGTCCGGAGCCGACACGAGATAGGTTGACAACGCCGAACGCACCATCAGATCGTCATCAACCAAAGCAAGTCGTAAAACACCGGTCATGATCGCGGTCTCCCTCCCCCAGGCACCCACACCCAGCAATATAAAATTTCAATTATTTGAAAGTTTCCGTAGGCCGTTGTCACCTGTCTCAGCTATTCACAGTTGACCGTAGCACCGTGGTTGATCAAACGGTATTACCGCACCCGGTAGGCGCTGTGCAACAGGATACGCGATTCGTGGCGCTGATTGTCGCGGTGCCGCACATCAGCGTGACTGGAGGGAATATTGGCTGAATCTTGGTCGGCGTGCTGACACTGGGTGGAGCATCTGTCATTTCGGTGGAGATGGAGTATCCGGATCGTGTTGGACGTGGTTGCTGACCGCACAGACGTTCTCCACTCCGTGCTCAGCAACGTCACCCCCCCTGCCAATCGAAATCCACCACTGCCGCCCGACAAGGACCATGGGACATCCCCGCAGCCCGAGCTCTTCATGCATCAGGGCGGGAAAGCTGGCTTCCCGTCGTGGGGATACCGACATGCGTGACCCAATGGGCTCCCATGGCGCGGGCCGTCAACGTGCCCCCCTGGGCCTCGGCGAGTTCCGACATGCCGACGACACCGAGCCGGACTCGTTCCTGATCGGATTCAGCCTCACCCAACAGGTTGGAGCACATCAGGTTGATGGCCGAACCGCTATTCTCAAGCATGAGGGTGACCTCAGATCCCGGCTTTCCGTGACGCAGGACGTTGTTGACAATCTCGACAACGAGACGCCCCAAAGTGGCCAGAACTTGTGGAGGCACGTCGGTCAGCATGGCCTCGGTCGTGGAGCAAACCGTGAACCCGGCCTGCTTCAAACGGTTCTGTTCTCCGTTGAGTCTCGCCCGGAACCATGTCGCATCGACCGACGGCGCCTCCGGAAGCAGGTCATTCTCCCGGAGCGAGGTCAGCGTTTTCCGAAGAGTTCGCGTCGTTTCTCTCCCGGTGTCAACGATGAACTGGAAGTCCTGCCGAGACTGCTCATCAAGCCCCTCGCGCAACAAAGCCTGGTTGGCTCGCATCACCATGCTCGTGGTGGCGTGTACGGCCGTGTCATGGAGGTCCCGGCTGAGCGCACGACGGAACAACTCATTCTTGGCCTTCATCTCCTCCTTGACGCGTATCGCGGCTCCCCAGTAATGCCTCGCAAGCATTCCGACAAATCCGGGGGCCCCGAACAGTACGAGCAGGACAGGCGCTCGTCCACAGAGAGCAAGTGGCTCCACCAAGCCCACGCGTAACTCCAGCAGGAGCGCCGCAGAGAGCTGCCCGAGTACCACCCATATGAGAGGGCGCAACCCGAGTTTCACCCCCACCGTGACCGGAATCCACAGCAGGAGCACATAGAGGCCGGACACCACGTTGTCCGGGGAAACCGCGTTCAGCACCAAGGCCGCCATGATGAGACCGGCCGCCGCCACGGGGCATCGCACCGAAACGATCGCTGCCACTGCGGCCAAAGCCACGGCCAAGTCCCCGTATACATCGACGATGCTCGTGTTGCCGGCCACATGGATGGCCAGGAAAAGGGTCATCACGACCCATCCCAACCACACCGGCAGGAAAGCAGGGGACCACGCGCGCGAGAGGATACGCATGACGACATTGTACACCTCCAAAAGTTGGGGTCGATTCCCATCTTTATCGGGGTGCACCGAGTCGCGAGCTCACGTAATATGCCAATGTCAAAGGGGCTCCGGAAATGGAAGCACCGCGCCACCGCGAAAGGCAAAACGAATGAAAAAAAGCATCATAGTCGCCACCGCCATGCTCGCCATGAATCCCCTCGGATATCAAGCTCCACAGGAGACCACCCACAACCCGGACAACAGCATCGCAATGAGCACAGCGAAAAACGAGTCCCAGAGGATTTTGTGCACGCTTTTCCCTTGCAGGTGGTGGTGAAAACGGTACTGCACTCGCGCTGCGGCCGACTCCTTCAATGAGTCGGCCGCTTTCTCATGTACAGCGCACCATCTACTTTCTATGGGACCCACCACCACCTTTCTCCGGCAACAACAACCATCCATCGACGGTTTGCGAACACCCTCCGACCTCCTAGATTCGGATCGTCGAGGAGATACCTCGACACATCATCCGGAAGGAACGGAAATGACCAACGATCGCAAGAAGGATCTCTTCTCCGCCGACATCCCGCTCGCCTCCGAACTGTCCGAGTCCGGCATCAATCAGACCGCTGGCGGCAAGTCCGTCGCATACTCCGGCTGTAACGCAGGGTGGGTTTGCACCGCCACCAAGGAATGCTGGCGCATCTGCCGCTGGCGGTGAGCAGAGAGGGAGCGCTCGCAGCCGAAACGCCGAGAAGGAGACTTTTCTCGCCGCACGAACGTCGAACCGCGAGCATTCCCACCTCTGATGATTGAAACAAGCTGGCGGCAGGTCACACTCCTGTTGACCTGCCGCCAGCTTCGGCGCTCATGATCATTCACAAAGGAACACACCCATGACCGCACTACTCCCTACACCAACCGCCACGAATACGCAGGACTCGATGCTGTTTCAGCCGATTCTCCAGGGCTGGCGCCGGGGCCACGACCTATCCGTCGAGACACACGGCCACTTCGCGCCCGGCGTTGCCGAGGCCACGTTGGAGCGCTGGCAGCTCGAGGCACTGTTCAGGCTGCACCTGCGAGCGCTGGTCTGTCACATAGGACTGCTCTCACGTGAGTCCGCTCTGCCGGGCGCCACCCCTGAGGAACGCTATCGCTCCTACTGCGACGCTTTCTTCGCGAATCACAGTTCCGAGTTCGATGACTGCTTCGCACCACTGGTATCGCTGCGTCCGGTGGTCCTGGACCAGCACACCACAGCGCTGGAAGAGCTGAGTGCAGCACTGAGCACCGACCGGAACGACCTGGAACGGCATTTCGGCATTCCACGCACGTCCATGGTGACGCACGTGGACAGTGGGGGCGACACCCATGACGGTGCACGTCGAGTCTGCATTCTCACATTCGACAACGGACAGCGATTGGTCTACAAACCTCGTCCGGTGAGCGGCGAAACAGGATGGGAAAAGCTCACCGCATGGTTGGGTCAGGAATCACCTTTTGCGCTGCCCGCCGCTCATGCACTCAACCGCGGCTCCCACGGCTGGGTGGAATACGTACCCGCTCTACCTTCCGCGCAGGAAGGAAAGCTGCTGAACAAGCCCGATTTTCTGCACCGCTGCGGGATCCTGATCGCAATCATGCACGCCTTGAACGCCAAGGACATGCACCGCGAGAACCTCCGCATCACCGAGGCCGGTCCTCTGCCCGTTGACCTGGAGACCATTCTGCATGTCTCGCAGCCGGTTGGATCCACCCGCACCGCCGATGACGCATGGGTGGAGCTGGGCGCCTCCGTCAGCTCCAACGGGCTACTGCCGACCGCCATAGTCAACCCTGCCGCTGCGGGCGAGGGCTGGACCGATATCGGTTTCCTCGCCACCGAGGCCGGGGGAGGAAGTTCCTACCGTTTTCTCGCGGTGCTGAATCCCTTCCGGGACGACATGCGCCTGTCATTCGAGTCCGAGGAAAATTGGGAACACCCCTACGAGAATCGCAGCAAGGAGGACGCGGTCGCAGCCGCAGCGGCCGTGGCAAACGGCTTCGAGGAGGCTTACCGGTGGCTCACCGCACATCGCGAGGAATTTACGAAAGCCGTCACTGAGGCCTTCGCTGGCGCACGTCTTCGGTATCTGAACGGGCACACCCAGGACTACACAAACGTGCTTCGGCTGTCCTGCGCGGCCGAGGCAATGGCCGATGCCACCGCGCGAACCGACCGTCTCAAGCAGATCACGAACCTCGCCGAAAACCCTGACCCGCTGCTCACGGAAGCCGAGATCTCACAACTATGGTTCGGTCACATCCCCATGTTCATGATGGATGCCGAAGCCACCACTGTGCTGAGCGCCGAAAGACATGCATTGACGAATGCGGCACACAGCCCGCTGGACGCAGCCCGAAACAAGATAGCTGCACTGGGTGATGAGGATCTACGCCAACAGCTCGACCTGATCTGGGCGTCCTTCATTGCGCTGCATCCCGATAATCACCTCGCGCAATCCCTCACGACATCAGCGCCACTGCTCCGGAAAACAAGTGGGCTGCACCAGCTTGCGCACGACCTCGCGGACGATCTCGTCCACCGGGCTCGTCCTGATGGGTCTCCACGTCATGCCCCCAGCTGGGTCGGCCCAGTGCCGTCCACAAGCATAGTGCGTCCCTGGGCCGCCGGAGTGCTCGGATTCGACCTGTACAGCGGGCGCACCGGAGTCGGACTCGCCTTGGCCCAGGCCGCGGTGGTGCTGGATCATCCCGGTGCCCGGCGCGTTGCTGAACAGATCTTCGAGGCGTGCGCAACATCACTGGCGACCGAACCAGAGGCCCTGACAGACATCATGGGGGCCGGCTGTTGGCCCGGGTCGGCAGGTCTGCCGTTCGCACTGGCCCGGGCAGGAATGCTCCTTCAACGCGAGGACTGGCGAAGAATCGCCCAGGAATTCGTGACGCACCTCCCGGTTCCGGAAGGGCTCGACATCATCGACGGACTTGCCGGTGACCTGCTGGCCCGCGCCGGGTCACATGCCATCGAGGCAACGGACGGAACCCGTTTGCTCCACGCGGTACTCACGGCCCCAGCCGACGATGCGACCCTGACGCTCAGCGGCTACGCCCATGGTGTCGCCGGAACCCTTCACGCACTTGCCGTTTCTCCGCTGCCGGACGCCGAGATCGCCCCCGCGGTGACCCGCCTACTGGAGTGCCTTGAGGCTCTGCGCACCCCGGATTCACGGGCTTGGCTCTCGTCGACCTTCCCAGACTCGGGCGTCGCGACCGCGTGGTGCCACGGGGGAGCAGGCATCGCTCTTGGTGTCGCGGCTGCTCACGCCGCCCGACCCGGTCTGATACCCACGACACTCGTCGACGAGGCCGTAGCCACCATGGCCTCGGACGGGTTCGGGCGCAACCTCACCTTGTGCCACGGCGATTCGGGCAACTGGGCCATCGCCTCGTGGATCGCCCGACATCTTGGCCATGAACGGGCAGCCGACGCAGTTGCCGACGGGGAGAAGGCCCTCACAGCGGACGTCCTGCGTTCCCAACTCGGCGATCGCCGAAACCGCAACTCGTTGAACGACTCCCTGATGGTTGGGCGTTCCGGGGTCCTGCTTCACCTGACCACCCGGCTCGACCCCACACTGGGATCGGAACCCCTCACCCCGCCATCCCCACTCGCCCTTGGAGATTCGCGATGAAACGACGTGTTCCCGTCACAACCCAGGTGGCGGCCACCGAATGCGGCGTCTGCTGCGTGGCATCGCTGCTGGCCGTTTACGGTCGCCAGGAATCCATAACCGAGCTGCGCACGGACCTCGAGGTCGGGCGCGACGGCGCAACGGTTGGTCAGCTCGCCGAACTGCTGGGCAAACGCGGCATGCAGGTGCGCATGCTCGAGGCAGTCAGCGTCGAGCCGCTGAAGGTGTTCGACGTTCCTGTCATCATCTTCTGGCAGGGCTACCACTTCGTGGTGCTGGAACGCATCACCCGAAGTGGAGCCATCCTGATGGATCCGGCCATGGGGCGTCGCAGAATCAGCTGGGACGAACTTGAGGAGGGTTTCAGTGGAATCATCCTGTTGGCCGCCCCGGGAGATGATTTTCAACCCCGAAGGCGCGCCCTGCTGTCCGAATGGCGCAGTTTCCCCCTGATACCACAAGGGGTTGGCCGCACCCTGACGTTTTCCGTGGTCCTGGCCGTCATCGGATACCTCGTCACGGCGACAATGCCATTCGCCACCCAATGGGCGGTCGACAGCGTCGCTCAGCCGAACGCGGGCGACCGACTCTGGAGCATGCTGGCCGCGACACCGGCAGCAGTTCTGCTCTACTTCGGTCTTCAAACACTGCGAACACTCTTGCTGTCCCGCACCATGATGCTCATAGGCGGCCACTTGATGGAAACCGTCTTCCGTCACTTGTTGCGGCTGCCCTACAAGTTCTTCTCCACCCGCCAGGTCGGCGACCTGCTCTACCGGATGGGAAGCGTCAACTCCGTACGCGATCTGCTGTCGACACGCATCGTCAGTGGGGTACTCGACATGGGTATCGCCACCGTCATGATCGGCTACGTGTTCTGGGTTTCTCCCCTGCTCGGCGGCATCACCGCGGGAGTATTCACTCTCTGCCTGCTGCTTCTCATAGCCACGCAGCGACCCCTATCCGAGGCCATGGATACCGAGATCGCGCATCTCAGCAAGAGCCAGGCCATCGAGTACGACGCGATCTCCTCGATAGCCGCCATCAAAATGGGCGGATACCGCGACGAGTTCTTCGCCCGTTGGAAAGAAAGCTATGACGCCTCCCTGTCGGCCATGCGCCGTCGCATGCTGCTGCAGGATGGCCTCATCGGCGGCGCACTGGGTGCCACGCAGGTTTTCGGACCACTCGCGCTGGTGACCGTCGGCATGGTCCTCACACTGGATGGTGCCGTCAGCATAGGTGCGGCCGTCGCAGTCCAAGGGGTAGGTGCTTTATTGCTCGGCCTGAGCACCACGATTTCCGGCAGTTGGAACGAATTCATCCAGGCATGCCGCCTGATGCGTCGCGTACTCGACATCACCGAGACCGCTCCGGAGAAGTCCGGTGAACGGACGGATGAACTGTTACTGCCAACCATAGACATCGAAAGCGTTGACTTCGCATATCAGGGGGCCAACGAACGAGTGCTCAAGGACGTAACCCTGCGCGTAGCGCCCGGCGAGAAAGTGGCGATCGTGGGGGCTTCCGGCTCGGGTAAGAGCAGCCTCGCGCTGCTGATGGCGGCCCTGCATTCACCGACTGGAGGGCACATCAAGGTTGGCGGCACCGATGTGAGCGAGTGGGACCTCGACCGGCTGCGTCAACACATCGGGTATGTGCCGCAGGACGTACGACTTCATGACGCCTCCATCGTCGACAACCTGCGTTTGGGTACGCAACTCAGCAAAGAAGAGACCATCGAACGATGCCGGCGCCTGCCATTCCTCGATTTCCTCGAAAAGTTGCCGATGGGTTTCGAGACGATGGTCAGCGAGCAAGGAGCCAATTTTTCAGGCGGCCAGCGTCAACGCATCGCCATCGCACGGGCATTGCTACGCAACCCGAGGATCGTCGTGTTCGACGAGGCCACCAGTGCCCTCGACACGGTGACCGAACAGGTCGTCACCGAGCATCTCTCCCGCTTGGGGTGCACGCAGATCATTCTGGCCCACCGGCTCACCACCATCCGTGCCTGCGACCGCATCCACGTCCTCGACAACGGACAAATTGTCGAATCAGGCACCCATGACGACCTGATCAGGGCGGGAGGGCACTTCGCTGCTCTCTACAACGCCGATCAGCAGGACGACACCGCCCAGCAGGGGAAAGCCCGCCATGCCGCATAACGACCATCCCCTGACCCTGGCCGGCACCCCACCTCACCTCAGGTGACCAGATCGTCTACAAACCACGTTCCCTCGTTCTCACCGAGCGGCTACCCAAGCCCTGGAGGCTGCTCGACGCAGATCTTTCGCATTCCTTGGCCGGGCGCGTGCCGCTCTCCGCATCACGTGGTGGCCACGGCTGACAGGCGCATGTGACTCTGCAAGGCCGACCTCGGTCGTGCGGACTGCGAACGCTCCTACTACCGTTTCGGCGTCCTGACCGCAATTGCAGACCTGTGGGGTCCACCGACCTTCATCACGAAAACGTGATCGTGTATACGGCAACCACCCCTGATCATCGACTCCGAAACCATCCTACAGCCCGACGTCGGCGTCGAAGATGCCCTCGACCCTGCTGCCCAGAAAGCCCTGTCTGCCACGCCCCTGGGTACGCTGCTGCTTCCGGTACGAGACTCCGCCAGCATCATAGATCTCCTGCTGTCGGGCCTGGGAGTCCCGTGGGAACAGGCCTCCGAACAAACCGTCTTCCAGATTGCCGATGAGAACAGCGACGCCTTCAGCATTCGCCGGCAGCAGTGGTCAGTGACCCAGGAAGCGAACGTCCCCCGTGTCGATGGCAAGCCGCAGAATCCGCTCGTGTAGTACTCCGCACCGAACTCCGGCTACCTGGACGCGCTGTCAACAGTCCGACGCCACGAGGACGAGTTGGCCGAAGTCCTGCTATCCCTGCCACCGGAGACGACCGGAAGACAGGCGTTTGCGTCGGGACGGGGCCGGGGTGTGCGACGGACCCGGTTCAGGTCAGTTTCACGACCGCCGGGCCTGGGCGGTCCTCGGCACAGGTCAGGGTTCCGTCCTCGAGGGATGCCCACTCCGGGGTCAGCAGCCTCCCTGCCGGGATGGCGACGGGGACATCGGCGTCGATGAACAGCAGGCGGGATTCCCCGGCGCGACCCAGCCGCGTCCAGGCGCCCTCGACCTCCAGTTCGCCATCGGCGACGAGGTCGGGCAGCCACCTGCCCGCGACCCGCATCCAGCGCCCGATGCCGCGGAGGATCTCCGACTGCCATCCGGGTAGCGTCCCGTCGGCCTTCGGACCCACGCCCAGCAGCATCCGGCCGCCCCGCCACACGATGTCGACGAGGTGTTTCATCAGCTCCAGCGGGGTCATGGCGTGTTCGGGCCCCTCGACGGAGTTGTACCCGAAGGACAGCCCCACCCCGCGGCAGTGCTCCCACACCGCGGCGTTCTCGCACTGCTGGAGGTGTTTGTACTCGCTGGTGGCGTAGTCCTGGTGGGGCACCTGCCAGCGGTCGTTGACCAGGCCCTCCGGGTTGGCGGCGTAGTACTCCTCGAAGACGGTTCCGACGCCGTCGGGCCCGAAGTCCTTGCCGGCGTCCGGCCAGTTGATGTCGTTCCACAATACATCGGGGTTGTAGCGGGCGATGAGGTCCCGCAGGTGCCCGGCGGCGTAGGAGGCGTAGCCCTGGTCGAGGGGACGTTCGGTCAGGTCCCAGTCGTCGCGCAGCCCGATCGGCTCCGTCGGTGCGGCGTGCCAGTCCAGGCCACCCGAATAGTAGGCGCC
Organism: uncultured Propionibacteriaceae bacterium; assembly: GCA_938012815.1. Classification (GTDB taxonomy): domain Bacteria; phylum Actinomycetota; class Actinomycetes; order Propionibacteriales; family Propionibacteriaceae; genus Arachnia. Next base: position 23,474 of record CALLVV010000050.1, read on the forward strand.
GAAACGCATCCCGGCGCGCCGCGCGGCGTCGGCCCACTCCCCCACGAGGTCGCGCCTGGGTCCGCGGCGCACGGTGTTGCGGTCCCCGGTGCCGGGCGCGTCCCACAGGCACACGCCGTCGTGGTGTTTCGTGGTGACCATCACATAGGCTCCCCCGGCCGCCACCAGTTCGGCGACGGCCGCGTCGGCGTCGAACCTCTCGGCCCGCCAGGCGTCGAGGAAGTCGTCGTAGTCGCAGCCGCCGTGCACCTCGGCGTGGTGCCGCTGCGCGGGACTGCCCTCCAGCCGGATGGTGTTGTGATACCACTCGGCGTAGGGGTTGTGCCGGAACCACTCGGTCGGCGGGATCTCGCCGAGTTCCGCGACGGGTTCACCCCATGCGGGCACCGAGTACGGCCCCCAGTGGATGAAGAATCCGAGCTTGGCGCGCCGGAACCACTCCGGGGTGGGGCGCGCGAGCGCCTTCCAGCGTTCGGCGTCGCGTTCGAATCGTGCCTCCAGGTCAGCGACCACCGAATCCTCCTATGTTGAGGCCCTTCGCCAGTTGTTTCTGCATCGCCACCACGATCACGAGGCTGGCGAGCACCGCGATCGTGGACGCCGCCATCAGCGGCCCCCAGTCCGTGCCGCGTTCACCGGTGAACATGGACAGGCCGAGCTGCAGCGGGGCCTTGTCCGTGCTGTTGATGATGATCAGCGGCCACAGGAAGGCGTTCCAGTAGTCGATGAAGGCGAACGCCGCGACGACCGCGATGGGGCCGCGCAGCAGCGGGATGATCACGTGGAACAAGATCTTCACCTGGCCCGCGCCGTCGATCCGGGCGGCCTCCTCGTAGTCGCCGGGAAGCGACAGCAGGAACTGCCGCAGCATGAAGGTGCCGAAGGCCCCGAAGGCGAAGGGCAGGACGATCGCCGGGTAGGAGTCGACGAGCCCGAAGGCGTCGGCCCCCAGGAACAGGGGAATGACGAGCACCTCGATGGGCAGCACCAGGGTGGCGATAAACACCGAGAACAGGGCGGAGCGCCCGGGGAACTCCAGGCGCGCGAAGGCGTAGGCGTTCAGCACGGAGACCACCACGGTGATGAGGGTCCCGACGAGCGCGTAGGCGAAGGTGTTGACCAGGATCTGCCCGAACGGGATGGAGCTGAAGGCCTCCGCGAAGTTGTCCCAGCGCACCGCGTCGCCGAGCAGGGCGGCCCCGGTGGACAGCACCTGGTTGCTCGGTTTCAGTGCGGAGAAGAGCATCCACACGAAGGGCGAGACGAACGCCACGGCCACGACCACCAGCAGCGTCTTCGAGACGACCTTCCCCCAACGGCGGGGGCGGTTCTTCTCAGGAGTCATAGTTCACCCACCTCTTCTGGCCGACGAACTGCAGCGCCGTGACCAGCATCACCAGCACGAACAGCACCCACGCCAGCGAGGACGCCAGGCCGAGTTTGTCGTAGGAGAAGGCGCTGCGGTACAGGTACAGCACCAGGGTGTTGGTGGATTCGCCCGGCCCGCCTTTGGTGAGCATGAACGGCTGGGTGAACACCTTGAAGGCCCCGATCACCGTCATCACGGAGGCGAAGAACAGCGACGGCGAGAGCATCGGGAAGGTGACCCGCCAGAACCGGCTCCACGCGGTGGTGCCGTCGATCTTGGAGGCCTCCATGATCGCGGGGTTGATGTTGTTCAGACCTGCGGCCAGCACGACGATGTTGTAGCCGACCGCCTGCCACAGCGACATCATGATCAGCGAGACCATCGCCCAGGTCGGGTGACCCAGCCAGGAGGGTCCCGTGATGCCGATGGCCGCCAGCATCCCGTTGATCACGCCCTGGTCGTCGAGCATGACCCGCCAGATGAGGGCGTTGGCCACCATGGGGGTGACGACGGGGATGAAGAACAGCACTCGGAAGAACGGGGCCCAGTCGGGCAGCGAATGCAGCCAGACCGCGATGCCCGTCGAGACCACGAGGTTCACGGCGGTGTAGCCGATCGCGAACACCAGGGTGTTGCCCAGCACCGTGTAGAACGCCGGGTCCTCACCGGAGAGCAGTCGCGCGTAGTTCTCCACACCGACGAACTCGGGTTCCCCGTAGAGGGGCCAGTTGTGGAGGCTGATCGCGATGGAGGCGATCAGCGGTACCACGATGAAGATCAGGAAGCCGCTCATGCCCGGAGCGAGGTGGAAGAAGGCCAGCAACCGCTGGTTGACGCCGGGTTTGCGGGCCTTCCTCACCGTGCTTCGGGGCGACGGCGTGGCCGTCGTCGTCATGGGGTCAGTTCACCGACTTCTCGATGGCTCCCAGGATGTCCTCGGCGGTGCGGGTGCCTCGGGCGCCCTCCGGGGAGTACTGGGTGAACTGGGTCACCACCTGGTTCCAGGTGGAGGTGGTCACCAGCGGCTGCCCATCCGCGAGGAGCGCCTTCATGACCTCGGCATCCTGCGCGGGCTTGCCCTCGGCCCAGCCCGACAGCGCGGAGTCGATGGAGGGGACGGTGCCGCGGTTCTTGCCGACGTAGGCCACGACCTCGGGGGTGGTCATCTTCACGATGTTCTGGAAGGCGGCCTTCTTGTCAGGACATTTCGCGGAGACGCCGAAACCGGAGCCCTGGATCATGCCGACGGGTTTGCCGCTCTTCGAGGGGACGACGGCCACCCCGACCTCGTTCTCCATTCCCTCGCGGATCGTCGAGTAGAACCACGGGCCCTCGATCACCATGGCCACCTTCTTGGCCTGGAAGCCCTGCATGGGCACGTCGGTGGTGTCGGCGGGGTTGGGGGCGGCGGCGACGTTCTCCTTGCCGACCAGGTCGAAGGTCTGCTGGACGTCGGCGACGAAGCCCGGGTCGGTGATGTTCAGTTTGCCGTCCTTGACGGGCACGTTGCCGTTGGCGAAGGCGAACGGCAGGTAGGGGTAGCTGATGTCGGGGGCGACGGCGAAGCCCTGCACGCCGTCCTTGGTCAGCGCCTTGGCGTCGGAGAGGAACTGCTCATAGGTGTAGTCGGTGCCCGGCTCTTTCAACCCGGCCTGGGCGAACATGGTCTTGTTGTAGAACAGCACCATCGGTTCGGCATCGTAGGGGATGGCACGGACCTTCCCGTCGACCGTCATGCCCTGCATCATGGCCTGGTTGTACTGGGTCAGGTCGAGGCCGGCCTCCTTGGCGAGGTCGTCGAGAGGGGTGAGGAGTTCACCGAGCTCCTGGGCGCGAGCGGCCTGTGTGGTGACGATGCAGGGCGCGTCGGCCGACGACATGCGGGTCTTGATCTTGGTCCAGTAGTCCTGGAAGCTGGGGCCCTCGATGTCGAGCTTGAAGTTGGAGTCGGTTTCCTGGACGCCCTTGACGAAGGTGTCCCACTGGGCGCGGTCGGATTCGTTGGACACCCAGGTGTACATCTTGCTCGCCTGCGCGCTCTTGTCCTTGGATCCTCCTGAGCAGGCCCCGAGCCCGAGGGCCAGGGTGGCACACAGCAGTGCGGCTGCTGCACGACGGTACTTCATACGAACTCCCTTGTCGTAATCGGTCGGTCTCCGGAACGGCAGGGCTGCTGCATCTCGTCCGAGTGCCCGAAGTTAGCGTTAACATCGGAGATTGTAGGCGAGGATCAAAGATTTGTCACGACTTTTCCGGGGAGAATTGTCAACGCTGCCACCCCGGGGCGGAGATGCGCCGGAGAGCCACGGGAACCGCCGCGACCCAGGAGCCCACCGCAAGCCGCCCGGAGTTTTCCCGATCCCTCCCCCGGTGCACCCGGTTCCCTCTAGTCTGGAACCTCCGCGAAGAACGCCCGGAAAGGCTCCACGATGGAGATGAGCGAACAGCCGGAGGGCACCGGCCCGAAACAACCCGAGGAACCGAGCCTGCGCGACGTGGTCAGGGCCATCGACGGTCTGACCCTCAGGATGGACGTGATCATCTCCTACCTGGACAAGCGGGACACCCCACCCGAGGCCTCGCAGCAACGGACCAGCACCTCCCGGGAGCAGCAGAAACCGGCCGCCCCGCCACCACCGGCACCAGCACCAGCACCGTCCCACCGCCCCACCGCGCCCGGCCCGCCCCCGCTACAGATATCGATCCCCGTCCCCACACGGTCGATCCCCACACCACCACCGGCCCCAAGGCCCGCTTCCCCGACGCCGGCTCCCCCGCCTCCCCGGCTGTCCGATCCGGTTCCCGTCCCCCCTCAGCCGGTGGCGCAGAACACGGATGCCAAGACGTCATCGCCCGGGAGCCCGGACGAGGTGCCCCTCAGCGAGATACTCGGATCCCCGAGCCCCAAACCCTCACCCCTGAACGCGATCAGGGACCGTGCGGGCGAGGCCGCCCTGGGCAAGTACCTGCTGTCGGCCGCTGCGGCGGTGCTGGTCTTCCTGGCAGCGGCCAGTCTCATCGCATTGTTGTGGAACTCGATACCGGACATCGTCAAGGTCGGGACCGTCGGCGTGACGGGCGTCACGCTCACCGTCGTCGGGATGGGCATGATCTCCAGGGCCACGACGAACCGGCTGCCGGCCGCCACACTCACCGGCATCGGCGGCGGGCTGGGGTTCGTCTCCCTGGTGGGCGCGGTCCTGCTGGGATTGTTGCCCCCGCTGCCCGCCTTCCTCACGCTCACCGGCTGGACGATCATCCTGATCCTGGTTGCCGCGCGCACCCACCTGCCCTACATCACGATCATCACCGCGCTGGGCGGGTTGTCGACCGTCGGACTGGCCGCGGCGCAGTCCCACGTCCATCCCGAGCAGTCCTTCCTGGGCCTGACGATGGTGGTGGGTTACGTGGCGGCCATCACCCTGACCACCGCCATGACCGCGCAGAAAGCGGTCGAGCAGTCCCGCTTCAGGCCCCTCTACCTGCTGTCGGCCAGCGCGATCGGGCTTCCCGCGCTGTTCATGGCACCCGTCGAGAGGGCACGGGAGATCACCGAGGCCGGCACCCTCGTGACCATGCTCGTTCTCGTGGCGCTCCTGTTCGCCCACATCATCCTGGTCGTGAGGGCGGGCGAAATACCGGGGGGTGAGATCCCCGGGGACGAGACCCCCGAGACCGCGCCGGAGCCGTCCCCCGGAACCCCGGCGAACCCCTGGGCACTGGCCTGGCTGGCCGCCCCGCTGCTGGTGGCCGCATCGGCGCTGCGCCTCAGGCCGGTACCGCCACCACGGGCCGGTTCGGACTGGTTCCAGCACCAGGACTTCACCCTGCTGGCCGTGGTGCACCTGGTCATCCTCGCCGTCGTCGTGGTGCCACTGGTCTTCAAGAGGGTCGCCGCGAAGGCCGGGCAGTGGGCCGGGCATTGTCTGTTCGCCAGTGCCTTCGTGGTGGTGGGCATCCTGCTTCCCCAGCTGAGGAACGAATCCCTGGTCCTGGGCGCGCTCGTCGCCGTTCTGGTCCTGACCGCGATCCCCGCGGTGCTGGCGGGCAATGTGATCCACGTGATCACCGTGCCGGCCGCGGTCGTGTTCCTGACCTGGTCCGGGCACGACCCGGGCATCGACCTGAGTCTTGTGCGGTTGGGCGTCCTGGCGGTGGCCGTGGCCGTCGCACTGACCGTCGAGAAACACCTTCCAGGCAGGCCGGAGCACGCCGTGGCCGTCTGGCTGGTGGTGTTCCTGCTGGTGCTGCGACTGCCCGCGGTCGTCCAGGAACTAGTGCGACGGTTGGGCGTCGAGCCGGCCTGGGGCGTCACGGTCTGGGGGATCCTCGTGCTGAGCGTGGTCGTGGCGCTGATAGCGCTGGGGCTCGGGAGCGGGCACGCGACGACTCTGCCCCTGCTCTCCGGCAGGCTGTTCGGGCAGCGGGCGCACTTGGTCGACGAATCCACGGTCAGCACGGTGTCCTTGGCCCCGTCGTCGCCGGTTCCGATGCTCCTGACCCTCGGAGCGGCCGGTCTGATGCAGTACGCGATCTACGCAGCCACGTCCTGGTCGGTGCTGCCGTGGCGGCCCGCGACCCACCCGGCGGGGGCCTTCCTGACCCACGAGCTGGTGCTGATCCCCTTCGTGCTCGCAGTGGGCTGCGCGGTGGTGTGGATGATGTGGCCGCTGGCGCGGCACCCGTGGCACGGCGTGATCACCGGGATCGCCTTCACCCTCTCCCTGCTCGGCATGAACACCCTCCTGACGGCGACGAACGTGGACTCCGCGACAAGCAGCGCCACCCTCATCATCGCCGGTGCCCTCAGCATCGTCGCGGGTTTCCGCGCACACGCCACGGCCATGCGCCTGTACGGGCTGGTGCTGGTGATGCTGATGGTGCTCAAGCTCGCCGTGATCGACATGTCCGGGCAGAACTCCATCACCCGCATCCTGTCGCTGCTGGTGGCGGGCGTGATCTGCTTCGCCCTGTCCGTGGCCTACAGCCGGCTGAGCGCCCACCTGAGCGGCGCCTCGGAGGAAACGGAGGATCTCGACTAGCCGTACCCGGAATCCCGCGAGGTCGCCCGCCAGCGGAGGGACGGGCCGTCAGGACGAGGATCTTCTCCTCGATCATCCGGAACAGCGGGGACCAGGTGATCAGCCAGCTCCGGGGCGATGAGTCGCTGGCGGACGTCGATCACCTGCGGTAGATCGAGGTCGTACCAGCGCGTCTTCCCGTCGTCGACGCGATGGAAGCGGGTATCCAGCCCGCAGCCAACGTTGACGACGGTGCAACCGGAATGCCGGGCGATGAAGTCGCGGACGAGGTCGTCGAACAGCAGGGTGCGGGCCGCGGTCCCGAAGGACATGAGCTGATCGGATCGAGCGGCCGTGAAGTCGTAATCGATGCGGGAGACCAACTCGACCGCCTGCGGATCGGACAGCAGCTGCGGGTGGGACAGCGTGTACTGGGCCCTGGCGTGAAGGGTCTGCAACATGGTTTCCGGGACCCCGGCGAGTTCGACTTTCTCCATGCCCTCCAGTCTTCCCCCGCGCGCCGCATCCCCGGGAGGGTCTCACGACACGACGGGCCCGTTCTCACCACACGTCGATGGACCACGAGTAGACCGGAATTCCCTCCTCGGTCGCCATGCCCTCCAGCCGGAATGGTACGACGCTCCCGTCTCGGTATTCGGGGGTGCAGGAATAGCCATCCGCCTTGTGGTCCTTGACGAGACCATCGATCGTCTCGTCGTGATGCTCCTTGCGTTCAACGACGGATGCCGGGACGAAGACCCGGTTCATGGGCATGTCCTGCCCGCCGAAACGCAGCGGGACGAGATACAGCGGCGCCAATTTCCCCTCGGCGGCCAAGGCTTCGGCCCCCAGGACGGAGTCGACCGTCGCGAGGTCGAGCTCCTTGGCCCACTTCCTGCCCAGCCAGTCGAGAAATCCCATCGTCACCTCCGTCTGCACGCGCGCCCCGTGTTCCCCGTCCGCGCGTCATGGCTCAGTTCCCCTGCGACCACAGTAACCAGCCGATGGGGGCAGCACCCCGGAACGTGCCCCGGGTCGTCCGAAAGACCGACAGGAGACAGGTCGCGGGGCCTCACACCTCCACTTGAAGATCCCCGACGGTCTCGCCCTCGTGGACTCCGGTCCCCCGCGAGGTTGCCAGCTGTTCCTTGAGATTGTCCTCGAGGACCCGGATGGCCCTGACCCGGGGCGTGACCACCGCGATGAGGATCAGCAGGATCCCGACGAGCCCGAACATCAGCCCGATGCCCCGGGACTGTCCGACACCGATGATGCCACCCAGGCCATCGACCAGCGCCCCTCCGGGGCGCAGCAGCGGGTTGAACACGTTGTCGGCGAGCGGACCTGCGATGCAGTACGCGGCCAGGAAGCCGAGCTGGGACACCAGACCCATCAGTCCCCAGATCTTGCCCTGGGTCTCGTTGGGAATCCACGACCGGGTGAGCACCTCGACGCTCGTGTTCAACGGCGGCAGGACCATGAAGAACAGGAACGTGGCGGCCCCGATCAGCACCACGTCGGTGGTCATTCCCAGACCGATCACGACGACCCCACCGAACGCCAGCGCGATCGCCAGGTAGCGGATGTGGTTGTTGCCCATGTTGAACACCCCGATGGCCAGGCTGGCCACGACCATGCCGATGGCGGCCACCGAGCGCACCAGTCCGAGGGTCTGTTCGTCGGCGAGGTCGAGCATCATCGGCGTCAGGAGGGTCTGCAGGAATCCCATGCAGAAGGTCATCAGGGTCACCAGCAGCATCAACACCACGATCCCACGGTTGCGGGCGAAGTAGGCCAGCCCGCTGCGGAAATCCTCCCAGAAACCCTGCTCGACCGGTTTCGGTTCCGCCTTGATCGTGCGCCACACGATCACCGTGAACGACACGGTCGTCACCATCGTCGCGACATCGATCATCAGGACCGCGTTGATGCCGAACTGCACCATCACCAGGCCCGCGACCGCCGGGGATATGAGGTACTGCGCAGCAGCTGCCAGCTGGGTCATGCCGGAGGCCCGGGCGTACTGCTCGGGCGTCAGCAGGTCGGTGACGGTGGCGCGGTAGGCCGGGTCCAGCAGCGCCTCGAAGACCGAACTGAACGCCACACAGGCGCAGATCACCCAGACCTCCCGGAACCCTAGGTGGAAGGCCCCCAGCAGAGCAACCAGCCCGATCGCCGACAACGTGTCGCTGAGGATCATCATCAGGCGTCGATCGAACCGGTCCACCAGGACCCCGGCGAGCGGCGCCAGCAGCAGGCCCGGGAGGAATGCGGCGAGCATGATGAGTGCGCCGGGGGTCGTCTGCCCGGTCTCCTGGTACACGAAAACCCCAAGCCCAAAGGCGGTCATGCCATTGCCGACCCGAGCGATGAGCTGCGTGAGCCATATCAGTTGAAAGGCACGAAGGTTCCGGGTGGCCTGCGGGTTCTCGGCGACTTTCGTGGCGCTCTTATCCATCCTCGTCTCCCCTGTCCCCGGGGCCGCGTCACCACACCACCCCGAAACGTCGTTGCGCAGGCGCCGAGGACGTTTCCGCTCTCGCGCCAGCAGGTGTGTTGTGATTCATCGTAAGTCGACGGAGACGAGAGATCGGCGGGAATGCACCCAAAGTTGATGCGGGCTGTGGGCGCTGCACCCACAGCCCACATCAATCGGTCCGGTGTTCTTAGAACTGGATGTCGTCGGCGATCCCGGGACCGGTCTGGGACGCGATCCGGGCGGCGATCTCCCGCTGCTTGGCCTGCTGCAAGGTGATGAGGGAATCGGCGTTGCGCAGGTCCATCATCCAGTTCACCCCGGCACTGCCGACCTGGGCGACGGTGACCCCGTAGTTGGACTCGAGGTAGCCGCCCGCGTCGAGACCTGCCTCGGTGGCGGCAGCCGCGGCGGCTGCGCACTCGATGTAGAAGTCACGGTCGGTGGACAGTCGGGCCGCATTCGACGGCGCCCCACCGGCGGAGCCTGCCGCGTCGAACTTCGGGTGGGGACGGGACATAAGGTTCGCGTACTCCATCCCGACCGTCATCGGGAACATCTGGACGCGTTGGGTCCATTCCACCGACGCCTGATCCCACTGGGGACGTTCGACGCCGAGGATACGCGCGATCTCGTCGCCTGGGACCCCGGCGATTCGGAATGGCCCACCCTGCTAGACGAGGAGGCCCACGTCGTTCTCCGCGTGTTCGCCACCTACTGCGCCGCGAGTCTGGATCAGCGCAGGGGCAGCGTCCAACTGGCCATCGACAAACACTTCGCCACCGGCCGAACCCTGGCCTCGGCGAGGCTCACGAATCCCGTGATCCTGGACTGGCGACAGCAGCTCAGAACCATATTTGTTTCCTGCCACGAGGACGCGATGGCGGAATGCCTCCGGAATGACATCTGTGCCGCGGAGGAGTCATGGCGCTCCTTGAACGATCTTTCGAATGCACCCACTCATCGCGAAGACATTCTCTCGGGCGTCAAGGATGAGTCCCGGAGGCTCAGCGTCAGCGAGCAGAAGGTCGCCGAACAGGTGGCCGCGGGATGCACCAATGCGCAGGCAGCCGAGGCGTTGTTCTTGAGTAAACGCACGGTGGACACCCATTTACGAAACATTTATCGTCGCCTCGGAATATCGAATAGATCCGAACTTATCGAGTTCGTCAAGAAGAATTATCGCAAACGGGAATAATTTCCGCACACAGCAATAGTCATCAGAAACTGGACAGCGAATCCTGATTGAACAACGCCGAGGGCCCTGCCTCCGCGGTCTTCCGGAGGCAGGGCCCTCGACACGCTATCGGGTGGAGACGAGCGCCCACACCCTCACGTGATCATTCTCAGCAGCGCATTCGGGCAAGATGCTGCCGCCGCGGGTTTCATTTCACCCGCTGGCCGCGCCAACGGAAGGCGAAAACAGCCAGAATGCCACCCACTACGGTCCAGGCAATCAAAACGATCGCCACCAAGCCCAGATCCCAGGACCCACTTGGCTCGGCTGACTCCAAGAAACTCGGAAGGAACACGAACCGTAGACCTTTTGCCATCCACAGCAGGGGGAAAGCATAGCCGACGCAAGCCAATACCATGGGTATCGAAGAAAGAGGAAAGAATACCCCAGAGATAAATTGCAGAATCATGAACGGAGGGGTGGTGGCGCCGGGGGCTGCTCGGGAATTGGGAATCAGCGCCGTGTAGGCGATACCGAGCAGCGAACAGGAACTCACCCCGAGCAGGACCACCCACACCAAGGTCAGCCAGCGCACGGCATCGGAAGGCATCGGAAGGCCGTAGAGCACCATTCCCAGGATCATCAGGATAATGACCTCGAACACCGTCGTGATGAGCGCCTTGACCGTGATTCCGACGAAGTAGGCGACCCTCGGCATCGGGGACGCTGCCAACCTGCGGATGAGCCCCTCGTCCCGGTCACTGGTGACGCTGAGCGCCAGCGACTGGAACGTGGTGCTCATCACACCGACACCAATCATCCCAGAGATGAACAACAGGCGATAATCGACGTTGGTGCCCGGTATCTTTTGATTAAACACGGCGCCAAAAACGAGCATCAACAACACCGGAAGAGCCATGTTGAAGATCAACGACATCCAGTTGCGGAAGAACGTCAACAGCTCCACCCGTGACCGAGCCAAGCTCGCCTCAACCAAGCCGGGGAGCCGTTTACGCATCGCGACGTCAATCTCATGCGACACCGAAGTTCGCTTCAATTCATTCATCGCTGCTCCTTCGCCTGTTCGATCATGTCGATGTAGATTCGCTCAAGGCTGGGCTGGGTGACCTGCAAGCCGGGTATTTCCGCTATTCCCCGTCGTTGCGCGGCGTCCAGCAGCAGCCGCAGCAATGCCGTCGGCTCATTGGTGGCATAGAGGCAACTGTGGGGCTCGCTTTCCAGCCTCGTCGCCAAATCCGGCGGCACCTCGACCAGAGGATCGAGATCGTAGGAGACACGATGCCGACTGCCGGTCAGCTGGGCCAGCTGATCCAAGGTTCCGACGTGCAGCATCCGCCCGCCCGCGATGACACCGATGCGTTGGGACAGTTCCTGGGCCTCGTCCAAGTAGTGGGTGGTCAGCACCGTCGTCATTCCCTCGCCGGTGAGCAGACGCACCAGCTCCCACGCCTCGCGCCGGGCCTCCGGGTCGAGCCCGGTGGTCGGCTCATCCAAGAAGAGGAGCCGGGGCCGACCACCCCCACCGCCACGTCCAGACGTCGGCGTTGCCCTCCCGAAAGTTTAGTGGTGAGCACCTTTGCCTTGGCGCCGAGCCCAACCATGTCGATGAGCTGCCCAGTCGGAAAAGGGTCAGAATAGAACGTGGCGAAGTGGTCAATGACCTCGTAGACCGTGAGTTCCTGATAATCCGCCGTGCCCTGCGGCACCACCCCCACCTGGGCGCGCCATTCGCGTTCGTCGTTCTGCGGGTCGCGCCCCAGTACGCTCACCGTACCGCTGGTACGCCTTTGCGCACCCGTGAGGATGTCGATGGTGGTCGTCTTGCCGGCACCGTTCGGACCGAGAAAGGCAAACACCTCCCCACTTTCCACTTGCAGATCAACGTCGTCGACCGCCACGAAACTCCCGTATGTTTTTCTCAGTCCACTGACGGTGATGGCACTCGACATCACCTGTCCTCCTCTCCGGGTTGTCACTGGAGCCAGGGCAACAAGACGGGGCCGCTTCGCCCCGTTCACCAACTCCTCCCGGAAATCAGGGTATTCCGGTTACGGGAGCCCCCAGGAGAGCATCCGGCGACTTACCGACCGCCGCAAGGGAAATACGCATCTATTCGGTATGCGTAGGCGCGCCTACGCATACCGAATAGATGCGCGACGGTTCCCGGAAATCTGGACGCCCGGCATCCGCTT
>CALLVV010000051.1 GCA_938012815.1 uncultured Propionibacteriaceae bacterium
CGTCACGGGACTCATCTTCGCCTACACCCCATGAATAAGCCTCAATGGACTTTGGATATTCAGTAAATCTGATCGAGGAGCCTAGCCAGAGCAATGTTTACTGGTGCTTGACCCACGTGGTGGTCGGTTGATGTGATTTTTCCGGACGGAGAGCCGCACCGGGCCCTGTGGTGTAGGCGAACTGGACTGCATCAATTTTGGGGGATGCGGACGATACAATTCCTGCATGACGTGTCATAGTGACTGGAACTGTTTATTTTAATAGGAGCAGACATGAAGAAGGTCATCGTCGCTGACAACGTGACTCGCACCTACGACAAGTTCACGGCCGTGGACGGGGTGTCGTTTCATGTCGCACAAGGTGAGCTGGTCGCGTTGCTGGGGTCGAACGGTGCCGGCAAGACCTCGTTGCTGGAGGTGCTCCAGGGGAGCACGCGTTCCAATGGTGGTCGTGTCCAGGTCTTTGGGCTCGATCCACTGGCGGATCGAGCCGCCATTCGTCGACGCTCGGGCATCATGCTTCAGGAAGCGGGGTTCGCCAAGGACCTCACCGTGCGGGAGACCCTGGTCATGTGGGCCGGAACCCTGACATCTCCCCGTCCCGTGGAGGAGTCCCTGGCCATGTGCAACCTTGAGAATCGCGCCAACATCCGGGTGGGGAGCCTGTCCGGAGGGGAACGACGCCGCCTGGACCTGGCGATGGCCACCCTCGGGCGTCCTGAATTGTTGTTCATGGATGAGCCCACCACCGGGCTCGATCCTGCGGTCCGCCAGCACACATGGGAATTGGTCAGGCGCATGCTCGATGAGGGATCGACCGTGTTGCTCACCACCCATTACATGGAGGAGGCCGAGGAACTCGCGGACCGCATCCTCATCATGGACAAGGGACGCATCCTGACCGAGGGCTCGGTCGCTGACATCGTGGCTCAGCATCCCTGTGAGATCACCTTCCCGGACATCGAGGTCAGCGATGTCGAGTTCGAAAGACTGTCGCACGTGGTGTGCCCGGTCAGCCATGATCGGGGAATCACCCGCGTGCTGAGCACCGACCTCCACGACACGCTTCGTGAGCTGCTGGCTCTGGCTGACAGTCGCAACATTCACCTGGATGGACTCAACGCCCGGGCGGCGTCCTTGGAATCAGCCTTCCTTCGCATCACATCGAGGAGCCATTCATGATCGCACCAGTTTTCCGTCGCACGTGGGCCATTTCCAAGGCCGAGACGAGCCTCTATATGCGGAATCGCTCCATTGCGCTCACCGCGCTCCTGCTCACTCCCCTGTTGGTGCTCGCCAGCGGCCCTGTGATCCTGCGGGAGGAGAACAACGTCTCCATACCCACAATGGTCCTTCAGCTGGTGGTGAACACGAGTCTGCTGCTGGTCGTGTATTTCAACTTGACGGCCATCTTCGTGGCACGTCGAGAGGATGGTGTCTTCCAACGTATGGACACCGGAGAAGCAACCCGGTGGGAAACCGTGGTGGCCACCACCGTGCCCAGTGCTGCTGTGTTGTTGCTCCAAGTGCTCTGTGGGCTGCTCCTGGCCGGGCTGATTGCGAGGACATGGCCCGTCGCAAATCCCCTGCTCCTGATGCTGGCCCTGCTGTTGTCCCTCGCCCTGTTCGCGGCGTGTGCCGCTTTCACGTCGTCGTTCTGCCGAACCGTCGAATCGGCCCAATACGGGGCGTTGCCCGGGTTCTTGTTCTTCTACTTTCTTTCGGGCCTCATCATTCCGCTCCAGTTGTTTCCTGAACCGGTACCGACCATATCCAGGTGGAGCCCATTGATCGCCGTCAACCATCTCCTGACCCTCAGCTCGGGGACGGACCCGCTGACCAACCAGAGCATCACTTTCCTCCAGTCGTGGATCCAAGCCGGGCAGCCTCTGGCCGCATTGACCGTGTGGCTGGTGTTGTTCGCCTACCTGGCGCGTCGCCACATGCGCTTCAACCGGCGCTGAGCACCGGGTCGAGCCAAGACGAACATCGATCCAAGGCCGGGTAGCGGACACCTACGGGTGAGGCGCTTCACGCGCAACCATCGGGTGTAATGACTCCAATGTGCGGGTGTAAAATCCGCTCATGGCGCTCAACATCAAGAACAAGCGGGTCTGTGAACTTGCTCGGCGGGCGGCCGACCGGTTCGAGACCACACAGGTCGATGTCATTGAACGGGCACTGTTGGAATTGCTCAACCAGGAGGAACATCTCCGGCAGGCTCGATTCGACAAGATCATGGAACTCGCCGGGGAAATTCATGACAGCATGACTGATGAGGAACGCGAGGCCCTCCGAAACGTTGACCGGGAAATCTACGACAGGGACGGATTGCCACGATGATTGTGGATTCGTCGGTGCTGATCGCCTTGATCCTGCAGGAACCAGGACACCAAAGGATCGGTCGTGTCCTGAGAGTTGAGGACACACTCCACATGTCCACCGCCACTTCTCCTACGCTCTGGCCATCGAACTCGACGAGCCATTGCTGTTCGTTGGTGATGACTTCGCCCACACCGATGTGCAGCAGGTGAACCTCGACGATTGAGCCGACCTCGGTGTGAAGCGCCAATCCCCTTGGGTCACGCGGGTTTGCGCACGCCCTTGATGACGGCGACCGCCAGGCCGACGACCACCAGGCCCAGGTAGCCGTACCAGAGCGGATCGAGCCAGGCCGACAACGACGAACTCAGGTGGCTCGTGATCTGGGTTTCGAGGGTCTGGACCAGCTGGTTGGCCGGGTTGGGGAAGGTGATGAACCCGCCCAGGCCGCGTATCAGCGCCACCGCACCCAGTCCGGCCGCCGCGAACACCGCCAGCAGCACCCAGCGGCCGATCCTCGTCCCCAGTAGCAACCCCCCGATCAGCAGTAGCCCGGCCGCCACGTGGAACAGCCACCAGTACGAGGCAAGGGCCAGGATCTGGCTTGCCTGGTCAGCCTGCTGAGCCGGGACGTCGGCCACCTTGACCTGGACACCGGTCGGCGTTTCGAACCGGTCCATGTAGGTGGAGATCTCGGGGCCCGCGTTCGAGCGGATGGCCTGCCATGTCCGGGAGATGAGCGGGTCGAGGTTGATCTTGACCAACGGTGGGGTCCTGGTCCTGCCGGAGCCGTACTCCGTGAGGTCCTTCAGCAGGGTCTCGCGGCTGTCGTTCAGCGCCGACTCCCAGGCCGACTGGACCTCGGGACTGGACATCGCTGTGCCGACCCCCGTGCCGATGGTCTCCTTGAGTTTCGTGCGCAGACCTGGAATCTGGTTCACCGACTCCGGGATCCGCTGCTCGATCGAGCTGCGGAGCAGGTCCGTGACGACTCCCCTGACGGTCTCGTCCTTGGCGATCGCTTGAACCAGCTGCTGGGTCGATTCCGGCGAGGTGGCCGTGTGGTTCGTCCACTGCAGGACCGATCCCACAAGTGCACACAACGTGGCGGCCAGCAGAAGAATGCCTGCGAAGAAGTTGCGGATCATTCGGTGCTCCTCGGGTCGATGGGGCGCACGTCCATGCTAGAAGGCCGCGCCAATCAAGAGGTGATGCCCGGGACGGGATCGACAGAAGGCCTCCAGGCGCTCTGGGGGGGCCTGGGGCTGTACCCCGAGTCATCCTCACCCCTGGCGGGGGGTCAGAGAGCGGATTCTGGCCGGATGGCAGGGTGTTCAAGGGGCGTGTCGTGCAGGTTTCGGGGTAGACTTACCAAGGTTGTACACGCCGTCGGTTCACCCGGCGGCTGTTTCATGGAACGGGAGCACCGCGTGACAGAAGAGCAGGCCAGCGAGTTGGAACCCCAGGACGAGGCCGGGCAGTCCGGCAGCACACACACCGACGCGGCCTACGACGCAGAACAGATCTCGGTGCTGGAGGGCCTGGAGGCGGTTCGCAAACGCCCCGGCATGTACATCGGGTCCACCGGTGAACGTGGCCTGCACCACTTGGTCTACGAGATCGTGGACAACGCCGTCGACGAGGCCCTGGCCGGCTACTGCGACCAGATCGACATCGCCCTGCTCGACAACGGCGGCGTACGCGTCGCCGACAATGGCCGTGGCATCCCCGTCAAGGAACATCCTGTCGAGAAGATCCCGACGGTGACGCTGGTGCTCACCGTTCTCCACGCCGGCGGCAAGTTCGGAGACGGCGGCTACAAGGTTTCCGGCGGCCTGCACGGCGTCGGTTCGTCGGTGGTCAACGCGTTGTCGCAGGAGTTCACCGTCGAGGTCTCCCGCGACGGCCACCGCTACGTGCAGACCTTCGACCTGGGCGTGCCCCGCTACGACCTCCAGGAACTGGAGGAAACCGAGGACACCGGCACCACCGTCACCTTCTATCCCAGCCCGGAGATCTTCGAGACCACCGTCTTCAACTACGAGACCCTCGCCACGCGGTTCCGCGAGATGGCGTTCCTCAACAAGGGGCTCAGGATCACCCTCACCGACCTGCGCACCGTCAACCGGGAGGGTGAGGATGCCGAGGAGGAGCAGCGCCACGACTCGTTCCGTTTCGAACACGGCCTGATCGACTACGTGCGCTACCTGTCGCAGTCGAAGGACCCCATCCACCCCAGTGTCATCGACGTCGAATCCCACGACGACGTCCAGGGCATGAGCCTGGAGATCGCGATGCAGTGGAACGCCTCCTACGCCAGCTCGGTGCACACCTTCGCCAACACCATCAACACCCACGAGGGTGGCACCCACGAGGAGGGGTTCCGCGCGGCCCTGACCAACACCGTCAACCGCTGGGGCGAGACCTGGGGCCTGGTGAAGAAGAAGGAGGACCGGGTCTCCGGCGACGACATCCGCGAGGGCCTGACCGCCATCATCTCCATCAAACTCGCCGAGCCGCAGTTCGAGGGCCAGACGAAGACCAAGCTCGGCAACACCGAGGCCAAGTCGTTCGTGCAGAAGGTCCTCAACGACCGATTGGGCGACTGGTTCGAACGCAACCCTTCCGAGGGCAAGGACATCATCCGCAAGTCGCAGGCGGCCGCACTCGCCCGGATCGCCGCCCGCAAGGCCCGCGACATGGCCCGCAACCGCAAGGGTCTTCTCGGCGGCGGCGGTCTGCCCGGCAAGCTCGTCGACTGCCAGTCCCGCAACCCCGGAGACTGCGAGGTGTTCATCGTCGAGGGTGACTCCGCGGGCGGTTCGGCGCGTGGCGGGCGCGACCCGAAGACACAGGCCATCCTCCCGATCCGCGGCAAGATCCTCAACGTCGAGAAGGCCCGCCTGGACAAGATCCTCGCCAACAAGGAGGTCGAGGCGATCATCAACGCCCTCGGCACCGGCATCCAGGAGGACTTCGACCTCGACAAGTTGCGCTACCACAAGATCGTGCTGATGGCCGACGCCGACGTCGACGGCGCCCACATCCGCACCCTCCTGCTGACGCTGCTGTTCCGGTTCATGCGTCCCCTCATCGACGCCGGGCACGTCTACCTGGCCCAGCCGCCGCTGTTCCGGCTGCGCTGGACCAACGCTCCCCATGAGCTGGCCTACACCGACGAGGAACGCGATGCGATGCGTGACGCCGGGCTGGCCGACGGCAAGAAACTGCCCAACGTCAACCCGATTCAGCGCTACAAGGGTCTCGGTGAGATGAATGCCGACGACCTGTGGGAGACCACCATGGACCCGACCAAACGCATCCTGCTGCAGGTCAACCTGCAGGACGCCGCCATGGCCGACCAGATGTTCTCCGTCCTGATGGGCGAGGACGTCGAGCAGCGGCGCAGCTTCATCCAGCACAACGCCCGCGACGTCCGGTTCCTGGACATCTGATCCCCGCGACCCGAAGGCAAGGAGTTACCACGTGGCTGACGAGACCGACCGCCCCGAGGGCGTCGACGAACAGCTCAAGGCAGAAGCACAGGGCCTGGAGAAGATGCAGGGACACACCACCCCCGTCGACCTCCAGGTCGAGATCCAGAAGTCCTACCTCGACTACGCCATGTCCGTGATCGTCGGGCGTGCCCTCCCGGACGTGCGAGACGGTCTCAAACCCGTGCACCGCCGCGTGCTGTACGCCATGTGGGACGGTGGATACCGGCCCGACCGCGGCTGGAACAAGTGTTCCCGCGTGGTCGGCGAGGTGATGGGTCTCTACCACCCCCACGGCGACAGCGCCATCTACGACGCCCTGGTGCGCCTGGCGCAGCCGTGGGCGATGCGGCATCCCCTCGTTGCCGGGCAGGGCAACTTCGGTTCCCAGGGCAACGACAAGGCCGCCGCGATGCGCTACACCGAGTGCAAGATGGCGCCGCTGGCCGTCGAGATGGTCCGTGACATCGAACAGGACACCGTCGACTTCAAACCCAACTACGACAACCGCGACTCCGAACCGACGGTGCTGCCGTCACGGTTCCCGAACCTCCTCGTGAACGGATCCACGGGCATCGCGGTGGGCATGGCCACCAACATCCCCACCCACAACCTGCGCGAGGTCAACGACGCCGTCCAGTGGGCGCTGACCCACCCCGACGCCACCAGGGAGGAACTCCTTGAGGCCGCGATGGCCCGCATCCAGGGTCCCGACTTCCCCGGCGGCGGGCTGATCGTCGGGCGGCGCGGCATCGAGGACGCCTACCGCACGGGACGCGGATCGGTGATCATGCGGGCCGTCATGGAACTGGAGGAGGACTCCTCCGGTCGCCAGCGCATCGCGATCACGCAGCTGCCCTACATGTGCAACCCCGACAACCTGGCAACCAAGATCGCGGAACTGGTGAACTCGGGGCGCCTCACCGGCATCTCCGACATCCGCGACGACACCTCCGCCCGCACCGGCCTGCGCCTGGTCATCGTCATGAAACGTGACGCCCAGCCGCGGGTCGTGATGAACAACCTGTACAAGCACACCGCGCTGCAGGACACCTTCGGTTGCAACATGCTGGCGCTCGTCGACGACGTGCCCCGCATCCTGCGGCTCGACCAGTTCATCGCGCAGTGGGTCAAGCACCAGATCGAGGTCATCCGCCGCCGCACCGCCTTCCAGCTCGCCGACGCCGAGAAACGTGCCCACCTGGATCGCGGCTTGGTCAAGGCCCTCAACATGCTCGACGAGGTCATCGCGCTGATCCGGGCCTCCCGCACCGCCGAGGAGGCCTCGCGGGGCCTCCAGGAGCTCCTCGACATCGACGAACTCCAGGCCCGTTTCATCCTCGACCAGCAGCTGCGGCGGCTGGCGTCGATGGAGATCCAGAAGATCATCGACCGACTGGCCGAGATCGAACGGCTCATCGCCGACCTCAAGGACATCCTCGCCTCCGATGAGCGGCAGCGTGCCATCATCGGCGCCGAGTTGCAGGAGATCACCGACAAGTACGGCGACGAGCGGCGCACCCGCATCGTCGCGGCCGACGGGGACTTCTCCGAGGAGGACTTCATCGCCGACGAGGACGTCGTGGTCACCATCACCCACGGCGGTTATGCCAAACGCACCCGCGCCGACCAGTACCGGGTGCAGAAACGCGGCGGCAAGGGGGTTCGCGGCGCCACCCTGCGCGCCGACGACGAGGTGGCGCACCTGTTCAAGGCCACCAACCACGAGTGGCTGCTGTTCTTCACCAACCTGGGCCGGGTGTACCGGGCGAAGGTGTGGCAGCTGCCCGAGGCGGGCCGCGACGCGAAGGGCGGGCACGTCGCGGGGCTGCTCAGTTTCCTGCCGGACGAGCACATCGCGCAGGTGCTGACGCTGCGCTCCTACGACGACGCCCCCTACCTGCTGCTCGCCACCCGCAGGGGTTTCGTCAAGAAGACCGCGCTCGGCTCCTACGATTCGCCGCGCCAGGCGGGCGTGATCGCCATCAACTTCCGTGAGGAGGGTGACGAGCTGATCGGGGCGTCGCTGTGCTCCTCCATCGACGACGTGCTGCTGATCTCCCGCAAGGGCCAGGCCATCCGCTTCCAGGCCTCCGACGACCAGCTGCGTCCCATGGGCCGTGCCACGTCGGGGGTGACCGGGATGCGGTTCCGTGACGGCGATGAGTTGTTGTCCATGGCGGTCCTGGGCGGCGACGACGACCTCGAAGGTAGGTTCGTGTTCACCGTCACCGATGGGGGTTTCGCGAAACGCACCGCCGTCGGTGAGTATCGTCAACAGGGTCGTGGGGGCCTCGGCATCAAGGCCATGCGCCTGTCCAACGGCCGCGGATCCTTGGTCGGCGGGTTGATCGTGGGTGACGGCGACGAGGTGATCTCGATCAAACAATCGGGGCAGGTAGTCCGTTCGGCCGTCGCCGATGTTCCTGTCAAGGGACGTGACACCATGGGGGTCAAGTTCGTCGGTGTCAGGGGTGATGACGCTGTGGCGGCGATCGCCCTCTACCCGGAGGCCGAGGCTGAACTCTCCGATACGGGTGCGGAAACGACTGCGGAACCGGGTACGGTGAACCAGACAGCAGTCGAGACGGCCGATGAGGCCGAGGAGGTAAACGGCGATGAGTGACAAGACTCCCCATTGGCCCGGAGCGGATGGGAAGCCGGGTGTGAGTTTCGGACCCAAGTCGCTGCCGGAGACCGAAGGTGGGAAACCTGCCACGAAGGATGCGGGAGAGGGTGGTTCCTCAACCCCGCGTCTCGACGCTGCGGAGAAAAACCAGCCGGGTCAGGAGCTCGCGGTGCCGGGAAAGACCGCCAAACAGGTGAACAGGACCGGTGGGAAACCGGGTGGGCCCTCCTCCCAGCCCGGGAAGCCCCAGCAGGGCGGCAAGAAACCTGCGGTCGGGGCCGGGGCCAAGGCCGTTCCCCAGGCGCTGCCGGGGCCGGGCGACAACGCCAAGCAGGGCAAGAAACCGGGTGCCGCGAGCCCCAACCAGCCCAACCAGGGTGGCAGGCCCAACCAGAAACCCCCGCATCCGATGCCACAACAAGTCAGGGCCGCCCTGCCCGGTACCCAACCCGGAAGGCCGGCGGCTTCCCAGCAGGCCGCCGGCGCCGCCGCAGGGGCGGCTGCCAAGATGGCGGGCGATGCCGCCAAGGCCACCCCGTGGGCCGCCACCCCCACCTCCGGAAAACCGGGCCAGACAGCCAGGGACAAGTCCCACAAACCCGAGGGAACGCTTTCCAAGGTCGGGGAGGCCCGCCGCACCCGCAAGGCCAGGCTGCGCATCTCCCGTGTAGACCCCTGGTCGGTGATGAAGACCACGTTCCTGTTCTCCATCGCCTTCGGGATCATGCTTGTGGTCATCGTCGCCGTGCTGTGGGCAATCGTCGCTGGTTCCGGCGCACTCCAGTCCATCAACGCCACCATGACCCAGCTGATCGGTGATTCGGGAACCGCGTTCAACGTCGAGGATTACATCAACGCCGGACGGGTCATCGGGTTCGCCGCGGTCCTGGCCGCCCTGGATGTCGTCATCATCACCGCGGTCTCGACGCTGTTCGCCTTCCTGTACAACTTGGCAGCGGCCGTCATCGGTGGCCTGGAAGTCACCCTCGCGGAGGACTGAAACCCAACTTGTCAGGTCAACGACGGGTGTTGTAGAGTTCAGCGTCGTTGACTACGGGCCTATAGCTCAGGCGGTTAGAGCGCATCCCTGATAAGGATGAGGTCGCTGGTTCAAGTCCAGCTAGGCCCACACGATACCGGAAACCCGAGTGCTGGGAGTCTTGAAACATTTCCGCGCCGCCTGAGGCGTGGGCGGATCGTGCGTCAAGGGGTCATCACGCGGTCGAATCGATAGCGATTCTCGTTACAGTAGAGGTATGTATCAATCTCATGTTACGCTCAGCCTGCGAACTGGTGGTGAGTGGTCTCACTCGCCACGGAACCCGGTGAAAATCCGGGACTGACGCGCAGCGGTGAAGGTGACGAGACCGGAAGTAGGCCACTGGGAGTGATCTCGGGAAGGTGCCGGAGGAGGATGATCCTGAGTCCGAAGACAGCCAGTTCGTGACGTCGACGGGCTTCGCGGTCAGGCTTCGGAGCGGCGATGTGCCGGATGTGCCCAGCGCACCTGGCGGGATCATCGTGATGGAGCAATCGTGGCAGCGCCGTCGAACAACCTGAGCACCACCCAAAGCCGCTACCCGGAAAGGCTGCACCCGACAATGCTCACACGACCCGCTACGTGGCTGGCCGCGGCGCTGACCGCCGTCACCCTGCTGTTCAGCGCCTGTGGTCTCCCCTCGAACCAGGCGTCGACGGAGGGCAAGACCCTGAGGCTCATCACGGTTCTCGCCGCCGACAGCACCGACGCCCACCAGAACCAGACCGCCTTCATCTTCAACTCCGGAACGGTCGAGGCCCTTGTGGGCGTCGATCCCCAGACCCTGCAGATCCGTCCCTGGCTGGCCGAGAAGTGGGAGACCACCGACGCCCAGAACTGGACCTTCACCCTCCGCAAGGGTGTCAAGTTCCACAATGGCACCGAGATGACCGCTGAGAAGGTCAAGGCCAGCCTCGAGAACTCGATAGCCGTCAACCCCGGCATCAAGAAGGCGCTGCGGGTCCAGTCCATCGAGGCGACGGACCAGTACACGCTGAAGATCGTCACCGAAACCGTCTACCCGGCCCTGCCGTCCAGCCTGGTGCACTACAACTCGGTGATCGTCGACACCTCTGCCAAGGATTCCAAGTTCCCCATCGGGACGGGCGCGTTCAAGTTCGAGAGCTTTGACATCAACGGTGAGGCCGTGCTGGTGCGCAACGACGACTACTACGACGGCAAGGCGAAGCTCGACCGTGTGGTCATGACCGCCAACAGCGACGCCAACGGCCGCAGGTCGGCTCTCCAGGCCGGGGACACCGACGTCATCTACCGTCCCTCCCTCGATTCCCTGAGTGCCCTCCAGTCCGACTCCACGCTCCAGGTCGACAGCAAGCCCGGCACCCGCGTCTACCACATGCTCTACAACTACTCCGGTTCCAATGCCGCGCTCTGGGGCAACGAGGAGTTCCGCAAGGGCATCGACGCGCTGGTGGATCGTGAATCCATCGTCAAGGATGTCATGGGCGGTCAGGCCCAGGTGGCCTACGATGTCTTCCCCGGCGACTACCCGATCTCGCCGAAGGTGGCGGCCCACCCGTTCAGCACCGAGGAGGCCCTCAAGCACTTCGAGGCCGCCGGACTCCAGGTCAGCGACGGCAAGGTGACCCGCGACGGCCAGCCGCTCACCCTCAAGCTCATCACCTACGACGCCCGTCCCGAACTGCCGAAGATCGCCCAGGTCGTCCAGGATCAGGCCCGCAAGGTCGGCATCGACATGCAGATTGCCAAGGCCGACAACATCGACGAATACCTCCCTCAGAACGACTGGGACCTCGCGACCTACTCGCTGCTGACCATCACCCGAGGTGACGGCTCCTTCTTCCTCAACAGCTCCTTCGGTGAGGGCGCGGCCCAGAACCACGGCAAGCTCGCCGATCCCGAGCTGCTGGCCAAGCTGGAGAAGTACAACACCGAGGCCGATACCACCGCCCGCACCGCGCTGGCCAAGGAGATCGCCCAGTACATCGACACCAAGTACTACAACTCCTACATCACCGCTCCCTACGAGACCAGCGCCAGCAAGAAGACCGTGACCGGGTGGGCGACCCCTGGCAACGAGTTCGAGTTCCAGATGATCACCAAGGACCTGGACATCTCCTGAGCCATGAGGAATTGGTTGATCAGACTGGTCGAGATCGCGGTCTTCGTCCTGTTGCTGACGGTGGTCAGTTTCCTGGTGGTGAAGCTCGCGCCCGGTGACGAGACCCGCTCGCTGCTGCGGATGGACACCATCGAGGTCACCCAGGGCGACATCGAGGCCCTCCAGAAGGAACGCGGCCTGAACGCGCCCATCTGGGAGCAGTACTCCGCCTACCTGATGAACCTGCTGAGGCTGAACTTCGGCACCTCCTCGATGACCGGAAAACCGGTCATCGAGGGGATCGCCAACGCCTTCCCCAGCACGCTCATCCTGGCCGGGTGGTCCTTGGTGGCCGCCTTCGTCATCGCAGGCCTGCTGGGCACCCTGGCGGCCCGCAACGTCGGGAAATGGCCGGACCACCTGGCCCAGGGATTCACCCTGATCTCCTCCTCCATGCCGACTTTCTGGCTGGGCCTGCTGCTGCTGAACGTGTTCGCCATCGGCCTCAAGTTGCTGCCCTCCCAGGCGACGAGACCCGGCGGCCTGGTGATGCCCATCATCTGCATGACCATTGCCATCGTGCCGCCCTACGTGAAGGTGTTCCGCAACAGCCTCGTCGACGCGCAGGGGGCGGACTTCGTCCGGGCGTCGCGTTCGCGGGGCCTGCACGAATCGACGGTGTTCAGAAAGCACGTGCTGCGGGCCAGCCTCATCCCCCTGGTCACCATCATGGGAATGAGCCTCGGGAGTCTCCTCGGGGGCACAGTGGTGGTGGAGAAGATCTTCGCCATCCAGGGCATCGGCATGCTGGTGCTCGACGCCCTGACCAAACGCGACTACCCCACGATCCAGGCCTTCATCCTGCTGATCGGCATCGTGGTCTTCCTCATCAACGGGCTGGTGGACCTGTCCTACCGATGGCTGGATCCCGCCATCGCGCTCAAGGGGAGGAAGGCATGAGCACCGGAAAACGAATCGTCATGATCGCGGTCGCGGTCTTCCTGGTGCTGCTGATCATCGGCCCCTGGATCGCGCCGCAGGACCCGAACCTGACTGCGACGGCCGACAGGCTCCAGGGGTCGAGCGCCGCCCACTGGTTCGGAACCGATGAGCTGGGTCGCGACGTGTTCTCCCGCATCCTGACCGGTGGGCTCACCACGGTGGGGCTCAGCGCGCTGGCGCTGGGGATCTCCATCCTGATCGGGGTTCCGCTGGGCCTGCTGTCCGGATACCTGGGTGGACGGACCGACTGGACCCTGATGAGAGCCGTCGACATCTTCCTGGCGCTGCCGGAGTACATCGTCGCCATGATCATCGCGGGCCTGATGGGCCAGGGATTCGGGAACTTGCTGCTGGCCATTCTCATCATCAAGTGGGTGGGCTACACCCGCCTGGCCAGGAGCGTCGTCATGCAGGAGAAGGCGAAGGACTACCTGATGGTCTCCACCATCAGCGGGGCCTCCACCCTCTCGATCATGCGACGCCACCTGCTGCCGCACATCGTCGGCCCGGTCATGGCCCTGGCAACGGTGGACATCGGCAAGGTGATCCTGCTCGTGGCATCGCTGTCCTACCTGGGGTTGGGTGTGCAACTTCCCTCCGCCGAGTGGGGTGCCATGCTCAACGAGGCCCAGACGTTCTTCACCCAGGCCCCACACCTCATGTTGGCGCCCGGCCTGGCGATCTTCCTGGTGGTGTGCGCCGCGAACTGGCTCGGCGACCAACTGCAGAGCCTCTACGCCATCTCCGGGGAACGGAAGGAGGAGACCGGTGTCGCTGCTTAGGATCGACGAACTGCGCGTCACGACCCGCACCAGGGAGCTGGTGCACGGCATCGACCTGCGCATCGAGACCGGCGAGTGGCTGGCCGTCGTCGGGGAGAGCGGGTCGGGCAAGTCCCTGACGGCCTTCTCCATCGCCAACCTGCTGCCGCGTGGCCTCAGGCGTACCGCCGAGACCATGACCTTCGGGGGCAAGAACCTGCTGACCATTTCACCAGAGGAGATGCGTCAGCTGCGTGGCAACGACATCGCCTACGTCTTCCAGGACTACCAGGCGGCGTTCTCGCCGTACTACCGGATCGGGCGGCAGCTCGACGAGGTGATGCGCAGCCACACCGACTGGGACGAGAAGGGCCGGAGGAAACGGGCCGCTGAGGTCCTCGAACAGCTGCGGCTCCCCGCCGAACTGCTGAGGCGCTACCCGTTCCAGGTCAGTGGCGGACAGTTGCAGCGCGCCGCCCTCGCGGCCGCGATCCTGCTGAAACCCAAACTGATCATCGCCGACGAACCCACCACGGCCCTCGACGCGGTCAACGCGTCGCTGGTGCTCGACCAGATCGCGGAGATCCAGAAACAGGAGGGCTGCGCGGTGCTGTTCATCACCCACAACCTGCGGGTGCTGAGCCGGTTTGCCGACCGGATGGTGATCATGCAGGGCGGCGAGATCAAGGAACGGGGCACCACGAAGGAGATCTTCGAATCCCCGAAGGAGCAGATCACCCGCAACCTGATTGCCGCCATCCCGCCGCTTCGCAACATCCCGTCCCGGTTGCCCGTCTTCACGGAAGGAGCCGCCTCATGAGCGAATCCGTCGAGCAGGTCGGGGCTCCCCCTGTCCTGGAGGTCGAGGACCTGCACAAGACCTATCCCGGCGGCACCCACGCCGTCAAAGGGGTCTCGTTCACGATCAACAAGGGTGAATGCCTCGGGGTCGTCGGAGAGAGCGGGTCGGGCAAGTCGACGCTTGCCAAGTGCCTGCTGACCTTGGAACCGGCCTCCGCAGGTCGGGCGACGCTGGAGGGCGAAACCCTCCTCCAGCGTCGCGGCAAGGGGTTGCGTGACATCCGTCGCCGCCTCCAGGTGGTGTTCCAGAACCCGGCGAGCTCGTTCAACTCGCGGCTGACGATGTACGACTCCCTCCTGGAGCCGCTGCGCACCCGGGGATTCGTCTCGCCGAGTTTCGTGCAGCCGGGGACGCAACGGAAGGTCGCCGAACAGCTCGTCGACCTGGTGCGTCTGCCCGTCTCCTGTCTGGATCGCAAACCCCACGAACTCAGCGGGGGCGAGAAACAGCGGGTGGCGATCGCGCGGGCCATCAGCGTGGAGCCGACCCTCCTGATCTTCGACGAACCCACGGCCAGCCTCGATGTCTCCATCCAGGCCCGGGTGCTGAACCTGCTGCAGGAGCTGAAGGAGGAACTCGGCCTGTCGTCGATGTTCATCTCCCACGACCTCAGCGCGGTGCAGTTCATGAGCGAACGCTCCATCGTGCTGCGCGGCGGGAAGATCGTCGACCGGTTCAGTCGCGATGAACTCTTCGAGGACGGACGCGACCAGTACACCAAGGACCTCATCAAGCTCTTCGAGGGCTGAGACGATCACAGCTGGTTGGGATAGCCTGTTCCTTTGTCGCGGCCCGGCTCAACCGGCGGTGGTGAATTCTTGTCCAACAGAAAGGACATGGGATGGGATCTTCGACAGGTGGACGACGTGACAACATCGATCCGGAACACCTGACCGCGCTGCAGGAAGGACGTGCTTCGGCGGGCACCCTCGCCGAAGCACTCGCCATCGACCATGGCGTTTTGCTGGCCAATGTCCTGCCGGAGGCCGGGGAGAAACTTCGTTCAGCCGTCACGGATGCGCAGTCGCTGGGAATCCTGAAGCGTATGCAACGGATCGGGGCGGCGATCCGGGATTCTTCCCTGGCCCTGGAACAGCTGGCTGACCTGGCCGTACACCGATCGGACACCGTTCGTGGATGGGCCTGTTTCGCTGTGGCCAGTGACTCGGAGATCGGACCCGAGACACTATTGGAACGCATTCAACCCTTCGCTGACGATCCCCATTTCGCCGTCCGGGAATGGGCCTGGATGGCCGCTCGTCCTGCGCTGGCAACTGATCCGAGTGCGAGCATCACATTGCTCGTACCGTGGACCGCGTCGGCGTCGGAACGGATCAGACGTTTCGCCAGCGAGGTTCTCCGTCCCCGTGGTGTGTGGGCCACACACATCAAAGAGCTGAAATCCGACCCACAGCAGGGTCTTCCGATTCTGCATCCGCTCCGGGCGGATCCGTCACGCTACGTCCAGGACTCGGTTGCCAACTGGATCAACGACGCTGCAAAAACCCGACCCGAATGGGCGAGGGATCTCTGCTCATCCTGGTTGGCTGATGATCCTGCTCCGGAGACGGAGCGGATTGTGAAACGAGCCCTGAGATCACTCACCAAAGCTGGTTGAGCCGCCCGGTTCGCTGATGCTCGCGGCCCGGCTCAACCGGCTTCACAGGGTGGTTTCGACTCAGCTGGTGCGCGGAGCACGGAGCTTCCGCATGATCACCGTCCCTGCCACAACCGCCAGATAGATGATTCCGTAGAAGAACGCCAGCCCCGATGACGTGGAGGCGTCGAGGGCGTAGGCGGCCCAGAACCCTGCCACTGAGCAGATGATGGTGACGACGATGGTGATGATGTACATGCCGCTGATGCTGTGGGACAGCAGCTGTGCGATGGCCGCGGGGACGATCATCAGCGCCATCACCAGCACCGCGCCCGCCGCGTTGAAGGCGGCGGTGATCGTCACCGAGACCACCAGCATGGTCAGATGACCCAGGCGCTTGACCGGGATGCCCATGGTCTGTGCCAGTTCCGGGTCGAAGGCGATCAGCTTGAGGCGGGTGTGCAGCACCGTCAGGTATGCGATGTTCAGGGCCAGCACCCCTGCCATCACCCACAGGTACTGCGGACCAAGCATCGTGGTTCCGATCTTCAACGGCAGGAATGCGGCCAGGTTCAGGTCGCCGACCAGCACCGCCGACTCCGTGATCTGGACTCCGTTGAACCGGGTGCTGAGCAGCAGCACACCGATGCTGAACAGGGCCGGGAACACCAGCCCCTGGGGTCCGTCTCCGGAGACCAGTCCCGTCGATTCGAGCAGCTCCGCCCCCAGCACCACGACGGTGCCCATCACGGCCGCCCCGACGATGGACCATGGCGACTGGATGGTCCCGGTGGCCACCGCCGCGATGACGATGCCAGGCAGCACGGCGTGGCTGATGGCGTCGGTCAGCATCGACTGCTTCCGCAGCACCAGCCAGATCCCGGGCAGGGCACAGGTGACGGCGGTGACGATCGCGAGGAGCATCACCCACAGCACGAAGGTCATGCCGTCACCTCCCTACGGTGCCGCCGACGTGCCATGGCCGTCAGCAGGAGGCTGCGGTTGGGGGCGAACAGGATCGAGGCGAAGGCGATCACCGTGACCACCAGCACGATCATGGGCCCGGTGGGCACGCGACCAATCGAGACCGCGAGCCACGAACCGACGACTGCACTGAAGGCCCCGATCAGCCCCGACAGCAACATCATGCTGCCGATGCGCGTGGTCCACTGCCTGGCCGCGATCGGCGGGGCGATGGCCAGAGCCACCATGAGCACCAGTCCGACGGCCTTGAGGCCGATCACGATCGACAGCACCACCACCGCGTTCAGCAGCACCGACAGCAGTCGCGAGGAGAATCCCAGCGTTGCCGCGTACTCGGGGTCGAAGCAACTCAGCTTCAGCTCCTTGAACGCGATGACCGCCACCACAAAGGTCGCGAGGGAGACGACGATGCTGGAGACGATGTCCTCGATCGTCAGGTGGGAGGAGTTGCCGAACAGGTACTCCGCCAATCCACCCTTGCTGGGATAGGGCCCGGCGAGGATGATGCGGTGCAACGCCATGCCGCCGCCAAAGAACAGCGCCAACACGATCGCCATCGCCGCGTCCACCTTCGTCACCGAGACACGGGGCAGCCAGTCGACCAGCTGCACCGCGACCAGGGAGACCACCGCGGAGCCGAGGATCAGCACCCAGTTGCTGCGACCGTCGATCCCGAAGGACGCGGCGATGATGAAGGCCAGCATCACTCCCCCGATGGAGGAATGGGAGACGACGTCCGCCAGGAGGGTGCGTTTCCGC
Source organism: uncultured Propionibacteriaceae bacterium (assembly GCA_938012815.1). Taxonomy (GTDB): domain Bacteria; phylum Actinomycetota; class Actinomycetes; order Propionibacteriales; family Propionibacteriaceae; genus Arachnia. The sequence goes on from CALLVV010000051.1 coordinate 17,533, forward strand.
AGGTAGGCGAAGGTGCCGATGGCCCCGGTGGTGAACCCGATGATGACGGTGCCGAGCAGCATCATCCGGTAGGTGTGGTTGGTCAGCAGCTCGGCGGGGTTCATGTCGTCGCCAATCCGTAGGCCTGTTTCACCATCTCGTCGGTGAACACCTCCTTCGTGGGACCACACCCCATCACGGTGCGGTTCAGCAGGCAGGTCCAGTCGCACAGCGTCGGGACGGTGGCCAGGTCGTGGTGGACGATGACGACGGTGCGTCCCTCGTCGCGCAGCTCGTGCAGCACGCTCGTGATGGTTTCCTGGCTGGCGGCGTCCACCCCGGCGAAGGGCTCGTCGAGGAGCAGCAGGTCGGACTGCTGGGCCAGCAGCCGCGCCAGGAAGGTGCGTTGGCGCTCACCCCCGGAGAGCTGGCTGATGGGCCGGTGCGCCAGGTGGGGGATGCCGACCCGCTTCAGCGCGGCCGCCGCCACGTCGCGTTCCTTTGCCCCGGGCCTGCGGAACCATCCCAGGCCACCGTAGGTACCCATGAGGACGACGTCGCTGACCGTGGTCGGGAAGTCCCAGTCGACGCTGCTGGCCTGCCGCATGTAGCCGACGCGGCGGCGCACCTTCTGCAACGGCTGGCCGAAGCAGGCGACGGTTCCCTTCGCGGGTTTCAGCAGCCCGACCACGGCCTTCAGCAGCGTCGACTTCCCGGCCCCGTTGGGCCCGATGACTCCCAGCACCACGCCCTGCGGGAGGTCGAGGGTGACCTCCCGCAGAACCAGCGAGTCGCGGTAGGCGAAGCTCAGCCCGGAGACGCTCAGGGCAGCTGTCATCGGCTCAACGCCTCGACGATGGTGGTGACGTTGTGCTTCATCACCCCGAGGTAGGAGTCGACGCCGGACTCGTCGCCGAGGGAGTCAGCGTAGAGCTCCTTGTCGGAGACCTCGACCTGCCAGCCCTTGGCGGCGACGGCCTCCTTGACGGACTGGATCGCCTGGGGGTTCTTGAGGTTGTCCTGGAAGATCACGGGCAGCTTGTGTGTCGCGATCAACTCGGCCAGCTCAGCGATGTCGTCGGCGGACATGTCGGATTCCGAGGTGACGAAGTCGGTGGCGTGGATCTCGATGCCGTAGGCCCGCCCGAAGTAGTTGAAGGCGTCGTGGCCCGTGACCAGCACCCGGCGTTCCTCGGGGATCTTCGCGGTTTCCTGCTTGGCCCATGTGTCGGTTTCCTCGATCTGTTTCTTGTAGGCCTCCGCGTTCTTGTCGTAGTCGGCGGCCTTCGAGGAGTTGATGGTCTTGAGGTGTTCGGCCATCAGGGTCACGACCTGCTGCCAGATCTTGGTGCTGTTCCAGATGTGCGGGTCGTGGAGGTCGTTGCCCTGCTCGTCCTTCTCCGGCCAGGGCAGCAGCTCGCTCTGGTCGATCTTGTCGCCGACGGCGATGTGCTTGGATCCCAGCGATTCGAGCTGGGTCAGCATCTTGGCCTCCAGGTGCACGCCGGAGGAGAAGACCGCGTCGGCGGACTGCATCTTCTCGATGTCCTGGGTGGTGGGTTCGTAGGTGTGGGGGTCGCCTCCGGGCTTGACCATCGTCGTGATCTCGGCGTCGGGATCGAGCACCTTGGCCGCGTCGGCCAGGTAACCGGTGGTCGCGAAGATCGTGAGTTTTTTCCTGCCGCCTGCGCTCTCCGAGGCGGAGCCGCTGGAGTTGCTGGAGCCGCTGGAGTTACTGGAGCATCCCGCGACGAGGGCAACGGCGGGGACCGCGGAGAGGGCGGCGATGAGGGAGCGGCGGGTGAGACTGGTGGGTCGCATGGGCTTCCTTACTGTCAAAGCATAAATTAGCTTGTTTCAATACGAAATCACGAGGAACCTAACATGCGATACATTCTCAGTACCAGTTGGGGTGCCCTCATCGTCAGGATCGCGACTCCCCGCCTTTCAAAATGAGCCGGCCTACTCCTCGTCCCCGGCGAGGATCAGATAAATCCGACGCCGGACATCGGTGAGCTCCCGGGCGGTCTGCTGACGCTGGGCGTCGGTGCCGGTGCGGCCGACCTGGCGCACGGCCTCGCCGAGCGAGTGCATGAGCTCCCGCAGGCGGGGGCCGTCCTCACTGGCCAAGGGGTTGGGCCATTCGGGGCGGTGCTCCTCGACGTGGTCCCGGCCCGCCTCGGTGAGAGAGACCTCCTTGCGGCCACCGCTGGTGTCGATCCGGACGAGGCCCTCGTCCTCGAGCTGGTTGAGCGTCGGGTAGACGGCGCCCGGGCTGGGGGACCACGCCCCGTCGGTGCGCTCGGCGATGGTCTGCATCAGCTGGTAGCCGTGCATTGGTTCCTCGGCGAGCAGCAGGAGAACCGCGACGCGGACGTCACCGCGGCGGCGTGACCGGTGGTTGTGGTGGTGTCCACGATCATGGCCCTCGGGGCCTCCCCGGGGATGCCCGCCGAACGGGTCGGGGCCGCGGCGCCGGCCTCGCGGGCCATCCGCTGGGCCGGGACCCTCCCGGAAGTCGTCATGATCGTGCTCGTTCTCCGGGTGATGCGGGAGATCGTGTGGGGTGTGATTGTGCTTGCTCATGGCAGCTCCTCTCGTAGTAGATAGTTCGATGATATATCGTGATCTTTCGAAATCCAAGTCGTGGACGCCTTACCGCCCGCCTCACGCGGTAGCGGGACACATGCCGTGTGGCGCGGCTGTTCTGGCAGTTCTAGAGCTCCGTCGGGTGGTCACCGAGACCTTCGGTTGGGCCGTGAGTGCTCCCGCTAACACGACCAGCCCAGGGGTCGGAAACGGGGATTATTCGCCGGGACGGACCCCGGGTGGCTCGCCTCGATGATGGTTGCCATCGTTCAAGGTGGCTGCGTACTCGCTCATGCTCAACAGGATCCGGTCGTCTTTGATGCCATGGTTGTGGGTAGGTAGTATTTCTGCGGCACCAGGTGGAATGAGGCGGGTTCATGGCCATGAGCCGGTCTCGGAATCGGCTTGGCGAACCTTCGATGGAGGAATGGCGCTGATGTACGCAATGCAGTATCGAATCATTTTGCCCGCCGACTACGACATGAGAATCATCCGCGAGAGGGTTCGCGTGACCGGTCATCTCATGGACGGATTTGCTGGACTCGAGTTCAAGGCCTACCTCATCCAGGATAGGACGAAGGGGGCGTTTCGAAACGCATACGCCCCCTTTTATGTGTGGAGGGACACAAATGGCATGCGCAGTTTCTGCTGGGGTGAACCCGGCTACTCATCCATCGTGCGTGACTTTGGGCGTCACCCCATTCAGGACTGGACCGTGCATGGGCTTGTCCACGGACCGGCCACCCATGCGAGTGCACGCAGCTTGTCCATCGAGACTGTCTCGCTACCGGTCGAGGTCGCTCCCTCCGAGTGTATCGAGGAGTTCGCGGTCGGTTTCCTCCGGAGCCCAGATGATGACACCGTTGCACGAGTCGTTGCCGTCGATGTGACCTCGTGGAACCTTATTCGAGTCGAGCTGAGCGTCAAGGAGGCAGATCAGGTGTCCATGAACCGGACAACCTACGAGGTCCTTCATGTCTCCACGGGCTGACCGAGTCAACGTCTGCCGGGCGGAACAAACAGAACATTCCCTCATGTCTTCGTTGACGCGCGGGCATGGTCTATGCTGCTTGCTCCTGGTCCTGCCAGGGTAGGGCTAGTTGCCTCATGTGTTTTCTTCGGTTCAGCCGGTGTTGGGTTGGGGCGTGTGGCGGGCTCGGCCTTTGGGTTGGGCGAGAGCTTCCAGCCAGCATCCGGTCGATCGTGGCCGCTGAGATCTGGGCGAGCAGCTCGTCCAGCACCGTATCGGTCACGGTGATCTCACCCTCAGCTCGCAGCAACGGCACCAACACGGGCATGAAGGGGGCCAGGATCTTGCCAGCCGGGGCCCGCAGCAATACCCAGCACCGGACCAGAGCAGGCAGCAGCTCATCACCATAGACCCGGGGCCGAGGCCTGCGGGGCCGGACCAGCTTGATGACCAGCGCCTCACGCAGCGCCGCGCGGGCATAGTCACGGTGCCAGCCGATCAAATCAACCAACTACTCATCGAGGATGCGGCCCTTGCCCGCCCGATCAGCACTGCGATACGCCAACGCCTTCTTCGTCACAGCCTGCCGCTGGCTCATCGTCAGCTCCATGCTCGATCATGCCCAGTCGGAGACCCCCACATGAGGCAACGAACACAGCAGCCAGAGAAATCACGTGAGGCAACAAACCCGCCCAGGCGAAGGTTTTAGATGAGTCGACTCGTAGGGTTGCGCATGCCTTGGGGAGTGTGTAATGTTCTCTCTCGCCCCCGAAACCGCTGGGAAGCGACAGACCGGGGCACTCCCCCGCGACGAACCCCGTGGTGAGTGTGTGATCAAGTGGATCCCGCTCAAGGCCAGGTGTTTGTCTACGTCCCCAAGGAACAGGCCGGGAAGCCCGGTTTGCGAAACAGGGATCCGGGGAGTACAGTAGAGAAGCTGCCCTTCGGGGCGGTGACATTCAGAAACGATACAACTCAATGCAGGAACACGGAATTTGACATTCGGTGGGAATGCAGTAAAGTTTGTCGGGTTGCTGCTTTGGTGGCTTCCGAATCTTGAGAACTCAACAGCGTGCTTTAAGTCAATGCCAAATTTTTTTGGGGATGAATCAAGGATTTTGTGTTTTTGGTTTGTTTCTTGTTTTTTCCTTTGATTGATGATCCTCTGTGACATGTGCTTTTGTGTGTGTTGTGGGGGTTTGTTGGTGATTGGGTTTTCTGTCGAATTTTTGTGGGTGTGTCTGTGTCTGCGTTTTGTGGGTGTGGGTGTGCCTGTGATTTGTTTTTTCGATGGAGAGTTTGATCCTGGCTCAGGACGAACGCTGGCGGTGTGCTTAACACATGCAAGTCGAACGGTAAGGCCCTTTCGGGGGTACACGAGTGGCGAACGGGTGAGTAACACGTGAGTAACCTGCCCTCATCTCTGGGATAACAGTCGGAAACGGTTGCTAATACTGGATATGAGCTTGCAAGGCATCTTGTGGGTTGGAAAGATATTTTTTGGTTGGGGATGGACTCGCGGCCTATCAGCTTGTTGGTGAGGTAGTGGCTCACCAAGGCTTCGACGGGTAGCCGGCCTGAGAGGGCGACCGGCCACATTGGGACTGAGATACGGCCCAAACTCCTACGGGAGGCAGCAGTGGGGAATATTGCACAATGGACGGAAGTCTGATGCAGCAACGCCGCGTGCGGGATGACGGCCTTCGGGTTGTAAACCGCTTTCAATTGTGACGAAGCTTTTTGTGACGGTAGCAGTAGAAGAAGCACCGGCTAACTACGTGCCAGCAGCCGCGGTGATACGTAGGGTGCGAGCGTTGTCCGGATTTATTGGGCGTAAAGAGCTTGTAGGCGGTTTGTCGCGTCGGGAGTGAAAACTCGGGGCTTAACTCCGAGCTTGCTTTCGATACGGGCTGACTTGAGGGAGGTAGGGGAGAATGGAATTCCTGGTGGAGCGGTGGAATGCGCAGATATCAGGAGGAACACCGGTGGCGAAGGCGGTTCTCTGGACCTTTCCTGACGCTGAGAAGCGAAAGCGTGGGGAGCGAACAGGCTTAGATACCCTGGTAGTCCACGCCGTAAACGGTGGGTACTAGGTGTGGGGGACATTCCACGTTCTCCGTGCCGTAGCTAACGCATTAAGTACCCCGCCTGGGGAGTACGGCCGCAAGGCTAAAACTCAAAGGAATTGACGGGGACCCGCACAAGCGGCGGAGCATGTGGATTAATTCGATGCAACGCGAAGAACCTTACCTGGGTTTGACATGCACCAGACGGTTGTAGAGATACGTACCTCCCTTTGTGGTTGGTGTGCAGGTGGTGCATGGTTGTCGTCAGCTCGTGTCGTGAGATGTTGGGTTAAGTCCCG
>CALLVV010000052.1 GCA_938012815.1 uncultured Propionibacteriaceae bacterium
GTCGCGATGGGCGGATCCACCAACACCGTCCTGCACCTGCTGGCCGCCGCCCAGGAGGCCGGGGTGGACTTCGACCAGGACGATATCGACGCCATTTCCCGCGTCACCCCCTGTCTGTCGAAGGTCGCGCCCAACTCGGAGCGCTATTTCATGGAGGACGTCCACCGCGCGGGCGGCATCCCCGCCATCCTCGGGGAACTGTGCCGCGGCGGGAAACTCGACGAGGACGTCCACGCCATTCACTCGCCGTCGCTGGAGCGCTGGCTGGCGGACTGGGACATTCGCGGCGGCAGCGCGACCGAGGAAGCCGTCGAGCTTTTCCACGCCGCCCCGGGCGGGGTGCGCACCACCGTACCGTTCAGCTCCACCAACCGGTGGGAATCCCTCGACCTGGACTCCGAGAATGGCTGTATCCGCTCCGTCGAACATCCTTACACCGCCGACGGCGGCCTGGCGGTGCTGAGGGGCAACCTCGCCCCCGACGGCGCCATCGTCAAGACCGCGGGCGTGCCCGAACACCAGTGGGAGTTCACCGGCACCGCCTTCGTCACCGAATCACAGGAGGAGGCAGTCGAATCCATCCTCGGCAGGAGGATCAAGGAGGGAGACGTCGTGATCGTTCGCTACGAAGGTCCCAAGGGTGGTCCCGGGATGCAGGAAATGCTCTACCCGACCTCCTACCTGAAAGGGCTGGGTCTGGGACCGAAATGCGCGTTGATCACCGACGGCAGGTTCTCCGGCGGCTCCTCCGGGCTGTCGGTCGGGCACGTCTCGCCGGAGGCGGCGTCCGGGGGGCCGATCGCGCTGGTGCGCACCGGCGACGAGATCACCATCTCCATTCCCAACCGGTCGATCATGCTGAATGTGCCCGATGAGGAACTGGCGGCCCGCCGTTCCGAGCTGGAGGCCGGCAACGGTTACCGTCCCGCCACCCGGCAGCGGCAGGTTTCGACCGCGTTGAAAATCTACGGCTCCTTGGCGCAGTCGGCGGACAAGGGGGCGTCGCGGCGTTTCGACGGTTGACCGCCGCGGCCGCGTCCGAGCAGGAAGAAGCTGGCCACCGCCGCGGCAATCACGGTGAGCCCCGTGATTGTCATCGCGGGGCTGTGTTCCCACGCCATGGACAGGAGCACGAGGCTGATCATTCCGCCCGTGCCCCAGATGAACGCCCAGACGGTGCAGCCAACGATCACGGCCGGCAGATAAAGGCGCATCGGCATCCGAGCGACACCCGCGGCCAGGTTGACCATGGTCTGCAGACCGACGACGAGGAAGCTCAGGGTGATCGCGGGTGGGCCCCAGCAGTTCAGCCAAGAGCTTCCCACCCGGTAGGGGCGGGTTTCCAGCACCCGTCGCCAGCGGGTGTGGCTCGTGCCCGCGACGATGCCGCGTCCGATCCAGTAGGTGCCGTTGGAACGGATCATGACGATGCAGAAGAGAGCCAGGATCGTCAGCCCGTAGGGCAGGTTCCAGTCCTGTGGGTGCATCGAAATTCTCTCGGGTCGGGAAGCAGCAGCTTAGGTTATCCTGAGCTCAGGAACCAGTGGTGGGTTCTGCCCGCCCCCAAATGCGCAGGGGCAATGCCGGTGCCGTGGCTGGGCGGTGACCCCGAACGGGGGTTGCGGGAATGCTCGGGCACTCCGCCGGAGCGGCCCCCGTTTTCGGTTTGCTAGGTTGAGTCCGGGAGGTGGGGCTGCATGGCTGACATTGAAGATTTTGATCTGGACAAGACCACCAGGCAGGCATGGGACGAGTTCACCGAGAGGCTCGCCGACGTGCTGTCCGTGATGGACGCCAGCGCCGACCTGACCATTTCCGCGGTCAACGGCGAAGAGACCCGCGAGACCCCACCCACAGTGCGTTTCTCGGCCGTGGAGCCGGGGGTGGTCGAGGCCACCCTGGTCGGCGTCGACTCACCGCGGCTCACGGAACTGGGTTGGACCTCCTCCCCCCGGGGGTTCACCGCCCGCAGGGACCAGGAGGAGGCCACCGAACTGGCGAACCTCACCACCGCCACCATGACCGAAGTGGTGGGTGTGCTGCACCCGATCTTCCTGGAACCCGATCAGCTGGCCGAGCTGCTGACCGCCAGGGAGAGCAACCCGGTCAAACCCACCCCCGGGCCCTACGGCGTGGTGCTTCCCACCAGCCAGGCGCAACTCGACGCCATCGTCGATGCGGAACTGGAACAGATGTTCGGGCATCCCGCGCTGCGAAACGCGGCGGGCGAGGTGGCCATCCGGGTCGGTTCCACCATGGTTTTCTGCCGCTCCACCCCGGACTTCGAGGAGCTGGTCCTGTTCGCGGTTCTCGTGCACGACGTGAACGGGCGTTCCCGGGCCTGCGAGGTGCTCAACGACCTGAACGTGGAGTCCCGTTACTGCCGGTTCGCCCTGCACCGCGACCGGGTGTTCGTGCAGGTCTCGGTGCCCGCCCAGCCGTTCGTTCCCCGGCATCTTCGGCAGGCCCTCGAATCCATCTCCCACGTCGCCGACGGCATCGACGACGACCTGGCCCACAAACTGGGCGGACGCACCACCTTCCCCACCACTGGCTGAGCGGGTCCAGCCACTAGAGTTCTCCCATGACCGAGGTCACATACTTCGAGCGGCTGGACGCCTCTGAGTGCCTGCGGCTGCTCAGGGGTGGGGAAATTGGGCGTGTGGTCTGGCAGGACGACGATGGACTGAGTGTGCTTCCCGTGAACTACCGGGTCATCGGCGACTCGGTGGTGTTCCAGACCAATGCCGCCTCCACGCTGGCGCGCCTGGCGGAACCCACGAGGGTCGCGTTCCAGGTGGACGAAGTCGACCACGCCACCGCTATCGGCTGGTCGGTGCTGGTCCGGGGAACGAGCGGGGCCCGGGACGCGGGCGATGTCGTCAGTTTCCTGCCGCAGGACCCTGCCATCGGAGTGGCGGTGAGGATCGAAGAGGTGACGGGCCGGGTGATTTCCGGCAATCCCGTTCCCCGGAGTTGAGGAGGAAGACATGGAGGAGCGCAAGCTCGTGGTGGTGGGCGTCGACGGCAGCGAGGACGGGCTGCGTGCCGTCAAGTACGGTGCCAGTTTCGCGGCCGAGATCGGCGGCGAGCTGCTGCTGGTGCACGCCGTCGACGACGCCATGCTGGCCGGGGCGTGGGGCGTGGTCTACGACCCCGAGGTGCTGCAGAACGCGGGGGTCAGCGCCAACGAGGCGGCGGCCGCCAGGGCCCGGGAGATCGGTCTGCCGGAGGAACGCATCCGCACCGAGGTTGTCCTCGGGTCACCCGGCGGGGTGCTGGGGAGGCTCAGCGAGGTGGCGGACCTGATCGTCGTGGGCCGGCGCTCCGTCTCCGGGCTGGAGCGAATGTTCGTCGGTTCCACGAGTGTTTCGGTGGTTGCCAGCTCACGCTGCCCGGTGCTGGTGATCTCCGCCGCCGCGCACCCGCAGGACGTCGGGAACAAGAAACTGATCGGGGTCGGGCTCAACACCAGCCGGGTGAACCACTCCACCCTGGCGGCGGCCTTCGAACAGGCCCAGCTGCTCGGTGCCCGGCTCGAGATCGTCCATGCGCTGCAACCACCCATCGGGCTGTTCGGCCCGAAACTCGGGCCCGCCGACCTGGAGGAGTTGATCCGTTTCACCCGGGGCGGCATTGAGGCGATGGCATCGGAACAGACCAAGACCTTCCCCGGCGTGCCCTACGAGGTGGTCGTGGTGGCGGCCACCCCGATCAACGAGTTCGTCACCCGGTCCGAGAACTACGACCTGTTGGTGCTCGGCGCCGGCGAGGAGGCCATCCCGGGTTTCGGGCTGGGTGGCCTGTTGCGCGGCTTGATGGCCCACTCGCTGTGCCCGCTGTACATCACCCACGGTAAGTGAACCCGCAGCCGCGGCTCGCCTTCGACCCGGCGCTGCCGATCTCCGCGGAGGCGCCGGGGATCGCGTCCCTCATCCGCGACCACCAGGTGGTTGTGGTCGCCGGTGAAACCGGGTCGGGCAAGACCACCCAACTTCCGAAGATCTGCCTGCTGGCGGGCAGGGAGCGGATCGCCCACACGCAGCCGAGGCGGATCGCGGCCCGCACCGTTGCGCACCGGATTGCCGAGGAGTGCGGCACGGAGCTGGGGGAGTTCGTTGGTTATCAGGTGCGTTTCACCCGCAGGGTGAGCCGCGCCACCCGTATCAAGGTGATGACCGACGGCGTGCTGCTCAGTGAGTTGGCCCACGACCGCAACCTGGAACGCTACGACACGATCATCATCGATGAGGCCCACGAGCGCAGCCTCAACATCGACTTCCTGCTCGGTTATCTCAAACGGCTCCTGGCGCGCCGGCCGGAGCTCAGGGTGATCGTCACCTCTGCCACCATCGACACAGCCCGGTTCGCCGCCCACTTCGATGACGCGCCGGTCGTGGAGGTCTCCGGGCGCACTCATCCCGTGGAAATCCGCTACCGGCCCGTCGGTGAGGATGTCGACGAAGTGGACGCTGTCGCCGCTGCCGTCGGGGAGCTGGCGGCCACTACGTCCTCGGGGGACGTGCTGGTCTTTCTGTCCGGTGAACGGGAGATCCGCGACGCAGCAGACGCCGTGAACGCCCTGAAACTTCCGGGCTGGGAAACCCTACCCCTGTACGCAAGGCTGGCCGCGGCGGATCAGCAGAAAGTATTCCAGGCCCATTCCGGCAGGCGGGTGGTGCTGGCCACCAACGTCGCCGAGACCTCGATCACGGTGCCGGGCATCCGGTTCGTGATCGACGCCGGCACAGCGCGCATCTCCCGCTACTCGGCGCGCACCAAGGTGCAACGGTTGCCGATTGAACCGATATCGCAGGCCAGCGCCAATCAGCGGGCGGGCCGCTGCGGCCGGCTCGGCCCGGGGGTCGCGATCCGGCTCTACAGCGAGGAGGACTTCAACTCCCGCCCCGAGTTCACCGAACCGGAGATCCTGCGCACCAACTTGGCCACCGTCATCCTCCAGATGGCTCAGGCGGGGCTCGGTGAGATCGAGAACTTCCCGTTCGTGGAGGCCCCGGTCGCCTCGCAGGTCAGCGACGGCCTGCGGGTGTTGCAGGAACTGGGCGCGATCAAACCGCGCCGCCGCCACGAACGGGTGCGGCTCACCCGCACGGGGCGCCTGCTGGCGCGGATGCCCGTCGATCCCCGGCTCGGCCGGATGCTCATCGAGGGAGCCCGGAGGGGTGCGCTACGCCAGGTGCAGGTGATCGTCGCCGGACTGACGGTGCCGGACGTGCGGGAACGCCCCAGCGAACACCAACAGGCCGCCGACGAGTTGCACCGGCGTTTCACGCAACCGCCTGTCGGCGAAACCGACTCCTCCGCAAACGGAGAGCCCAGACGCCACACCGTCCACACCGGCACCCGTCCCGTCAAACAGGGCAGGGGGTCCTTGGCGGGAGGCGACTTCGAGGCCCTGCTGAACGTCTGGGAATATCTCAGGAAACGTCGCCGGGAACTTTCCGGAAGCGCGTTCCGCAGGCTGTGCCGGGCCGAATTCCTGCACTTCGTGCGGTTCCGGGAATGGGAGGACCTCGTCTCCCAGCTTCGTGAGGTGTGCAGGGAACTGGAGCTGCCCGGTGAGGGAGACGCGGCGATGGACGTCGTCCTCGACTGCCTGCTCACCGGGTTGCTGTCCAACATCGGGCTGGCCCTGCCGCCACCCCCGAAGGTGCAGGGCAGGCGCCGCCCCCTGACCGAGTACCAGGGCGCGCGGGGCGCCCGGTTCGCCATCGCGCCCGGGTCGGCGTGCTCGCGGTCCACGCCCCCGCTGGTGGTGGCCTACGAGCTGGTTGAGACCTCCCGGTTGTGGGCGCGCACCGTCGGCCCGGTGACCGGGGCGCAGATCGAACGTGCCGCCGGGGATTTGGTGACCCGCACCCTCTCCGAGCCGACGTTCTCACCTCGCAGCGCCACGGTCACCGCCAGCGAGACCGTCACCCTGTTCGGGGTGCCGATCATCTCCGGGCGCCGCACAAACTACGCGACCAGCCATCCCGAGCAGGCCCGGGAGATCTTCATCCGCACTGGTCTGGTGGAACGGGAATGGGAGACCCGCACCCCAGTGGTGATGGCGAACCGGTTCGCCTACGACGAGGCCGAAAGGCTCACCGATCGGATGCGCCGACCCGAGCTGCTGATCTCCGACCAGGCCCTCCACGACTTCTACGCCGTCCGGCTGCCCGCCGATGTGGTCTCCGGGGCAACCTTCGACAAGTATGTGAAATCCTTGGGCGATGACTCCGCACTACGGCTGACGCCCGCGGACTGCATGACCGACCCCGGGGCGCTCAGCGTCACCGACTTCCCCGACCGGTGGCAGGTAGCGGGACTGGAGTTGCCCGTCAGTTACGTCTACGACCCCGGGGCGGGACACGACGGCGTGACGATCGAGGTGCGGCTGGAACAACTCGGGGTCCTGGAACCCGAGCCCTTCACCTGGCAGGTGCCGGGGCTGCGCGAGGAGCTCGCGACCGCCCTGATCCGCAGCCTGCCCAAGAGGATCCGCACCTCCTTCGTACCCGCCCCCGACTTCGCCCGCCGCGCAGTGGCATGGCTTCGGGAGCGGGGAACGGGCGACAACACCGCCTTCCCCGAGGCACTGGGAAGGGCGCTCACCGCCCTCACGGGGGAGCGGGTGGCCCCCGGTGACTGGCGGCCCGAGGCCGTGGACTCCCACCTGCGGCCGACCTTCGTCGTGGTCGAGGGGCGCAGGGAGGTGGACCGGGGCGAGGATTTGGCGGTGTTGAAGACCCGACTCAGCGCGAAGGTGGCGTCGCGGCTGACCCGCTCCGCGGGGCGGATCGCGACGACGGGTCGCACCGACTGGGACTTCGGGAAACTGCCCCTGACACAGCGCCTCGGCGGGGGAGTTGAGGGCCATCCCTGCCTCGTGGACGAGGGAGACAGCGTCGGGGTGCAGGTGGTGGACTCGGCCGCGAAGGCAGAACGCCTCCATGCCGCGGGGGTGCGGCGCCTGCTCACGCTGGTGAATCCGTCGCCGATCCGCTGGGTGGTCTCCCACCTCGGAAACCCCGAGAAGCTGGCCCTCGGGGCGAGCCGGTACGACTCGGTTCCGGAACTGCTCCAGGACGCCTGGTTGAAGGCCTCCGACCGGTTGCTGCGGGCGATCACGGATCCGGTGCGGGTCCGTAGTAGGCAGGAGTTCTGGCGCGTCGCGGACATGGTGCGCGCCGACTGCCCCACAACCACGGGCGCCGTTGTCGGCACCGCGGCGAGGGCCCTGGCCGCTCAGGCGGTGGTGGAGCGGCGGCTCGCCGCCCTACCGGAGCATGACGAAGTGCGCGCGGACATCACCGAGCAGCTGGCCAACCTCACCTTCAAACGATTTATCTCAGCCACCCCGGATCCGTGGTTCGACCGCATCCCCGTGTGGATCGAGGCCTGCGAAACCCGGCTCGTCACCCGCGGCAGGAATCCTGCCAGGGACGAACGGAACCGCGCTGAGATCATGGAACTGGAGGCCCGCTACGGACGGTTGTGTGACGCCCAGCCCTCCGGGCCGCTGCTCGCGGACGTGGAGGAGATCGCGTTCCTGTTGGAGGAGCTCCGGGTGAGCCTGTTCGCACAGGGGACGCGTACCTTGGTGCCCGTCTCGGCGAAACGGATTTCCCAGGCCATGGGAAGGATCGGGCGATAATGGTCGGGTGCCAGCCACCACAGATGACCTGATGCAGCTCTTCGACCTTGTCGAGGTCGGCAAGGGAAAGTTCCGCGGCCCGCAACCGGATACCCAGTGGCAGCGGCTGTTCGGCGGGCAGGTGATGGCGCAGAGCCTCGTGGCCGCGATGCGAACCGTTCCCGAGAACCGGGTGGTGCACTCGCTGCACGGGTATTTCCTGCGCCCCGGCAGCCGCGAGGAGTCGCTTCGGTTCGGGGTGGAGCACGTCCGGGATGGCCGCACCTTCTCGGCGCGCCGGGTGATCCCCCGCCAGTACGACGATGTGATCTTCGATCTGGACGTCTCCTTCCAGGAACCGGAGGAGGGACTCAGCCATTCGGCCGTCCAACCCGAGTCGGTGGCCACACCCGAGGACTCCTCACCGCTGGGGCAGGTGTTGGAGGAACGGTTCGGGGCCCCGATCCGGATGCTGTCGGAGTGGGACGCCCTCGACGTGCGGCTGGCCTCCACCCCGGTGCCGAGCCAGAACGGGGGAGTGATGCGGGCCTGGGTGCGCACCCAGGACGCCATGCCGGAGGATCCGCGCCTGCATGCGGCCGTGCTCGCCTACCTGACGGATCTGCTGCTGCTCAGCGTCTCCACCGTGCAACACGAGGTGGAGTTCCTGTCCCCGAACCTGCAGACCGCCTCCATCGATCACGCGATGTGGTTCCACCGTCCGGCTCACTGCGACCGGTGGTTGCTCTACGACATGCTCTCGCCGTCGGCCTCCGGGGCCCGGGGGTTTTGCCAAGGCAGGTTGTTCCAGGACGGGAAACTGGTGGCCTCCTGCGCCCAAGAAGGGCTGATCCGGCTCGTCGGATGAGCCGGATCAGGGAAGGTGGTTAGGCGGCAGCCTGGTATTCGCGCATCTTGGCCAGGGCGAGACGCTCGATCTGGCGGACCCGTTCGGCGGTGATCCCCCAGTGCTGTCCGATGTCGGCCAGCTTGGCCTGGCGTCCGTCGAGGAGACCATAACGGCGCCGTACCACGTCGGCGGAGCGGTCGTCGAGGGCGGAGAGCATCCCATCGAGGCGGGCGCGTTCCTCCGCGTCGAGCACCACCTCGTCCGGGCCGGGGGCGGTTTCGCGAGCGATCAGGTCGCCGAGCGCGGTGTCACCGTCGGCCTCGACGGGTGCGTCGAGGGAGACGTGGTCGCGGGCGTAACGGATCAGGTCGATGACCTTCTCCTCGGCCAGGTTCAGCTCATCGGCAATCTCGCCGACCTCGGGTTCGCGGCCCAGGGCACGTTCCAGGTTGCGGCGCACCGCGGAGACCTGGTTGACCTGTTCGGCCACGTGCACGGGCAGGCGAACGATGCGGCCCTGCTGGGCTATGCCGCGGGAGATGGCCTGCCGCACCCACCAGGTTGCGTAGGTGGAGAATTTAAAACCCTTGGTGTAGTCGAACTTCTCCACGGCGCGGATCAGGCCGGTGTTGCCCTCCTGCACCAGGTCGAGCAGCGGCATCTGGGCGCGGCCATACTTGCGGGCCACGGAGACCACCAGACGCAGGTTCGCCTTGATGAATCGCTGCATGGCTTGATCGCCGAGTTCGACGAGTTGTTCCAGTTCTTCGCGAGTGGCGTCCGTCGAGGTGGTCTCGTTGCCGTCGAGGATTTCGCGGGCGAACAACCCGGCCTCTATGGCCCGGGCCAGCTGCACCTCTTCCTCGGCGCTCAGCAGAGGGGTCTTGGCTATCGCGTCCAGGTAGAGCCCCACGGCATCCTTGCCATCGATGCCGTCGGTGCTACGGGTTCGCGCAGTCGTGATCATTGGATCCGCCTTTCTGACGTCTACACCCATCAAAACGTGCCTGCCGGGTCAAAGGTTCCCGAAATTGTGACCCAATCGTTATCTCAGGGGTGCGTCAGACCGTGGTATGACGTTGGGGGCGGCTGGCCGGGTCGAGAGTGGGGAGGATCCTGTAGGGGTTGTGTTTGAGTGTCGGGGGTGCCCGTGGAAAGATGGCTTGTGACACCCCTTGACCGCAACGGGGTGTCCTGTGCCCAGATGCGAGGAGAAACCGCTGTGACCTCTGGTTCGAGCTCCGAACAGGCTCCGAAGACCACCCGTAGTCGCGCGAGGAAGACCGCCACTGCAACCGTGGAGAAGGAAACCAAGCCCGTCACGAAGCGCACCCGCGCCACGAAGGCCGCGAAATCCGAGGACAAGAAGAAGGCGACCGGAACCAGGACCAAGGCCGCGGGGAACAGGGCCGCTGCATCGAAAGCGACAGCGACCAAATCAACCCGTTCCCGGGCGAAGTCGAAGTCGGGCGTGGCAGGCAGCGAACCCACCATCGCGCAGCTCACGTCGGGGGAGATCGAAGTCGAGGTGCAGCGAGATGGCAACGACGTCGTGCTGAAGGTCGGGGGCAAGAAGCGTTCCCTCGACGAGGTCGATGACTCACAGTTCGTGGAGGAGAAGGAGGCCACCCTCGAGAAGGAACTCGTCGAGGAAGAGGGCTTTTCCCTCTCGGATCAGGACGATGCCGACGAGCCGGAGCAGCAAGTCGTATCGGCCGGCGCCACCGCTGACCCCGTCAAGGACTACCTCAAGCAGATCGGCAAGGTTGCCCTCCTCAACGCCGTCCAGGAGGTGGAGCTGGCCAAACGGATCGAGGCCGGGCTGTTCGCGGAGGAACGGATCGCGGACGTCGAGAACCCGATCGTTCCGGACGATCTTGAAGACTTCGAGTGGATCGCCAACGACGGGCGCAACGCCAAGAACCACCTCCTTGAGGCCAACCTGCGTCTCGTCGTCTCCTTGGCCAAGCGCTACACGGGCCGCGGCATGCTGTTCCTCGATCTGATCCAGGAAGGCAACCTGGGCCTGATCCGCGCCGTCGAGAAATTCGACTACACCAAGGGCTACAAGTTCTCCACCTACGCAACCTGGTGGATCAAACAGGCCATCACCCGGGCCATGGCAGATCAGGCCCGTACCATCCGCATCCCCGTCCACATGGTGGAGGTCATCAACAAACTGGCCCGTGTGCAGCGGCAGATGCTGCAGGACCTCGGGCGGGAACCAACCCCGGAGGAGCTGGCGAAGGAACTCGACATGACCCCGGAGAAGGTGGTCGAGGTCCAGAAATACGGGCGCGAACCCATCTCCCTGCACACCCCGCTCGGTGAGGACGGCGACTCCGAGTTCGGCGACCTCATCGAGGACTCCGAAGCAGTCGTGCCTGCCGACGCGGTGAACTTCACCCTGCTGCAGGAGCAGCTCAACGACGTCCTGGACACCCTCTCCGAGCGGGAAGCCGGCGTGGTTTCGATGCGCTTCGGGCTCACCGACGGCCAACCCAAAACCCTCGACGAGATCGGCAAGGTGTACGGGGTGACCCGGGAACGCATCCGCCAGATCGAGTCGAAGACCATGAGCAAGCTGCGGCACCCGTCACGTTCCCAAGTGCTTCGCGACTACCTCGACTGAGCAGCGGCCGCCAGCACGTGGGGCATGTTAAGGAGAGAACTTGCGAGAGAAGCCGCGTTCCTTCGAGGACGACACCCCGACCGTGGAGTTGCCCGCCGTCACGGCGCCGCTGCCTCCTGCGCAGCCGTTCCCCGCCCAGCAGCGGGTTCCGGCTCAACCGCCCCCGACGCAGCTGCAGCAGCGGGTGGGCGCGTGGGGAACCCCAACCGAGGTCGACGCCGTCGCCATTCCCGTTTCCGAAGGACGAACTCCGGGACCGCCGGTCGAGTCGGAGAAGGAACGCCTGCGGCGCGAGATGAACGCGTACCGGATGGCGTTCTGGGAGCGGAGGTTCGTGGCCTGCGTTCGCTGGCTGTACTCGCGGATCAGGATGGCGGTCTACATCACCGCTGTGGTGGTGTTGCCCGGACTGTTGTTCCCGTCCATCAGGGGATACCTCAACTGGGTGATGATCGCGAACCTGGCCCTGGTAGGTTTCGTCGCGGTCTCCTTGGTGGCGGGGGAGGTCACCAGCAGGAGACCGCAGTGGTCATGCATGCTCGGTGCCCTGTCCCGACTGCTGCTGGTGGGTGGTTTCGCCATAGCCTGCGGATACGTCAGCGAGGCCGATCCGTGGAAGGAGACGTTCGCCCTCCTGCTGAACTTCGCCAGGCCGGTTTGGCTGCAGATCCAATCCTTCCTGGACTACGCGTCCCTCGACCACGCCGTCTTCATGTGGCTGGGCGTGCTGCTGGTACACCGCAGTCTTGGAACTCTGTCCGAGGACGGGAGAATCCACCTGGAGGGCATGTCACGATTCGGGACCAGACCCGGCTGGAGTATGAAGAACCACTACATCGGTCCGGATCCGCGTGAGCAACAGGGCCGGGTGGATGCCCCCGTCATTTTTGCCTACCGCCGGGCGGCCATCCGGTTCTACCTCGGTCGTTTCTGGGTGTTGCTCAACAGCATCTATGTCCTCGTCCTGATGTTCCTGATCGCCTCGGCGTGACGGATCGGCTCAGTGGTCCCGGACCGCAGCCATGGCCTTCGCCACGACCTCCAGATTGCCGTCATTGAGGGCCGCGACGCACATCCGGCCCTTCTCGGTGCCGTAGACGCCGTGGTCGCGGCGCAACGCCAGCATCTGGTCCCGGGTCAGGCCCGAGTAGCTGAACATGCCGGCCTGTTGGGCGATGAAATCCATGTCCCCGACACCCTCGGCACGCAGCGCCTCGACGAGGCGGAAGCGCATCTGCTTGATGCGGTCACGCATCCGGCCGAGCTCCTGCTCCCAGGAGGCCCGCTGGGCGGGGTCGCCGAGTACGTCGGCGACGATGGCCGCGCCGTGGGTGGCGGGGTTGGAGTAGTTGGTGCGGATGCAGATCTTCACCTGCGACAGCACGCGCCTGGCCTCCTCCACGTCCCGGCAGGCAATGTGCAGGGCGCCGACGCGTTCGCCGTAGAGCCCGAACGACTTCGAGAACGAGGTCGAGACGAACACCGGCAGTCCGGCCTCCACGAAACGAGAAATCACGGCCCCATCCTCGGCCACACCTGCCCCGAAACCCTGGTAGGCCATGTCCAGGAAAGGAATCATTCCACGATCCATGATGACCCGGATCACCCGGTCCCACTGCTCGGGGTTCAGGTCGTAGCCGGTCGGGTTGTGACAGCAGGCGTGCAGCACCACGATGGTGCCCGACTTCGCAGCCTCGAGGTCCGCGATCATGCCGTCGAGGTCGACGGTCTTGGCCTTGGCGTCGTAGTAGCGGTACGCGCCGACAGCGAAACCAGCGCGGGTGAAGATCGCCTGGTGGTTCTCCCACGACGGATCCGAGATCAGGACGGGGGCGCCGGGACTCAGGGTTGCGATGAAGTCGGCGCCGACCTTCAGCGCGCCGGTACCACCGAGACTCTGCACCGTTGCGATGCGGCCTTGGGCGACGGCAGACGAATCGGCGCCGAAGGCCAGCTCTCGCGCCAGGCGGACGTAGCTCGGGAGCCCGTCAATACCGAGATAGGTATGCGGTTTCGCGGCCGCGGCCAGCCGGTCCTCGGCGGCGTGGACGCATTCCATCAACGGCAGCTGCCCGTTTTCATCGAGGTAGACGCCGATCCCGAGGTTCACCTTGGAAGTGCGCTCATCCGCCTTGAACGCCTCGGTCAATCCCAGGATCGGATCGGCGGGAGCCAGTCGGACGTTCTCGAAAACGGACATGTGTGGGCCTCTTTCTGTTCAGCGTTCCAAGATTAGCGTTTCTCGTTTCGAGGGGCCGCGGCCCTCACCAAACCGCTCGCCCGCCTTGCCCGGGTCCCTATGGCCTTCCGCAGCGCCTCGGGAGAGCCGTACAGCCGAACCCCAGACTCGGCGCGAGTGACGGCCGTGTACAGCAGCTCTCGGGTCAGCAGCGGTGAACCCGGAGGGGGCAGGATCACGCTGACCCGCTCGAACTGGCTGCCCTGTGACTTGTGAATGGTCATGGCGTGCAGTTCCTGTGCTGCTTCCAGCAGCAGTGGGTTCAGCAGTTCCGCGTGCCCGCCCCGGTCCACGGCGGCCAGCAGCCGTCCATCGCTCTCGACGATCACCGCTACATCGCCGTTGCTGACCAGATCGGAGTTGCGGTTGACGATCAACGGCTGCCCCGGGTACTGGCCGACCTCAGGTGCGTAGCCGGGCAGCGTCGTGGCCAGGTGCCTGCGCACCGCCTGCTGCCAATGCCCGGTACCGAAGGGGCCTTCCCGGTGTGCGCACAGCAACCGGTGCCGTTCCAGGGCCCGCACGGCCCGATCGCCATCACCTGCCAGCGCGGCGACCAGGGCATTGCGGGCGGTGGCCACGACGTCGGAGGCCAGCGCAGGCAGGCCGGTGAGCGGCTCGGTGCCGGTGTACGCGGTGAGCGTGCACGTTTCCGATCGTTCCAGCAGCGCCAGGCAGCCGTCCGCGTCGCCGTCGCGGATGGCGTCGGCCAGCCGGGCCACGTCGTCGAGGTTGCGGTGGCTGCCGCCGAGCCGCACCACGGCGGGACCGCCCGGGGATGTGACCAGGTCTGGGGCGGCGGAGATGTCGGCTAGCACTGCCCCCGCCTCCACGGAGGCCAGCTGGTTCGGATCGCCGATCAGAACTAGCCGGGTGGAGTCGGCCACTGCCTCCAGCAACCATGACATCAGCGTGATCGACACCATCGACGTCTCGTCCACGATCACCACGTCGAAGGGCAGTGGGTTCAGAGCGTCGTGGGTGCGTTCCGCACGGTCCGGCATCACACCGATGGTCCGGTGCAGCGTGCCCGCGGTCAGAGCGACCCGTTCCGGGTGCCGCAACCTGTCGCGCACCGCGGTCTCCAGGCGGGTAGCGGCCTTCCCGGTGGGGGCGGTCAGGGCGACGGTGATCGGTCCCCGGGCGGTCAGCGCGTCGATGATCCGGGAGACCACCGTCGTCTTGCCGGACCCGGGACCGCCCGTTATGACACTGGTGCGGGCCCGGGTGGCTGCCCGAACCGCGGCGTCCTGGGTGGGGTCGGGAACCATGCCGGGCCCGGGGGCGGGAGGTTCGGGGGAGGGCAGATCCGGCAGCATGCTGCGATGCCTGAGGCCGGCGGCTAGGTTTTGTTCCTCCGTGAAGAACCGGTCCAGGTACAGCAGACCATTGACTAGGCGGAACGGCCGCGGCCCTGTCTCCGGGCCCGCCACCGCCGGCGAGGCCGCCACCGCCGCGACCCATGCCCGTGGCTCCGGCCAGGGCAGCTCGACGGGTTCCGCCACCGATCCGTCGTCGGCTTCGCCAGGAACGATCAGCTCGGGCGCGCAGGCCAGGTCCAGGCACACCGAACCCAGGCGCAGCTCCCGCACCGTCAGGGCGAGGGCCAGCAGCACCCGGTCGTCACTCTCCCCGCAGTACGCGGCCATCCGGCGGGCCAGGTGAAAATCGGCCACGTGAATCATCCCGGCCTCGGCGAAGGTCTTCAGCAGTCCCGTGGCTGCCACGGGAACCTCCGGCCCTCTCACCGCCCACCTCCCAGCAGATCGGAGACCTCCACCACCAGCTCGGCCGGCGGGAACCACTTGAAAACCCCGCAGCGGCCACCTGCTACCACCGGGGTCCCGGGCCCGGCCATGCCCCGCACGAACAGGTAACCCACCCCGCCCAAGTGCCTTCCGGGCGAGTAATCAGGAAGCCGCCAAGCCAGGAAACGGTGCAGGGCGGCGCAGTACAGCAGCGCCTGCAACGGGTAGTGGGCCTGCATCATCGCCTCCGCCATCGCGGACGGGTGGTAGTGCTCGACGGACA
This sequence comes from uncultured Propionibacteriaceae bacterium, assembly GCA_938012815.1. GTDB lineage: Bacteria > Actinomycetota > Actinomycetes > Propionibacteriales > Propionibacteriaceae > Arachnia. The sequence goes on from CALLVV010000052.1 coordinate 15,392, forward strand.
GCTCCTGCTCCGGCGGGACGGGGAGCCGGTTCGTCTTGTAGTCCACCACCACGAAACTTCCCCGGGGCAGTCTCAGTACCACGTCGATCGAACCGGTCAGGAAGCCCTTCAGCGACGCGCGGGCGGCGTCGGTGGTGAGCAGCCGGGCCGGGTAGGGGGCGAGCGGATCGGAGGCGGGCAGGTGCCTGGACATTGCCTCCGCCAGGTCCGCGACCACATGGGCCGGGCCGCGATTCCCCAGGGGCAGGTCGAAGTCCAGTTCTGCCAGTCGCTCGGCGACGGGCAGGTCGGCCAGGGCGCCGTCCCACAACCCGCCCAGCGGGGTTGTGACCACCAGGCGGAGGGCGTCGGCGAGCCGCTGCGCCTGTTCCCGGCCCAGCCCGGAGGCAGGGGCCCTCGCGGCCGCCACCTGCTGCACGTGCTCCGGGTCGGTCCAATCCGCCCCTTCAAGGATTTCGTGAACGAGGGTCCCGAAACGCGCTCCGGTGGGCAGATCGTTCATGGGGGAGGGCGTGGCGGGGCCGTCGGCTTCCCCGGGGGGCAGGTCGAGTTCCTCCGGCTCGTCCGGCGCGTTCTCGTGGAGGTTCGCGGTCAGCCCGGAATAGGAGGTGCGGCGCCAGTCCTGGTCGATGTCGCGGGTGAAACGGGCGAGCCGGAGCTCCCCGGACCCCGGCCCGGGGGCGGGGTTCGGCAGGCCGGACCCCCAGGGGGGGGCGGTGACCGGGGACAGGTGCACCAGGTCCGGGTCGAAACCGAAGGCGGGGGGCAGCTTGGGATATTCGGGGCGAAGCCGCGGGACCGAGCGGTCGCGGCACAGCAGCGCCGTCAACGGCCCCGAGGACGCCCTGCGGTCCATCACGTGCCAGGCGATCGCCAGGTGTTTGGCGCGGGTGAGGCCAACGTAGAGCAGGCGGAGTTCCTCGTCGCGCGCCTGCTGCCGGGCGATGGTGGACAGCTCGTCGCGATTGCCGGGGCGGGCGCCGACGTGCAGCACCCTGCGGCCGGCCGCGTTCAGATAGGGGAAGGCGCCTCGCAGGTTCACCTCCGTGACGCTCACCTGCGGCAGCAGCACGATCGGGAACTCCAGGCCCTTCGCCGAATGCATGGTGCACACCCGCACCGCCGCCTCGTCGGAGGCCAGGCGGGTGGATGGTTCATCGCCCGGGGTGGTGGCCCGGGCGACCAGCCAGGCGTGAAGCCCGTCGAGGTCGGTGGCGTCCGACCCGAGCAGCAGCTCACCGACCCGGGTCAGGTCCGCCAGGTGGCGTTCCCCGTCCCCGAGCCGGGCCAGGTGGGGACCGAGACCCGCCAGCAGCTCGCCGACCAGCGAGGCCACCCCACCGGCCGCGAAGCACCGGGCCAGCTCGTGGACCCGTTGCGACGCGGGGGTTTCGTCGCGTCCGGCCAGCAGGTCGGTGGCGGGCAGGCCGTCGCCCTGTTCCTTCCCCAGCCGGGAGACCCGTCGTCGACCTACACGATCTGGGTCTCGCAGGAAGAGGGGCTCACCCCCCGGCAGTCCCACAGCAACGTCACGGTAACCGTCGACCCCGGCACCGGGCGGGCGACGGTCCCCTCCACGCCCGGTCGCGGGCCGACCGCTCGGACGGGCAAGTACCTATGACACCCGTACCAGCCTCTGAGTATGTGCCCGTTCCCACATCACAAGACACACTGAGATCGGGCCTTTGGTCGCAGATGACCCGCAGGTGGGGGCACAATCGGACCCGTACGGCACCGGAATGAGCCGGCGCCC
>CALLVV010000053.1 GCA_938012815.1 uncultured Propionibacteriaceae bacterium
CTGACCAAAAGTTAAGGATCCGGTGGGCGGGGCGCCGCCCGAACCGGCGCCCCGCCCCTTGCGCTCGTTGGGGTGTCAGTGGCCTCGACGCCGAGGGACCGGACCGTTCCGCTGTGTCCCGTCAGCGTCACTGCTCGTCGTGGAACTTCCTGTTCGGTTCATGGATCCATCGTCGGCACAGGACGTGAGTGACGCCGCCGACGCACACCACCCCGACCACATGCCAGAACAGCGGATGCCCCAGCAGGGGCACCACGATGGCCAGCCCGTTCAAGGTGGAGACGGTCGCGACGAACCGGGCCGAGAGGAGATCCTCGGGACGGGCGCGTTGCTGGTGGGGTACCAGCCCGATCGCAACCAGCACCAGGGCGAGAAACACCAGTGCACCTCGCCAGAGGGGGAACCATCCCACGAGTACCGCCAAGGTCACTCCGGCCAGGCACACGGCCGCTTTGTAGGCAACCATCAGCACCGGGACCGGGATGGATGATCCTTGCCGTCGATCCATCATTCATTCATCCGTTCGAGATACTGCATGCCACAACGCCTGCAACGAGTCCACCAACGATGCCCGCTGCTCCTCCCCGGAGAGCGACTCGAGGAGCGACTCGGAGGAGCCACGAAGCGAATTTCGCATATTTTCCAGCTTTCAGCCACCCGACTGCCGTGCCATCAAGCACTTTGATCGCAACGACCAGATCTGAGGAGGAGTTCGACTCCACGCTCGCCGCCTCCATGGCGGAACTCCACGCGGCCAGCATCACCTGAGGAACCCCACCCGGTTGTGTCAGGCCGGGTCACGCGCGGCCGCGGCCACCAGGGCCGCGGCCGCGATGAAGATCCCGGCCGCCACCAGCATCGCGACGCGGAAACCGGACGGGGAGGCATCGGCCGCGACCACGCCGCCCAGGACGGCGACTCCGACGACGCTGCCGGTCTGCCGTGCCGCGTTCACGACCCCTCCGGCCGTTCCCGCGAGCTCGTCCGGGACGGCCGAGACCGCTGCGGCGGTCGCGGCGGGCATCGCGAAGGCCATTCCGAATCCCGCGGCGAAGGTGACTCCGGAAACGATCAGGGGCGCCGTGCCGGGGCCGATGAACGCGGTTCCTGCGAACCCCGCAGCCCCGAGGACAAGCCCCGTCAACATCGCGGGAAAAGCCCCGAACCGGGCAGCCGCCCTGCCCCCGAGCGGGGCGGCGACAACCGCGCTGCACGCCTGTGGGGCGAGCGCGAGACCCGCGTCCCAGGCGTCGAGACCCAGGGTTCGCTGGAAGAACAGGGACAGCACGAAGAGCTGGCCGAAGAAACTCACATTCAGGCAGAACCCGACCGTCACGGCCACCGTGAAACCCCGCCCGGCGAACAGGCCGGGGGGCAGCATCGGTTCGGGAACGCGACGTTCCACGGCGACGAAACCGATCAACAGCCCGGCGGCGACGGCCGTCGCCGCGAGCTGCGGAACCCCCCAGCCGTGTTCGCCCGCCGAGATCACCGCCCAGGTTCCCGCGGCGAGCCCGAGCGCCGAGAGTCCCGGGCCGAACAGGTCCAGACCCCGGGGTGCGATCCCGCGCGTCCCGTCGACCGCCCTGACGGTGAGCAGAACGGCCACGGCGATCACCGGAAGATTGATCCAGAACACCGACCGCCACCCGACCGCGGTCACCAGCATCCCGCCGAGGATCGGCCCGACGGCGGCGGCCACTCCCCCGGCTCCGCCCCACAGGCCGATCGCCCGTGCCCGCGCGGCGGGGTCGGGGTGGATGGCGCCCAGTAGTGTCAGCGACCCGGGCACGACGGCCGCCGCACCCACCCCCTGCACGGCCCGGGCCGCCACCAGCGTCCCGCCGGTCGGCGCCATCGCACAGGCGAAGGACAGGACCCCGAACCCCAGCAGGCCGGTCAGGTAGACCTTCCGGGCGCCGATGCGGTCGCAGGCGGCCCCGGCGGCGAGCAGCAGGGCCGCGAGCACGAGCGTGTAGGCGTCGACGACCCATTGCAGCGTCCCGATCCCGATCCGCAGGTCGGCGCCGATGCCGCCGAGGGCCACGTTGACGACGGTGACGTCGAGCATGACGACGAAGAAACCGAGCAGCACCGCGGCCGTCGCCGCTCGCCTGTTGTCGCGCACCATCCAGGCCTCCTCGTTCAGTCCCGGTCATCGGAGTTCGGCGACCATGGTCACGCCCGGATGGTTCGGTGCTCACCGAACCCGGGGCGGCGAGAATGGAGGGGTGCCCGATCGTTCGTTTCCCGAGAGAATGCCGGAGATCTCCTTGGTCGCCGCCACGTTGGGGGATCCGTCACGCGCCGCGATGTGTACCGCCCTGATGACGGACCGGGCCTGGACCGTCGGCGAACTCGCCCGGTACACGGGCCTGGCCCGCTCCACCGCCAGCGAGCACATCGACGTTCTCGTCGCCCGGGGCATCGCCGCCGAGAGACACCAGGGCCGTCACCGCTACGTCACCCTCGCCGGTGAACACGTGGCGCGGGTCATCGAAGGCCTCGGGGTCCTCTCCGGCACCCTCCTGCCCACGCCCCGGAGCCTGCGGGCGTCCTCCGACGAGGCCCGGTTCCGGGAGGGCCGCACCTGCTACCGGCACCTCGCGGGACGGCTCGGGGTCGGGCTCGCCGACCAGCTGCGCGGACAGGACCTGATCGATGCCGCATGGCGGCCCACGGAGGCCGGCCGCGATCTCCTCGACTCGTGGGAAACCGGACTGGGTTCCCTGGCGACGAGCTCCTGCATGGATGCGACCGAACGCCGCCTCCACCTGGCCGGGCCCCTCGGGACGCGACTGTGCAGGCTGTTCCTGGAGCGCGGCTGGATCACCCGGGTCGGAAACACCCGGGCGGTCCGTCTGACGGAACGGGGAGAGGCAGAGTTCACCGGTTGCGGCATTGACCTCACATCGTGACGGGGCGGTGCCAGATCAGGGAGTAGCGCCACAACGGGAGGCGCCGCCACACCATCCCGGGCAGAAGCTCGGCGGCCACCCGCCGGACCGTGGTGTAGTCGTGGGGCGGTGGCCACACCGTCGGGGCCGTGTGCTCCCAGAAGCCGTACCGCAACGAGAACCACCAGTGCTGGAACAAACCCGGGACGTGGATCAGCCGGTCCCTGAGTCTCGTCGCCCGCGCCAGACCGATGACCGCCAGGACCCCGCCCGGGGCGGTCAGCGCGGCCAACCGTTCCAAGGCCGCCCGGAGGTCGGGGATGTGGTGCAGCACGGCCACCGAAGCCACCACGTCGAAACGGCGGCCGAAGTCGTGGGTCAGGACGTCTCCGAACACCCAATCGACGTCTCCGCAGTCCCGGCGCGCCTGGCCCAGAACCTGCTCATCGACATCGATGCCCACGACCTCGGGCACGACACGTTGCAACTCCCGGGCCAGCAGCCCATTGCCGCAGCCGACGTCGAGGGCCGTCCGGGCCCCTTCCGGTATCTCCCCGAGGATCACGCCGTGATAGTGGATGTTGTGGTTCCAGTGGCGTCGGGTCGGCATTCCTCTAACCTACCCGTCGATTCGTCTACGACGCATGCCCGGCGATCGGGATCCCCGCCCACCCAGGTGACCCGCCCATTCTCCTACCATGGTTCACGAGGAGCTACATGACCAACTATCCCTACTCGAACATGAATCAACCCGGCGCGCAGCCGCCCTGGGGAGGTCAACCCCAACAGAACTATCCCCACCAAGGTCAACCCCAACAGAACTACCCCCACCAAGGTCAACCCAAGCAGGGCTATTTTCAGCAGCCTCAGGGCTATCTGCACCCTCAACAACAGAACTACTCCCAGCCCTACGGGGCGCCCGGGTACATGCAGCCCCCGAGACCACCCGGCGGAGGGGCGGGCCGGACCGTGCTGTTGGTGCTCATCGGCGTTCTCGTGGTCGCCCTGGGCCTGGGCATCTGGTGGTTCATCACCAACAACTCCAAATCCACCGCGCCCTCCACGCCAACTCCCACGGCCGCGAGTCCCACCCCCACGGCCACTGAAACCGGCGTCCCAGAATTGCCCAAGAAATTCGGTGACTTCAATTACAGCGAGACCATCCAGAAAACCAGTTTCTATCATTCCTCGGACGGCACCCAGATCATGGCCTACACGGACTCCCCCAGCAACTTCGAGGATGTGCGCAACAAACTGACAGACCCCACCGAGAAAGGCGATTTCACCTGCGGCCCCCAAGAAATCTCCCTCAAGAACAACAAGAAGGTGACGATGATGATGTGCATCACCACCAAGAAACATGACCGCCTTCTGATACTGGGCACGGTCCACACGATGCCGCCCCAGCAGTTGGCGAAGAACGGCAAGGAATTCCTGGAAGCGTGGAAGTAGACTTTCCTGCGCCGATCCACGGACCTCACGGACGTCGTGGGACTTCGTGAACCGGTGACCGTCCGCACCACGCGGCGATCCGTCGTATCGTCGCCGACCACGGATCGGCATTGGACGAGGAAGGGATCCATGTGCTGAACAAGCGACTCCAACAGTGGCCGATCCGCATCGGGATCTTCGTGCTGCCCTCCTTGGTGGCGGCGTCGATCTACCTTCCCCATGGCCTGTTGATGCCCTCCCGCCTGGTCATCATGGGTTTGACAGTGGCCGCTGCCTGGCAGTTCCTGCGCCGCCCCTCCAAGGATCCGGTACTGGTGGGTGTCGTCGCGGTCTCCGCAACGTTCCTTGCCTTTGGGGTTCTCGGAACCCTGCGTTTCCCGCAGGGTGTGCAGTTCAGTCACGGAGCGGTTCTCGGATTCGCGGTTCTGGCCTGTCTGGCTTTCACCATCCTCAGCTCCGATCGCGGCGTGGTTCGCGCCGCAGTGTGGGGTTGGCTGGCATCACTTGCAGCGACGGGTGTGGTGGGCACCTGGGAGATCCTCACCGACCAGTACCTTCCCGGCAACACCCCGGCCGTCTACTGGAAGCCCTTGGACTGGACCTACAACCTGATCGCCGCAACCTACGACAACCCCAATCTGTACGCCTATCACATCGCCGTCGGCCTGCTGCTTGTTCCCCTGGCGTGGCGTCTGGCGCCCGGCTGGACACGCTGGCTCCTGATTCCCTTCGCGGCCTGGCAGATCGTGCTGCTACTGCGCACCAGCGGACGACTCGCCCAGATCGCCTTCCTGATCGGCGTGGTGGTGTGGTTGCTGTGCAACCGGCGCACCCGCCTGGTCACCGTCATCCTCCTGGCGTTGCTGACCGGCTCCATGGCGCTCGGGATGCCACCGGGAAGCCAGGCGCTCGAATACCTGCACCTCGACCAGGCCACCGCCCCCGGCTCCTCCATCTGGGTGCGCTTGCTGCTGCTCAACTCGGCACTGTGGATCCTGCCACACACCGGCTACCTGGGGACCGGGCCGGGCGGGTTCGAACACTGGGCTCTGCTGCCGGAGAACCCGCACCAGTTCTACGGGCTCAACAACGCCCACTCCGGCCTTACCGAGGTTCTGTGCGAGTACGGGGTGATCACCTTCGCAGTATTCGTCGCCGCCCTGGTGATGATGGTCGTGTGCGCCTGCCGCTGGATGCGACGCGGCGACGCGATCACGCGGGCCCTGGGATCGGCGGCGATCGCCCTGACCGTGACCGTACTGCCGTTGTCGACGGCCCACTCGACCTGGTTGAGCCAACCGCTGATGGGAGCTCACCTGGGGCTGGCGGTGCTGTTGCTGAGCGCCTGCCGCGTCTCAGACGGGCAGCAGACCGCAACGGCCCCCACGGCCAGCCACCACCAGAAGGCGTTGCCGAACTCCTTGAACAGGTAGGTGTCGAAGAGGAAAGCCACCAGGGTGGCCAGCAGCGCCAGCGTCAGTGGTGCGGCGAAGGCATCCCTGCGGCACCGCAGGGCGAGCCGACACAACGACACGACCATCACCCCTGCCAGCAGCAACCCCACCAGGCCCAGCTCGACGACGACCGCCAGCAGCGTCGAGTGCGGGCTGAGCAGCACCTGACCGGCCTGAGTCGGGACCATCCGTTCACCGGGTGCAGGCACCAGACCACTGTCGATGGCAAACCAGGGCCACACCTGCCCGGACCCGGCACCGGCGACGATCGTCTGCCAGTCCCGCGTCCACCAGGTCAGCGCGGAGAACAAGTTCTGTTCCCGCAGCGGATCACCGAGGGAGAACAGCCGCCCGAGGGAGGGGAACAGGACAGCCACCACAACGGCAACACCGATGCCGGCCCCGGCCGTCACGAGCCAAGGCCACAGCCTCCGCTGCCGCCCGTTCCGGCCGAACAACAGCTGCACGGCAAGCAGCACCACCCAGGCAACCAGGGCCAGCAGGCCGCCGCGCGACCCCGTCGCCAGCACACCCGTGACCCCGAGGACAACCAGCACCAGTCCCGGCCAGGCAGGTCCGGCCGCTCCCACCACTGACCGCACCGTCCCGCGGGACCGCAGGTACCAGCCCAGCCCGACGGCCGCCGCCAGCAAGAACACCAGGTGGATCGAGGCCGATCCTCCCAGCGCCGTCGCGAGGCGCAGGGAACGATGCACCGGTACCTGACGCGGCCAG
>CALLVV010000054.1 GCA_938012815.1 uncultured Propionibacteriaceae bacterium
CCGGTCCATGAACGACGCCCTGTTCTGGCTCGCCGTCACGCAACGGGTCCCCGCCATTCTGGACCGACTCCGCGGACAGTGACGGCCTCTCCCACGCCCGCGAGCAACGAGGACCGTGCGATCAGTGAGTTCCTGCACCAGCGGGTGCGGGATTCCCCTCCCGGCCGCACGGAATGCGCTCGTGGGCGGGGACGGGACCGCTGGTGGGGTCTCCGGTGTGAACGACCCCGGCCGACGACGCCGGACCGGAGTCCTGGTGCGGCCGGTCAGCGGGCCGGGGTGCCCACCAGAGACTGGTAGGCCGTGTTGCGTTCCCGGTCGTCGCTCGTCGTTTCATCCTGCGCGGGCTCCTCGGAGGTGGCCTGAGGGACCGGTTCGGGTTCGTCGCCGAACATGGAACGGCGTCCCTCGAAGGCCCTGCCGAGGGTGATCTGGTCGGCGTACTCGATGTCGCCGCCGACGGGCAGCCCGGATGCGGGCCGGGTGACGCGCACCCCGAAGTCGCGCAGCATCCGTCCCAGGTAGGAGGCCGTGGCCTCGCCCTCGGTGTCGGGGTCGGTGGCGAGGATCACCTCGGTGACGGTCCCGTCGGCGAGGCGCTGGAACAGTTCCCGGGTGTGCAGGTCGCCGGGGCCGCGGCCGTCGATCGGGGAGATCGACCCGCCCAGCACGTGGTAGGTGCCGCGGAACTCGCCGGTGCGTTCGATGGCGACCACGTCCTTCGACTCCTCCACCACGCACAGCAGCGACCGGTCGCGGCGCGGGTCGCGGCACACCCGGCAGCGGGTTTCCTGCGACACGTTGAAGCACACCTCGCAGAACCGCGCGGCCTCCTTGACCCGGCGCAGCACGTCGGCGAGCTGGAAGACCTCCTCCTCGGGCGCGTCGAGCAGGTGGAAGGCGATGCGTTGCGCGCCGCGCGGGCCGATGCCGGGCAAGCGACTCAGCTCGTCGATCAGGTCCTGGATGGGGCCCTCGTACAACTCAGAAACCCATTCCCGGGATCTGCGGGGTGGCGGATGCAGCCGCCGACTCCACCTGTTGGCGCGCCGACCGGAAGGCGGCGACGATCAACGCGGACAGGCTCTCGGTGTCCTCCGGGTCGCAGGCGGCGGGCGCGATGGTCACGTCCAGCAGCTCCCCCAGCCCATTGAGTTTCACCGTGACGAGATCACCACCCGCTGCGGCCTCGAACTCCCTGGAGACCAGGTTGTCGCGGGCGGCGAGCATCTGTTCCTGCATCTGCTGGGCCTGGGCCAGCAGCGTGTTCATGTCGAATCCTTCGGTCATGGCGTCCTTCCGTCGCGCTCAATGATAAAAGGTCCCACGGACAGGTGCTGGATGGTTTCGACACGCCCAGCTCGCAGGGCAAGCAGGCCGACTCAACCAGCCTCAGGGCTGGCCCAACCAACTTCAGCGAACCGGGTCAGCCGGGAGGATCCTCGGTGATGATCTCGGCCCCCAGTTCGTCGGCCAGGAGCTTGGCGGCCAGTTCGTCGGCGTTCTCCAGGCTCTGGTCGTCCTCGGCGATCTCGGGTTCGGGGTCGGGTTCCGGGGGTGTGGGTGGTGTCGGTTCGGGCCGGCGACGCGGTTGCCTGGGCTCCGGCGGAGGTTCCTGCCGCCGGTCCCCGCGTTCCGGGGGTGGGGGCGCGGCCTGCTGCTCCGGCTGGGCGGGACGTTCGTTGGTGCCGGACATCACGGCCTGGACGCGCACCTCGACGCCTATGACCGCGACGATGGCCTGGATCAGCAGGTCCACCACCCCGGAGGAGGAGAAGTTCTCCCTGGCCCCGGCGTCGCTGAAACCGAGCAGTAGCTGCCCATCGGTGACGTCCAGCACCTGCGCGTGCTTGCTGAGCATCATGTGGGCGAAACGGCGGCGGCGTTTCACGTCCTCCAGGACGCTGGGCCACACCTGCCGCAGCTCCGGCGTGGTCAGGGTGCGCCCACCCTGGGCCGGGCGCGGTGCCTCCGGCGCGGACTGTGGGGGACGCTGGGGAACGGGGGCCTGCGCGCCGGCGGGCGGCGCCCCGGCCGG
>CALLVV010000055.1 GCA_938012815.1 uncultured Propionibacteriaceae bacterium
CACCCCAGCCACCAAATTCGCCGAATCCTACCCCGGAGGCTGGGGATACGTCATCGCCTACCACGCCGACCCACAACCCATCCGAAACCACATCGACACATACACCAGCCACTCAGGAGATGGCATAGAAGACTACCCAGATACCAAACCACCCTTGGATGTCGAGGACATCGACGTTACAAATATCCAGCATCCATGGATTACCGGTTTCGGTAAAGTACAAATCGTTGTCGAACGCCCCCTCGGCCGCTGCTGGCTCCTCATCCGAGGCGCACCCCGCTAGCCCCCACACACGTGCTTGGAACGGTTCAACCAGTGTCAGCAGTCATTGCTGATCAGGAGCCAATAGCCCCCAGACCACCTCGGGGAAACGCGACGCCTGCACATCGGGCGGGTACGGCCCGGGGAAACGCGACGCGGTGAGCGCCTGGAGGCTGGCGGCCATCAGCCCCGCCCGCCCAGCGGGCAGGCCTGCAGCCAGGAGGGTGCCGCAGACCCCGGCCAGCACGTCGCCGGAACCAGCCTGCGCCGTCCATGCCGGGCCGGGCAGCGCCAGTCGCACGGAACCGTCGGGTGATGCCACCGGCTGGACCGCTCCCTTGAGGAGCACCGTCGCACCGAACCGCCCGGCGGCGAAGACCGCAGCGGCCACCGGGTCGGCCTCGATCTCGCCGCGTTCCACTCCGAGGAGCCGGGCCAGTTCACCCGCGTGGGGAGTCAGGAGGGTCTCGGCGGGCAGATCGGCGGGCAGCTGCCTGAGCGCGTCCGCATCGATCACCAGCGGCACCCGTCGTTCCAGCGCCGCCTGGAAGCAGGCCGTTGCGTCGTCCAGAGCTCCCCAGCCCGATCCGACGACCACGGCCTGAAGCTGCCCGTCGGCGAGCACGACGCTCGGGAAACGCCCCACCACGAGGTCGCGGGGAGCGGAGCCGAGATAACGCACCATCCCGGGCCCGGCCCCGAGCGCACCCGCGATCGCCAGCAGAGCAGCCCCCGGGTACTGACGGGAACCGGCGTTGATTCCGACAACGCCGCGCGTGTACTTGTGGCTCGCCGCGCCCGGAACCGGCCACCAGGCCGCGATCTCCCCGGCGGTCACGACACCGGTCACGCCTCGCACACCACCGTGGCGGTGGCGAACCCGCCGTCATGGGAGACGCTGAGGTGGATGCGGGTTACCCCCAGTTCCGCAAGCCGCTCGGCAATGGTTCCGGTCACCACGAACGAAGGCTCCCCTGCCTCGGATCTGACCACCTCCGCGTCCAGCCAGCTCATGCCGCCGGGGCTGCCGAGCGCCTTGGCGAGGGCTTCCTTCGCCGCGAACCGCGCAGCCTGCGACTGCACGGGAAGCGCACGCTCCTCAGGCGTCAGGATGCGCTCGGCAATCCCGGGGCGACGCCTCAGCATCGCCTCGAACCGCTCGATGACACACAGGTCCGTGCCGATGCCGACGATCATGAGCCCGCCCCCGGGTTATTCCACCGTCACCGACTTGGCCAGGTTGCGGGGCTGGTCGACGTCATGGCCGCGGAGGGTGGCGACCTCGCAGGCGAACAGCTGCAGTGGCACGATGGCGGGCAGCGGCTGCAGCAGCGTGGAGACGTGCGGCAGCTCGATGAAGTGGTCGGCGTGGGCGCGGGCGTCGGCGTCGTTGGCCTCCGCCAGAACGATGGTGCGGGCCCCTCGGGCGCGCACCTCCGCGATGTTGGAGATCACCTTGTCGCGCAGCTGGTCGCGGCTGTGCGGGGGCACCACGACGAACATCGGCAGGCCCTTGCTGATCAGGGCGATCGGGCCGTGTTTCAGCTCACCTGCGGCGAAGCCCTCGGCGTGGATGTAGGCCAGTTCCTTGAGTTTCAGGGCGCCCTCGAGGGCGACGGGATAACCGACGTGGCGTCCCAGGAACAGGATCGAGGGTTCGTCCTTCAGCTCGGCAGCCAGGCTGAGGACGTTCTCCTGCGCGTCCAGGAGCTCCTGTAGCTTCTCGGGCATCCGTTCCAGCTCCTCCAGCACCCCGCCGATCTCGTCGGCGTACTTCGTGCCCCGCACCTGCGCCAAGTAGAGGCCGAGAAGGTAGCAGGCGATGAGCTGGGTGGTGAAACCCTTGGTGGAGGCCACCCCGATCTCCGGTCCGGCATGGGTGTAGATGACCGCATCGGACTCGCGCGGGATGGTCGCCCCGTTGGTGTTGCAGATCGCGACCACCTTGGCGTGCTGCTCGCGGGCGTGCCTGATCGCCATGAGGGTGTCGGCGGTCTCCCCGGACTGGGAGATGGTCACCACCAGGGTCGTGGGATCGATGATGGGGTCGCGGTAGCGGAACTCGCTGGCCAGTTCCACCTCACAGGGGATGCGGGTCCAGTGCTCGATGGCGTACTTCGCCACCAGGCCCGCGTAGAAGGCGGTGCCACAGGCCACGACGACGATCTTGTTGATGCTCCTCAGCTCCTCGGGGCTGATGCGGATCTCGTCCAGGACGATCTCGCCGAGCTCGTTGGTGCGTCCAAGCAGGGTGTCGGCCACCGCGCGGGGCTGCTCGAAGATCTCCTTGCGCATGAACCAGTCGTAGCCCTGCTTCTGAGCGGCACTGAGGTCCCAGTCGACGTGGAAGCTGCGGGTTTCGGCAGGGGTGCCATCGAAGTTCGTGACGACCACGCCGTCGCGGGTCAGCTCAACGATCTGGTCCTGCCCCAACTCCACGGCATCGCGGGTGTGCTCGATGAAGGCGGCGACGTCGGAGGCAAGGAAGTACTCGCCGTCGCCGATGCCCACCACCAACGGGGAGTTGCGGCGTGCCGCGACGATCCGGTCCGGGTCGGCGGCGTCGACCGCCACCAGAGTGAACGCCCCCTCCAAGCGGGTCACGACCGCCCGCATGGCGGAAACCAGGTCGGCCCCGGCCGCGACCTCGCGGGACAGCAGATGGGCCGCCACCTCGGAGTCGGTCTCGGAGGCGAACTCGACGTCCAGATCCTCCCTCAGGGCCGCATGGTTCTCGATGATGCCGTTGTGCACGATGGCGATCCGATCCGCCACGTGCGGGTGGGAGTTCGCGTCGGTGGGCGCCCCATGGGTGGCCCAGCGAGTATGGCCGATGGCCGTTCCCGACTCCGGCAGCGGATCGGCCTCGATGGCGGCCGCCAGGTTCGCGATCTTGCCCGCCTTCTTGCGGGTGTAAAGTCCGCCGTCGGCGACGACGGCGATGCCCGCCGAGTCGTAGCCGCGGTATTCGAGCCGACGAAGTCCGTCGATGACAATCTGCCGCCCGTCGCGGCTTCCGAGGTATCCAACGATTCCACACACGTTGGCAAACTGTACATCAGAACTGCACGTTTCTTGACCTTCACCTTCGACTCCAATCGTCGGCGCTATCGTGAACCCTCGATCACCATTCGTAACTCCAGCCCCCCGCAACGGTTTGAAACGGTCAGCCCCGGCCGCAGAGCCCCTTCAGGGCGGAATCCCCAACCTCTATGCTGCCCGCATGGACTTCTTCAACGCCTACGCCCAAGGTTTCGCCCGGGTGGCTGCCGCGACGCTGCCCGTCGCCGATTTCGATCCGGCCACCAACGCGAGCCGCACCCTCGAGGTGGCGCGCGAGGCACATGAGCGGGGCGTGGCCGTGGTGGCCTTCCCGGAGCTGGGGATCAGCGGTTACGCCATCGACGACCTGCTGCTGAACGATTCGCTGCTGGACGCGGTCCACCAGGCCGTGATCCGGCTGTGCAGGGAAAGCGTGGAGCTCCGGCCGCTGTTCGCCGTCGGCGCCCCCGTGGTGCTGGGCAACCGGCTCTACAACTGCGCCGTGGTGATCCAGCGCGGCGAGGTGCGGGGCATCGTCCCGAAGTCCTATCTCCCCAACTACCGGGAGTTCTACGAGAAACGTCACTTCGCCCCGGGCACGAACGACCTACCGCCCACCGTCGACATTCCCGGGTGGGGGGAGCTGATCCCGGTGGGAAACGACCTGATCTTCGCCGCCTCCGACGTCGCGGACCTCAGGGTCCATGTGGAGATCTGCGAGGACATGTGGGTTCCAGTGCCGCCCAGCCACCTCGCCGCCCTGGCCGGGGCGACGGTGCTGCTGAACCTGTCTGCCTCCCCCATCACCATCGCGAAGGCGGCCGACCGGCGAGCGATGGCGGCCTCCACGTCGAGTCGCTGCCTGGCCGCCCACGTCTACGCGGCGGCAATGTTCGGGGAGTCCACCACGGACCTGTCGTGGGACGGGCAGACGATCATCCACGAGCTCGGTTCCATCCTCGCGGAGGGCGAACGCTTCCCCGACTCGGCGCGGCTCACGGTCGCCGACGTCGACCTGGAACGCATCCGCCAGGAAAGGCTGCGCCAGGGTTCCTTCGACGACAACCTCCGGGGCCTGGACATCCCCCTGCGGCACGACGTGATCGAGTTCAGTCTCGATCCCCCGGCGGGGGATCTCGGCCTGGAACGTCCCGTGGACCGTTTCCCGTTCGTCCCCAACGACCCGGGCCGCCTGGAGCAGGACTGCTACGAGGGCTACAACATCCAGGTCTCAGGCCTGGAGCGGCGCATGCTGGCCATCGGCGGCGGCGACCCGGCCCGCGCACCGCGCCTGTGCATCGGGGTCTCGGGGGGTCTGGACTCCACCCACGCTCTGATCGTCGCCGCCAAGGCCTGCGACCGGTTGGACCTGCCCCGCACCCACGTGCTGGCCTGGACCATGCCGGGGTTCGCGACGACCGAGCACACCCGCAGCAACGCCCAGGCTCTCTCGGAGGCCCTCGGGGTGAGTTTCGCCACCGTCGACATCCGTCCGATGGCGAAACAGATGCTGCAGGACCTCGGTCATCCATACTCGGGCGGCGAGGAGACCTACGACATCACCTTCGAGAACGTCCAGGCGGGCATCCGCTACGACTTCCTGTTCCGGGCCGCGAACCATCACGGCGGGATCGTCGTTGGCACCGGTGACCTGTCGGAGCTGGCGCTCGGCTGGTGCACCTTCGGGGTCGGCGACCACATGAGCCACTACAACGTGAACGCCGGGGTCCCGAAGACCCTGATCCAGCACCTGATCCGTTGGGTGGTCTCCTCCGGGCAGTTCGACGACGAGGTGAACCGGGTGCTGGTATCGGTGCTGGACACCGAGATCACCCCGGAACTGATCCCCACGAAACCTGGCGAGACCCCGCAGTCCACCCAGGCGACGATCGGCCCCTACGAGTTGCAGGACTTCACGCTGTACCACCTGCTTCGGCACGGCCTGCGTCCCCGGAGGATCGCATTTCTTGCCCATCACGCCTGGCGCGACGTGGCCGCCGGTCGCTGGCCGGCCGGGCTTCCCGAGAAGGAGCGTCACTCCTACGACCTGGCGGCGATCCGGCACTGGTTGGAGGTTTTCGTGCGGCGTTTCACCACGAACCAGTTCAAGCGCAGCACCCTCCCGAATGGCCCGAAGGTGGTTCCGGGGGGTTCCCTGTCACCGCGCGGCGACTGGCGGATGCCCTCCGACGTCGGCCCTCGCATCTGGCTCGACGAGATCGCCCGCGACGTTCCGCAGGCCTGACCCTTGGTCCGACCAACTTGGCGACGCCCTGCTAGCATTTTGGGCGACTCGGCCCATCCCGATGGAGTGAAGAAGTGTCCCGACCCTACGTGGTGTTGCGACGAGGTGCCTGGGCCTCGCTGGCGAACAACACCGAGATCGACCTCGACGAAGCCACTCTCGAGCGGCTGCGTGGTCTAGGTGACCCGACTTCCGCCCAGGACGTCGCCGAGATCTACCGTCCCCTGACACAGCTGCTGCACCTCTACATCGCCAATGCGAGCCGGCTGCGTGAGGAATCGAACCAGTTCCTGAACCATAAGGTGCGCCGCACGCCGTTCGTGATCGGCGTCGCCGGTTCCGTAGCGGTCGGGAAATCGACTACGGCCCGCCTGCTGCGGGAGCTGCTGCGCCGCGCCCCGGGGAACCCGAAAGTGGACCTGATCACCACCGACGGTTTCCTGCTGCCGTCGGCGGAGCTGGAGAAACGTGGCCTGATGGATCGCAAAGGATTTCCCGAGTCCTACGACCGCCGGGCGTTGTTGCAGTTCGTGATCGACGTGAAGTCCGGGGAGCCCCGGGTGACTGCCCCCGTCTACAGCCACATCATCTACGACATCGTCCCGGACGAGCAGACAGTGATAGAGCGCCCCGACATCCTGATAGTCGAGGGCCTCAACGTCCTACAACCCGCCCGCGTGGACACGCACGGCCGCTCGGGCGCGACAGTCAGCGATTTCTTCGACTTCTCGGTCTACGTGGACGCCGACGAGGTCGACATCAAACGATGGTTCCTGGAGCGTTTCATGGTGCTGCGGGACACCGCTTTCCGCGACCCCCAGAGCTTCTTCAAACGCTTCACCCAACTGAGTCGCGCCGAAGCTCTGCAGTTCGGCAGCCATATCTGGAACACCATCAACGGCCCGAACCTGCGCGAGAACATCGAAACCACCCGGGACCGGGCCACCGCGATTCTCCGCAAGGGCCCGGACCACCGGGTGCAAACCATCGCGATCCGAAAGGTGTGACACTCCCCGCTCAGATAGCGAGACGTTTCTTGACGAGGGCCGCCAGGCGCTCGGCGACCTCACGGGCTTGGGTGTCGGTGGGGGCCTCGACCATGACCCGCACCACCGGTTCGGTACCGGAGGGTCGCAGCAGGACACGCCCCGACTTGCCGAGCCCATGGCTGGCATCGGCGACAGCCGCGGTGATCTCGTTGTCGATCCCGGCGCGGAGCTTGTCGACACCGCGGACGTTGATGATCACCTGAGGAAGTTTCGTCATCACCGAGGCCAGTTCCTTCAGGGACTTGCCGGTGGTAGCAACCCGCTTGGCCAGGTGCAGACCGGTCAGGACACCGTCACCCGTGGTCGCGAACTCGTTCATGATCACGTGCCCGGACTGTTCCCCGCCGAGGGAGAAGCCGTTGGCGCTCATCGACTCCAGCACGTAGCGGTCACCAACCTTGGTCTGGTCAATGCGGATATCGTGCTCGGCGAGAGCCAGCTTCAACCCCAGGTTGCTCATCACGGTCACGACGACGGTGTTGGAGGCCAGCCGGTGGTCCTCCTGCAGGGCCAGGGCGAGGATCGCGAGGATCTGGTCACCGTCGATGAGATTGCCCTCGTGGTCCACCGCGAGGCACCTGTCGGCATCACCGTCGAAGGCCAGGCCGAGGTCCGCCGACGACGAGAGCACCGCCTTCTGCAGGTCCTCGGGATGGGTGGAGCCGCAG
>CALLVV010000056.1 GCA_938012815.1 uncultured Propionibacteriaceae bacterium
CGCCTGTTTCTCGGCCACTGCCGGACCGACCCCGCGGCCCTCATCGCACATGTTCTTGGCCTGACGCGAGGCGATGTCGCGGGGCACCAGGTTGCCGAACGCCGGGTAGATCCGCTCCAGGTAGTAGTCGCGATCCTCCTCGGGGATCTCCCGGGGGTCCTTGGCGCAATCCTCGGCCTTCTTGGGTACCCAGATGCGGCCGTCGTTTCGCAACGACTCCGACATCAGGGTCAGTTTGGACTGGGTGTCGCCGTGCACGGGGATGCAGGTGGGGTGGATCTGCGTGTAGCAGGGGTTCCCGAAGTAGGCGCCCTTGCGGTGGGCGCGCCAAGCGGCGGTGGCGTTGCATCCCATGGCGTTGGTCGAGAGGAAGAACACGTTGCCGTAACCACCGGTCCCAAGGACCACGGCATCGGCGGTCCACGCCTCGATCTTGCCGTTGACCATGTTGCGGGTGACGATGCCGCGAGCCCGGCCATCGACGACGATCAGCTCGACCATCTCGTGACGCGAGTACATCTTGACGGTGCCCGCCTCGATCTGGCGTTCCAGCTGCTGGTAGCAACCGATCAGCAGCTGCTGGCCCGTCTGGCCGCGGGCGTAGAAGGTACGCTGCACCTGCACGCCGCCGAAGGAACGGGTGTCCAGGAGACCTCCGTACTCGCGGGCGAAGGGAACGCCCTGGGCGACGCACTGGTCGATGATGTTGGCGCTGACCTCGGCCAGCCGGTAAACGTTGGTCTCACGGGCGCGGTAGTCGCCACCCTTGACCGTGTCGTAGAACAGCCGGTAGGTGGAATCGTTGTCGTTGCGGTAGTTCTTCGCAGCGTTGATACCGCCCTGGGCCGCGATGGAGTGGGCCCGGCGGGGGCTGTCCTGGTAGCAGAAGTTCAGGACGTTGTAGCCGGCCTCACCGAGGGTCGCGGCGGCTGCGCCACCGGCCAGGCCGGTGCCGACGATGATGACGCTCAACTTGCGCCGGTTCGCCGGGTTGACGAGGCGGGCCTGGAACTGGCGGGTCTGCCAGACTTTGTCGATCTCCACAGCGGGGGCTTTGGTGTCGACGATGTCCTCACCGTCGATCCAGTAATCGGCGGGGTTGAAATTCGTGGTCGTCATGGTGCTGCTCACTTCAGGATTCCGAACTGGACACACAGGGGCATGATCATGAATCCGGCGTAGAGCGCGACGGAGACGACCAGCGCGATGATGTTCAGCCACTTGCGGGAATTGGAGGACAGGTTTCCACCCAGCGTGGCGAAGGCGCTCCAGAAACCGTGCCTGATGTGCATGCACACGAACAGGATGGAAACGGCGTACAAGGCGGTGATCCACCACTGCTGGAATCCGGCCAGCACCATGGTGTGCGGTTCGGCAGCGTGACCGCCCAGGATGCCGGGGACGACGGTGAACTGGACCAGGTGGAAGATCACGAAGAGAAGAATGATCACGCCGCCCCAGCGCATGGTGCGGGAGGAGTAGCTCTGGGCCTGACGTTTGGTGACCTGGTACTTGTCACCACGATTCTTGATGGTCTTCGCCGACAGTGTCGCCGCGGACCAGATGTGAAGAACGATGGCCAGGAGCAGCGCCGCCCTGAACACCCATATGAACTGCCCTGCCGGCATGACCGGGTACAGGATGCCACCATCCTCGGTGGCGCCCTTCAGCCAGTGGGCGTAGTGATCGAAGGCTTCGTAGCCGACGAACATCTTCAAGTTGCCGTACATGTGCACGAGCAGGAAGACGATCAGGATCAGACCGGTTACCGCCATCAGGGCCTTCCGGGCGACCGTGGACCGCAACGCTCGTTGATGGATAGTGAGTGATGTTGCCACGAAGATCACTCTAGCTGCCTTCCAGCGCTGTTTCGCACACCGGGTCCGGTTAAGGGTCGCCCCGTCGCAAAAATGCGGCAAACCCGCACCCAGAAGGGGTTTTACGCTACCTGAAAGGGACGAAAATATGTCCGTCAGGAACCCTCACCGAACAGGTCCGGGCGGCGCTGCCGGGTGCGCTCCAGGGCCTGTTCCCGACGCCATGTCGCGATGGCCGCGTGGTTGCCTGACAGCAGGATGGGAGGCACCTCCCGGCCCCGCCAGACAGAGGGCTTCGTGTAATTGGGGTACTCCAGCAGCCGGTGTCCGGGAGCGTGTGATTCCTCCACGAGCGAGTCCGGGTTCCCGATCACCCCGGGGATGAGCCGCACCACTGACTCGGTGATGGCCAGCACCGCCACCTCTCCGCCGTTCAGAACGTAGTCGCCAAGGCTTACCTCAATGAAGTCGTAGCTCTCCGCACAGTGATCCAGCACCCGCTGATCGATGCCCTCGTAGCGTCCGCACACGAACACCAATCTTTCCCGGGTGCTCAATTCGTGGGCCAGGGCCTGGTCCAGCACCCGGCCTGCCGGGGTCGGCACCACCACCGTCATGGGGGCGGGGTTGAGGTGTTCCATGGCGTCCAGGGCCTCGCCCCACGGCTCAGGTTTCATCACCATCCCGGCCCCTCCACCGTAGGGGGTGTCGTCGGTGGTGTGGTGCCGGTCATGGGTCCACCAGCGAAGATCGTGGACGGCCAGGTCGACGATGCCCGCATCGATGGCCCTGCCAACCAGCGACAATGAGAGCGGCGCCACGTAGTCGGGAAAGATCGTGATGACGTCAATCCTCATTCGCTCTCCTCCAGCAGCCCACCCACATCCGCGAACTGCACCTCTCCTGCCGCGAGATCGACCCGGGGTACAAGGGCCGACACGAAAGGAACCAAGCGCCTCCCTGAAGTTGTCTCGACCGCCAGGCAGTCCTGCGCCGGCAGGTGCAGCACCTCCACGATCTCACCGACCTGCCTGCCGTCGGCGCCCAACGCGCGAAGCCCGATGAGCTGACGGTCGAAGTACTCCTCCGGTTGGCTCGGAGTCTCGTCGGCGGGAACATCGACGAACAGGCGCTCACCACGAAGCGTCTCGACTGCGGTCCTGTCCGGGTACTCCCGGAAGGAGACCACCAACCTCCCGCGATGCCAGCGGATGCGTTCCAGAACCAGTTTCTTCCCGGATGCGAGACGAAGCCCGGACCCCGGTTGGAACCGGCGTCCGGGCTCGTCGGTACGCACATCGATGAAGGCGTCACCGCGGATGCCGTGGGCGCGACCCACGATCCCGACGAGCACCTCGACCAGATCGGGCAAGGCAGGCCCGTTCAGCGGCGACGGGGCCGGTCGACGTCAACGAAGTCAACGCGAACCTGTTCGTTTCCCGCCAGCGCCCCGACCACGGTGCGCAGCGCACTCGCGGTGCGGCCCTGCCGGCCGATCACCTTTCCGATGTCCTCGGGGTGGACACGCACCTCCAGGAGACGGCCGCGGCGCAGATCCTTGTCACGCACGGTCACGTCATCGGGATGGGAGACGATCCCCGCAACCAGGTGCTCAAGAGCGTCGGCGAGCACGACTCAGGCCTCCTGCTCGGTTGCCTCGTCCTCGGCCGGGGTCTCGGAAGCGGTCTTGGCTGCTTCTTCCTCAACCTTCTTCTTCGCCTTCGAGATGGCAGGGGCAACAGCGTTGCCGTCCTCGGCCAAGGCCTTCGCGAACTCGGCCTCGCGGTCGCGCGGTTCGGGTTGCGGAAGGATTCCGGAGGGGATGTCCTCGCCCGTGAATTTCTGCCAGTCGCCGGAACGCTTGAGGATGGCGACCACTGCCTCAGTCGGCTGGGCGCCCACGGACAGCCAGTACTGGGCGCGTTCGGAGTTGACGCGGATCAACGACGGATCGTTCTTGGGATGGTAGAGACCGATCTCCTCGATGGCCTGCCCGTCCCGTTTGGAGCGGGAGTCCATGACGACGATGCGGTAGTGGGGGGAGCGAATCTTGCCGAGACGCTTCAGACGAATCTTGGTAGCCAAGTTCGGAATCTCCTGTTGCTTGTGGGTCTGTGATCAGACGAGTTGGATGGTCAACGAACGGTGCGTGTGGGGCATGCCCGACATTGACCGGATGAACCGTGCTCGCCGGAGTTAGAGGGCGCCAGCGACAGGTGCGGATGTATTCTGCCAGATTTCTCCGGGCAGTCCCAACAACTCCCCCGTAGGATCGGTCCCGTGGACATCGGTGAGGAAGACTTCTACGCACTGGTGGAGGAGGCCTTGGACACTCTCCCGGAGGAGTTGCTCGATGGTCTGGACAACGTGGCCATCGTGGTGGAGGACGAACCGGAGGACGCTTCCGACACCCTGGGCATCTACGAGGGAACTGCCCTGACCGAGCGAGATTCCTCGTGGTTCGGGATGTTGCCGGACCGGGTGGTGCTGTTCCGCGGTCCCCTGTCGCGGATGTGCGAGGACGAGGACGAGCTGTTCGAGGAGATCGCCATCACCCTGGTCCACGAGATCGGGCACTACCACGGCATCGACGAGGAACGGCTCCACGAGCTGGGCTGGGGTTGAGCCACGCCATGACGAGGTCCCTGCACGTGCGGTCGTGGTTCATCGATGCTTCACATGAGCCCGGATCCTCGTGAGGGATCCGGGCACTTCCGGTTCAGGACACCAGCTGTCCTCGCAAGACCCGGGCCACGGGGTCCTGGAGAGCCCTGGTGTCTGCGCGCGGATCGGTGCCGGTGACGATCAGGTCCGCACTGGCCCCTTCCGTGAGGGAGTCCGCGCCGAGCCACGACCTGGCGCCCCAGCTCGACGCCTCGATGGCGAACGCCCCACCGCCGAGCGAGGCCAGTTCCGCAACCTCGGAGAGGATCTCTCCATGGGGCACGACGGTGCCCGCATCGGTGCCCGCGTGGACATCGATCCCGGCCTCGACGGCCTTGCCGATGGTCTCCCGTCGGCGCGCGTACAGGGCCATCATGTGATCGGCGAACACCGGATACTTGTCGCGTCCCGGTTCCGCGTACTGGGGAAACCGGTTCAGGTTGATCATGGTCGGTACCAGGGCGACGCCGCCGTCCGCCATCTGCTGGATCACCTCGTCGCTCATGCCGGTACCGTGTTCGATGCAGTCGATCCCGGCCGCCACCAGCTCGGCGACGGACTGTTCCCCGAAACAGTGGGCAGTGACCCGGGCGCCCTCCTCATGGGCCACCGCGATCGCCTCGGCCGCCAGGGCGGCCGGGAAGGAGGGTTCGAGATCGCCCGTGGAGCGGTCGATCCAATCGCCGATGAGCTTCACCCAGCCGTCACCGTCGTGGGCCTCGTGGCGTATCTGCTCGATGAGGGCCTCGGGTTCCACCTCGACGGCCAGGTGGCGGATGTAACGGCGGGTGCGGGCGACGTGTCTGCCTGCGCGAATCAGCCTCGGCAGGGTCTCGTCCTGCTGAACCCAACGGGTATCGGAAGGGGAACCCGCATCACGGATCAGCATGGTCCCGGCAGCCAGGTCGGCCTGCGCCTGCCGGCGTGTCTCCTCGACGCTGACGGCCCCCATCACCCCCAGCCCGATGTGGCAGTGGGCGTCCACCAGCCCGGGGATGATGTAGGCGTCCCGGGCCAGGGTCCTCGCCCCGGCGACGGGTTCAGCGGTGAGTCTGCCATCGACCACCCAGAAGTCCCGGGGTTCCTCGTCGGGCAGGAAGGTGCCGTGTATGTGCATGGGCTCCGCAGTCATGGGCGAAAGCATAGAGACTCCGGGACCGGGAACGGGCTATTTCCGCTGCTGCTCGTCGAACATCTTCTGCAGGTCGGGGGGCAGCTGGAAGTCGTCGATCGTCTGGGGAGCAGCCTGCGCGGCCCCGGGTTTGATGCCGAGAGCGCGCTCGGCCTCCTGCTGCTTGCGTTTGGCGGGATTACCAGAAATCTTCCGCCCACGTTTGCGGGACTTGCCCTGCTGTTTACGTGCCGCACGTCCCCCGCCCATGCCCGGCATTCCGGGCATCTTCCCACCAGCCATTTGTTCCATCATCTTGCGGGCCTCGACGAACCGGTTGACGAGGTTGTTGACGTCCGAGACCTGCACCCCGGCGCCCTTGGCGATCCGTGCCCTGCGGGAGCCGTTGAGGATTCCGACGTCATCACGTTCCGCCGGGGTCATCGAGAAGATGATCGCCTCGATCCGGTCCACTTCCTTCTCGTCGATGGAGTTGATGGCGTCCTTGAACTGACCGGCGCCGGGCAGCATTCCGAAGATCTTGCTCAGCGGTCCCAGTTTCCGCAGCTGCTGCATCTGGGCCAGGAAGTCCTGCAGGCCGAAGCTTCCCTTGCCCGCGCTGAGTTTCTCGGCCGCCTTGCGGGAGGATTCCGCGTCGAAGTTCTTCTCGGCCTGCTCGATCAGGGTCAGCACATCGCCCATGCCGAGGATGCGAGAGGCCATCCGGTCCGGGTGGAAGACGTCGAAGTCGGCCAGGCCCTCGCCGTTCGAGGCGAACATGATGGGGTTGCCGATCACCCGGGCGATGGACAGGGCCGCACCGCCACGGGCGTCACCGTCGAGTTTGGTGAGGACCACCCCGTCGAAGCCGATGCCCTCGTTGAACGCCTTGGCAGTGTTGACGGCGTCCTGACCGATCATGGCATCGACGACGAACAGCACCTCGTCCGGGCGGGTGGCCGCCTTGATGTCGGCGGCCTGGCGCATCAGCACCTCGTCAATGCCCAGCCGACCCGCGGTATCGATGACCACCACGTCGTAGAGGCTGCGCTCCGCGTGCTCCAAGGCCTTCCGTGCCACTTCGACCGGATCGCCAACACCGTTTCCGGGTTCCGGCGCGAAGACGTGCACCCCGGCCCGCTCCCCCACGATCTGGAGCTGGTTCACCGCGTTCGGCCGCTGCAGGTCGCAGGCCACGAGCAGGGGGCTGTGTTTCTCGGATTTCAGCCAGTGGCCCAGTTTCCCGGCGAGGGTGGTCTTGCCCGCACCCTGCAGGCCGGCGAGCATGATTACCGTCGGTGGTTTCTTGGCGAACCGGATGGTGCGGACCTGCCCGCCCAGGATGCCGATGAGTTCCTCGTTGACGATCTTGATGATCTGCTGCGAGGGGTTGAGAGCGCGGCTGATCTCAGTTCCTGCGCAGCGTTCCTTGACGGCGGAGACGAACTGTTTGACCACATCGAGGTTGACGTCCGCTTCGAGCAGGGCTATGCGGATCTCGCGCATAGTGGTATCAATGTCGGTCTGGCTGAGGCGCCCCTTGGATCTGAGGCCCTTGAACAGATCTGCTAAACGGTCCTGAAGTGTGTCGAACAAGTCCTTGGCTCCTTGGATTCCGGGGCGGTGCCTGCCAAGAATACAGGGGAGGTGTCAGTGTATGTAGCTGCTCGGACCGCCGAGGGACTCCGCCTCGTGTCCCCGGTTTGGCAGTTCCACGGTCACGACCCACTGGTTGCCCTCCGGGCCGGCGGTGAACTTTCCTCCGGAAAGGTCGATGCGTTCCTGGATCCCGGCCAGCCCATAGCCCAACGACAGCTTTGATTCGCGTTTGTGCTCGGGCAGTTCGTTGGAGATGCGGAGCCTGACGGCAGTTTCGTCCACTTTCAATTCCACCAGGCATTTTCCCCTGTGCTCCGCATAGCGGATGATGTTGGTGATGCCCTCCTGCATGGCTCGGGTGATGGTGCGCCGCGTGATCTGGGGCAGGTCGTCGGATGTCGGGTCGATCTTGAACTCGGCGTGGAAATGCGCGTTCTTGAGGGTTCCCTGCAACCGGTCGGCCACGGTGAGGGGACGCACCAGCGCGGGGAGTGCTCCCTTCTCCCCGTCGGACATGACATCCGTCAGGAGGAAGAGCTCCCCCTCCGCCGCCTCCAGGGAGCCCGCTATCCGGTCCAGTGCGAACCGGACCTCCTCCGCGTCGTCGCTGTCGCCGTAGGCCATGCACTGCAGCAGGACCACGGAGAAATGGTGCGCCAGCACGTCGTGGAGTTCGCGTGCCAAAAGGTTGCGTTCCTCGGTCCGGGCTGCCTCTATGGCCTCCATCAGGGCTGCTGCCTGCTGGTCCTGACGGTTCCGGACCTTCTCGTACTGCCAGCTGATGGCAGTACAGACCAGACCGATGAAGGGCATCGAGAGCCCGACGACGAATTCCGGGCTACCCGCCAGCTCTTTGAGGCCGCTCACCAGCTCGCTTATGCTGAGCACCCACACCCCGATCATGGACACCAGCCCCACGCCGAGGACCCAGTAGGGGTTCCTGTTCCGGGCGAACTTCCAGCACGCCATCAGGATCACCGCGGACAGCGCCACAGGGGTTTGTTCGGGGGTGAGCAGCATGCCCACGACGGCCACGGCGCCCATGACCCCGCCGGGAATCGGCCACCAGTACATGACCGCGCTGCTCAGGTGGCCGAGAATCGCCCAGGCCAGCGGCCATTCGAGGCGCTGGGTACTGCAGGTCCAGAAAGCCAGGGTTCCGAGGACGAGCAGGGGCAGCGCGACACCGATGATCCTTCGTCCGAGTGATTTCTTCTCCTCGCCGGGGGTGGCGTCGTCCACCTCGCCGGTCCTGGATTCCGGTAGGCGGAACTCGAGCAGCTGACCCCGTCCGGTGAACGCCCTGGAGAAACGTCCCCCGAGGGCCTGCACCCGTTCCCGGATCCGTTCGAACGCGGAGATGTCCTCCCGGCTGAGTTCGTTGGGGGTTACGATCTCCGCCATCACCCGGGTTTCCCCGGGTGGGCACTCGACCTTGAGCCGCAACGGGTCGGGACGCAGGTTCTCGGCAGAGCTCAACAAAAGTTGCGCCACCCGGGTGACGGTCAGCTGAGTGACGACGCTCCTGTGGTTGAGCCTGTCGTCAGCCCTCAGCTCCACGTGGAACCCCTGCCTGCGCAGGGCTTCGGCCATGCTGGCGAGTATCTGGACCGGTCCGATGATTGACAGGGACTCGTCGCTGCCCTCGGCCACCGGGTCCTCCCGCAGCATCCCCACCAAGGCCCGGACGCGGGTGACCGCGTCCAGGCAGACGGTCTGCACCCTTTCGAGCGCTTCCCTGAGCACCCAAGCATCGGACGTGCGGCGCGGGGCCTTCTGCCCCTTCCAGGCCTCCTCCAGGCGCTCCCCCACCACGGTCCGGAGTTCGCCCGCCAGCCTCAGACGCTCGCCGCTGCGAATCTCGGCGATGTCCTCGGCCAGGATGGCGAGCCGCACCTCCCTGCGCCCGATGGCGGCGTGGAGACCCCTGATGGCCAGCCCCAGAAAGACGCCAGAAAGCGTCAGAACGGCATAACCAAACATCTGCTCCGTGACGCCGCCAAGGGCACCCACTTCTTTGAAGCCGCGCAAGCCTCCGTAGCACGCCCCCACCAGGAGGATCGGAAGAGTCGTCCGTGCACCATACCGAAATACAAAGATCGCCGAGGCCAACAAAAAGAAGATGAAGTCGGACCCGGGGTCATTGCTGATCAGAATGAGGGTAATGGGCAGCAGGCCAATGGACAGGCCGATCCACGGCCGCCAAAGCAGAACAAAACAGGCCGCTCCGATGGTGAAATAGATCAGAGCGACCACGGGTGAAATTTTCTGCCCCGCCATAGGGATTTCCAAGACATCGGAGATCAACTGGATTCCTACGACGGTGACAACAATCCAGCGGCCGACACCCGCAAGCGCGGCTGTCGGCCCCTGATTCCCTGTCTTCGAACCCATGAGCCCCCAATCGATTCACATCATTTTCCAGTTGGCAGCGACCCCGGGCCCAACCGAATCACTAGCGAACCTTACACCAGAAGTACACCTTGAACCACAGCTTGATGATGCAGCCGAGGCCGTTGGTGTCATTGCCCTGCACGGTGGAGATGGGGGCCTGATTGGCGACCGGTTCGATGGTGTCGGCGCTCGCGGGAACCGCGCCAAGGGTGATGCAGGAACCCAGAACGAGGGCGGCTGCTGCGAGGCGCATCTTCTTCATCGCTTTCCTCCACTTTTCACACGACCACCAGCACTCTTCCCCATGCAGCAGGCGATTCTTGCACACCACATCACCGTCAGCACAGTTCTCTTGGCGGGTCATCCGTAGAGAACCTCCGCCAGCCCCGTTCGATGTCGTTCATTGATTGAAAATTTACCTCCCTTCCGGCGTCCGGAAGACACTTCGTTCCGCGTGGCGCGACGGTTGATGAGACGAATCCCGTCTGTTTGGATTATGGTTCCGCCATGACCGAACTCTGTCGCGTGCTCGTCGCCGATGATGATCCCATGGTCCGTGAGGCCTACCGCATGTTCCTGACCCGACATGACAACCACGAGGTGGTCGGTGAGGCCCGCAACGGCCGGGAGGCCGTGGAAGCCTACGAGGAGCTGAAACCCGATGTGGTGCTCATGGACCTACAGATGCCGGACATGTCGGGGGTGGACGCCATCCGCGAGATCAACCGAAAGCATCGCGGGGCCTGCATAGTGGCCTTGACCACCTTTGGCACGCAGGAATACATCGTCTCGGCTCTGCGCGCCGGCGCCTCCGGATACCTGATGAAGGATTGCGGTGGCCCCGCGTTGCTGACCGGCATCCAGCAGGCCCGCGACGGCGAGATGCCGCTCGCCCCGGGGGTCCGCCGTGAACTGGTGGCCGATCTCCTGACCGGCCATCCCAAGGTCTTGACCGACGAGGCCGCCGCTGCTGGGCTCGCCCCACGCGAAAAGGAGCTACTGATCTGGCTGGGCCAGGGCATGACCAATGCCCAGATAGCGGCCAAGATGTTCATATCCGAGGGATCCGTGAAGCAGTACCTGTCCCACATCGGGGACAAGATGGGGCTGAAATCCCGCACCCAGATCCTGGTGCGGGCCATTCAGCTGGGGCTCGTCGATCCGACGCTCATGACCCCCGGGGTGTCCTGAGGTTCTTCCCCACCATCATTCCCCGAGGATTCCGGCCACGAAACCCTCGGGGTCGAAGGGGGCCAGGTCGTCCACGCCTTCCCCGAGGCCGACGAGCTTGACCGGAACCCCGAGTTCTCTCTGCACCTGGATGACTATGCCGCCCTTGGCGGAGCCGTCCAGCTTGGTGAGTACGATTCCGGTGACATCCACCACCTCGGAGAAGATCCGGGCCTGCGTCATGCCGTTCTGACCCGTGGTGGCGTCGAGGACCAGCAGGACCTCGCTGACGGGGGTTTTTTTCTCGATGACGCGCTTGACCTTGCCGAGCTCGTCCATCAGCCCGACCTTGGTGTGCAGCCGACCGGCGGTGTCGACGAGAACCACGTCGGTTCCTTCTTCCTTGCCCTTGGCGACCGCATCGAAGGCGACGGACGCGGGGTCACTGCCCTCGGCGGAACTCACCGTCTCAACGCCGACCCGCTCCCCCCAGGTGGCGAGCTGTTCGGCGGCGGCGGCCCGGAAGGTGTCGGCCGCCCCCAGAATCACTGAGCGCCCCTCGGCCACGAGTACGCGGGCCAATTTGCCCACGGTGGTGGTCTTGCCCGTGCCGTTCACCCCGACCACCATCACGACGGCCGGATCACCCTCAGCGGCGGTCAGGTTCAGGCTTCTATCGAGGTCCGGCTCAACCAGCTTCAGGAGTTCGGCACGCAGCACCTGACGGGCGTGCTCGGGATCGGAGACCCCGTCGATGCTCAGTTCCCGGCGCAGCGCCTCGGTGAGTTCCGTGGTGGGTCCAACCCCCAGGTCGGAGGCGATCAGGGTGGCCTCGAAATCGTCCCAGGTCTCGGAATCGATCCTGTCGACGCTCAGCAGATCGCCGAGGGCCCGGGCCAGCGCATTATTGCTCGATGCCAGGCGGCGACGCAGCCGGGCGAACCGGGAGCGCGGCTCCTCGGGCTGGTCCAGTGCGGGTTTCGCCGGCTCGGGTTCGGCAATCTCGCCCGCAGGTTCCCCGGTCTCGACCGGTTCCTCCCCGGCCGCCGGCTCCTCCTCCACGACGGTTTCCGCCTCGGGGGCCTCGATCGCCTCCCGCGTCTCCCCGGGGGGTAGTTCCTTCTTGCCATACCTGATGACGAGCGTGGCCGCCACCAACCCGGCCCCGACGATCGCGACGACCAACCAGAAAATCAAATCTCCCACGGGGCAATCCTAGGACCTGTTGCGGCAGTCATGTCCGGCTCCACCGCTCCGGACCGGGAGAACCGGGCGCGATACGGCAGCGGATCATGGTTGCTGGAGTCGCTGGCTGACCACGGTGGAGATGCCGTCGCCGCGCATGGTCACGCCGTAGAGGTTGTCCGCAATCTCCATGGTGCGTTTCTGGTGGGTGATCACCAACAGCTGGGAGTTCTGCCTCAACTCCTCGTAGATTCCGAGCAGGCGGCCCAGGTTGGCGTCGTCCAGGGCCGCCTCCACCTCGTCGAGAATGTAGAAGGGGCTCGGGCGGGCGATGAACAGGCTGACCAGGAAGGTCACGGCCACCAGCGAGCGTTCCCCTCCCGAGAGCAGCGAGAGCCGCTTGACCTGTTTGCCCGCAGGTCGGGCCTCGACGTCCACCCCGGTTTCCAGCCAGTTACCGGGGTCGGTGAGCAGCAACTTGCCCTCTCCACCGGGGAAGAGCCGCTGGAAAACCTCCCCGAAGGTACGTTCGACATCACGGTAGGCCGCCTCGAAGATCTCCTGCACCCTCCGGTCGACGTCGTCGATCAGCGCGAGAAGATCGGCCCGGGTCTGTTTCAGGTCGGCGAGTTGCTCGGCCAGGAAGGCGTGCCTGGTCTTCAACGCCTCGAACTCCTCCAGCGCCAGCGGATTGACCCGGCCCAAGGCCGCCAGCCCCCGCTCGGCGCGACGCAGGCGTTTCTCCTGCTCCGCGCGCACGTAGGCGACGGGCTCGGGAGCCTCATCGTCGGGGCCGAGGGCGGTGCCGTCGGGCCGGGTGATGACCGGGACCGGCTGATCCGGGCCATATTCTGCGACGAGCTGGTCTCCTTCCAGGCCCAGCTCGGTCAGGCTCTTCTCCTCCAGCTGTTCGATCCGCATTCGTCGTTCGATCCGGGCCAGTTCGTCCCGGTGGGCGCCCCGCATGAGCTCTTCGAGACGTTGGCCGGCGGCCCGGGAGGCCTGCCTGGCCCCCACCGTCGCAGCCTCGGCGGATCGCCTTCGGGCCTCCGCGGCGTCCCGGCTGGCCGCAGCCCGCCCCATGGTGGCATCGACCATCCCGGACAGCCGCTGGGCCGCGTCGTGCACCGCCCGGCCCACCGCGGCCTCGCGGCGAAGCTGCTCCGCCCGGGCGCGAGCCCTGGCACGTGACTGGCGTTCCGCGGCCGCTGCCCGCAGCAGACCGTCGGCCCTGCCCGCCAGCGAACGGGCCTGTTCCTCAGCCGTTCGCAGCAGCAGCCTGGCCTCCATCTCCGCTTGCCGGGCCAGCCTGGCAGTCACAGCCAGCTCGTCGCGGCTGGTGGGGTCGGGTTCGAGGATCTCTTCCCCGCTGGCCGCAGCGAGCCGGGCCTCCAGTTCGGCCAGCTGGGACTCGTGCCCGGCCCGGCCCTGGCGGGCGGCCTCGATGGCCGAAGCCAGCCGGTCGGCCTCGCGGGTCGCGGCTGCCTGCGCCTGCCGGTGGGCGCCGAGAGCATCTGAGATGGCCGTGAACTGGGCGTCGGATTCGTGCAGGGCTGCCAGGGCCGCTGCCTCCTCGTCGCGAGCCTTCTGCAGTGCGTTTCGTGCCACATCCAGGGCGAAACGCTGCCGGTCCACCTCGGCGGTGATCCTCGTCAGTTGTTCCTCGGTCTCCGCCAAGTCCGCGTTCAGGGCCAGCAACGAGGGCTTGGCGGTCGATCCGCCCTCGACCAGCCAGCCGGAGACCCGGTCCCCCGCCCGGGTGACGGCGGTCAGCGACGGATCAGCCCCGATCGCGTCCTTGGCCGCGGGCAGGTCCTCCACCGCCACGATCCCGGCCAGCAACCGGGACAACGCCCCCATCAGTTCCCGGGGCGCGGTGACGAGTTCCAGCAGCGGTGTCCTCTGCCCCGCCGCCATACCAGCGACCACCACGTGGGACCTTCCGAGGTCTTCCCCGGCCAAGTGCGCGACGGCCGAGAGGGCTTCGTCGAGTCCGTTGGCGACGACCGCCTCGGCCGCCGCCCCGAGGCCCGTGGCCACGGCCTGTTCCCAACCGGGGGCCACCTGGATGAGGTCACCCAGGCGTCCCAGCACTCCGGGACGCCCCAGCAGGTCGGTGGAACCGTCGCGCTGCCGGGTGGCCAGTCGCAACGCCTCCACCCGAGCGGTGAGGGCGGCCTTTTCCCTCGCGAGGCGGGTCCCCTCTTCGACGATCCGCTCCGCCTCGGTCTCGTGCCCTGTCACGGCGCTGTTCGCGGCCTCCCACAGGGCATCCAGGCTCGACTCGTCGGTTCCCAGCCCTGCGAGGGCATTCTCGGCCTGCCGGTACTGATCGGCGGCCTCCCGGGCCCGGATGAGGGCTTCCTCCCGCCGCGCGACCAAGCGCTCCTCCTCCCCCTGCCCGGCTTCCAGCCGGGAACGAACGGAGGCCACCTGCCCCTTGAGGCGGGCCAGTCCTTCCCTGCGGTCGGCCACCGTGCGCAGCGCGGCCGCGTAGGCCTGCTCGGCCTCGGCGTGCCGGTTCTCGGCCTCGTTTCGCCGCTCGGATGCGTCGTGGAGGGCGGACCGGGCCTGTTCGATGTCGTCGGCCAGGTCGGCCTCGCGTTGCCTGACCTCGCGCGCCTCGGCTTCCAGGGAGTCGGGATCCCGGCCGGAAAGATCGACTGCTGGCTGGGCGTCGCCGTGTCTCATGCGTTCGGCCGCCACCGACAGTGTCGAGGAGACCCGTTCTTTCAGGGCGGCCAACGCGTACCAGCGTTCCTGGCAGCGGTCGAAGTCCCGAGCAGCTTCCTTCAGCTCCACCTCGGCGGCCTCCTCCGCGGCCAGTGCGGCCCGGGCCTCGGCCTCAGCGCGTTCCTTCGCCTCGGCGGCCGCGGCTTCATCGGCGAGGTCGGCCGCCAGCGCCTCCCGTGCTGCGTGGAGGTCGTCGGCCAGCAGCCGGGCCTTCGCGTCACGCTGCTCCGCCTGGATGACGGCGGCGCGGCGAGCCGCCTCGGCCTGGCGTCCGAGCGGTTTGAGCTGGCGCTGCAACTCCCCGATGAGATCCTGGAGTCGCTCCAGGTTCGCCCTGGTGCCCTCCAGCTTCCGGACGGCCTTCTCCTTGCGTTTGCGATGCTTGAGCACCCCCGCCGCCTCCTCGATGAACCCCCGGCGGGACTCGGGGGTGGCCTGGAGGATCGCGTCGAGCTGGCCCTGGCCGACGATCACGTGCATCTCCCGCCCAATGCCGGAGTCGCTGAGCAGCTCCGTGACGTCCAGCAGGCGGGAGGGAACGCCGTTGATGGCGTACTCGGAGCCACCGCTGCGGAACATGGTGCGGGTGATCGTGACCTCCGAGTACTCGATGGGCAGTGCGCCGTCGGAGTTGTCGATGGTCAACTGCACCTCGGCCCGTCCCAGCGGGGCGCGTTTCGGGGTGCCCGCGAAGATGACGTCCTCCATCTTCCCGCCGCGCAGGCTCTTGGCTCCCTGCTCCCCCATGACCCAGCTCAGCGCATCCACGACGTTGGATTTCCCGGAGCCGTTGGGGCCGACGATGCAGGTGATGCCGGGCTCGAAGTTCAGGGTGGTGGCCGAGGCGAAGGATTTGAATCCTCTGAGGATCAGCTGTTTGAGGTACATGCAGGCTGTTCCCTCTGTTTCCCGGAGGGCTCACGGGCGGCCCGGAAGGTCCAGAACTTGTTCACCAGGAAGTTCACCGGGATGGTGCAGACGATGGAGATCAGGTTGGCCCAGTACTGGCGGCTCCGAAGGCCGGAGGATCCGTCGAAGACGGTGGCGGGCAGCGCGACCGGGGAATGAGGGTGCATCAGGGCCGTGATGATCACCTGGCCCACGGCCAGCGCGACCAGTCCGACGATCAGGAAGGGCCAGTACTCCCGGAACCAACCGGCCAGTTTGTGGGACTTGAAGGTCCACCAGCGGTTCAGCTGGAAGTTGAACAGGTTCGCCAGCAGGAACGCGATGGTGGACATGACGTGGTACCAGCGGATGTTGTACTCGGTGCCCGGGATGGCGAACCACACGCCCTCCCCCTCGGGAACGCCCGCGCTGGCCCAGAGCAGCGGGAACAGCTTCCGGCACGCGATGAGTACCCCCATGTTCACCAGAACACCGAAACCACCCACGAGACCGAACCGGATGAACTGCCACAGGGAGTCCTTGTTGTTCCGGAGCAATTGACCGATCGCGTTCATGCACCATCCTCACGGCTTGGGCAGCCGCTGGCATCTCGGGCACAGGAAGCTGCTTCGATTGGCGAATCGCCGGCGCACCACGGGTGTTGCGCAGCGTCGGCATGGTTGGTCCTCGCGCCCGTAGGCGTCGAGTCCACGTTCAAAATACCCCGATTCGCCGTTGACATTGACATACAGCGAATCGAAGGAAGTACCGCCGGCGGCCAGGGCCTCCGACATGACATCGCGGGCGTGCCCCAGCAGGGCGACGGCGCGGGCCTGGGCGAGGTGCTGCGTGGGGTGGTCGAAGTGCAGCTTCGCGCGCCACAGGGATTCGTCGGCGTAAATGTTCCCGATCCCGGAGATGAGTCCTTGGTCGAGGATGGCGCGCTTGACGGTGGTTCGTCTTCCCCGCATCCGCCGGGCCACCGCTGCGGGATCAAAATCGGGGTCGAAGGGATCGAGAGCGATGTGCTGGACCGGGCACTCGCCACCTCCGGGAACGTACTCGAGCCCTCCGAACATGCGCTGGTCGACGAAACGCAACTGGGTGCCGTCGTCGAGATCGAACAGGACCCGCGTGTTGCGCAGCCGGGGGTCCCGGGGCCGGTTAACCCGGAATTGTCCGCTCATCCCCAGGTGGGCGATCATGGCGTCGTCGCCCAGGACCAGCCAGAGATACTTGCCGCGGCGCGCGACGGCATCGACTGCCCGGCCCGTCAGATCGGAGACGAAACCCTCCGGGCCCGCAGGATGGGAACGCACGGGACGGGGATGGACAACGGTGACCGCTTCGATCTCGCGTCCTTTGAGGTGGTTCTCCAGGCCCCGGCGCACCACCTCGACCTCCGGGAGTTCAGGCATCCGGCAGCAGGCTCCGGCAGGCCTCGTGGGCGGCCAGCTGTTCGGCACGTTTCTTACTGGAGGCGACCCCCGAGCCGGCAGCTCTTCCGCCAACCATGGCGGTGGCGGTGAAGACACGCTGATGGTCGGGTCCTTCACCGATGATCTCGTAGCGGGGGGGCTCCAGGCCGTTGTGGGCGCAGTACTCCTGCAGGGCGGTCTTGTAGTCGGTGTAGTGCCCCTGCAACTCGCTGGAGGCGATTCGTTCATCGAGCAGGGCGTGCACGAAACCGGCGGAGGCCTCCGCACCGCAGGACAGGTGGATGGCGCCGATCACCGCTTCCATGGTGTCGGCCAGAATGGAGGTCTTGTCCGCTCCCCCGGTGTTTATCTCCCCTTGCCCCAGGCGGATCAGTTCCCCCAGGTCAAGTTCACGGGCCACCTCCGCCAGGGCGTGGGAGCTGACCACCGATGCGCGCAGCTTGGCGAGCTGTCCCTCGGCCAGATCGGGAAAGGACCTGAAGATGTGCTCGGTTACCACGATCTGCAACACCGCATCGCCCAGAAACTCCAGCCTCTCGTTGCTGGGGATGCGTCCGTGTTCGAAGGCGAAACTGCGGTGGGTGAAGGCAAGCTCAAACAGCTGGGTGTCCACCTGGACACCCAGCTCGTCGAGGAGGGCGGACAGCTTGTTCAGGCCTCGACGACCTGACGACGGGCGCCCTTGGCACCGTACTGGCCACACGAGGGGCAGGCGGTGTGGGACAGGTGCGGTTCACGGCAGGCCGGGTTCACGCAGGTGACGGTGGGGACGACGGAAGTCTTCCACTGCGCACGACGCGAACGGGTGTTGCTGCGCGACATCTTGCGCTTCGGAACGGCCACGATCTTCTCCTCGGACTTGTTGAATCCGCCGGTCCACCCAACCCCGCGGGGCTGCGCCGACCAGCGGCTCCCTGTTCTGGTCTCAGTTCTCGCTGCCGAATTCGAGCCCCGCCAGCTTTTCCCACCGCGGGTCAACCTTCTTCTCGTGCCCGTGATCCGGGTCGTCATTCAGGTTGAACCCGCATTCCTGGCACAGGCCGAGGCAGTCGGGATCACACAGGGGCGTGAACGGCAACTCCAGCACCACAGCGTCGCGCAGGGCCTCCTCGAGGTCGATGACGTCGTCAACCACGACGCTCTCGTCCTCGTCCACCTCGTTCCCGGGGTAGAAGTAGAGTTCCTGCAACTCGAAGGTCTTCTCGCCCTCGATTGCACTCAGGCATCGGGCGCACTCACCACGCAGCTGCGCGCGAGCCGTTCCCGTGACCAGCACTCCTTCGACGACCGCCTCAAGTTTGAGGTCGAGATCGACTTCGGAGTCCTGTGGCACTGAGATCACGTCGTAACCGAGATCGGCCGGAGCGGGGACGTCCACCCGAATTTCCTTCATCGCTCCCGGACGGCGTCCCAGCTCCAGCACGTCGAAAACGTAGGGAGAACGACGGTCCGGGTGGTGATGCACGGAGTTCATGGCTTGCATTCCCTTCGTCCGATCGACCACAACCACGTCATGACCGAGGAGCAATCCTACCGAGTCGGGGAAGATTCGCCAAACATCTCGACGAGACTCGGGTGATGTCCCCTGTGCTACGCGCGACTCAACCACGGGAGGTCGGCGAAAGCCGGGCCCCTGGTCGCCTGTTAATCCTGGCACCAGTTCGATATCCGAAGCATCAGGGAGGGAGGGAATCGTGGACCCGCACGACATGCCGTTCGACTACGTGGACCGCTTCCGTTCCCTCCTACCCCCGGGCGCCTGGCAGGGCCTCGCCCGGGACCTGGCCAAGAACGACGTGCTGGCCCTGCTGGCCGAGCGCTCGGCGGAGCGCAGACCCCGAACCGTCCGGCGCATCCCCATTGACTGAACCCCGCCATCGACCGGACAGACCCATCCCACATAGTTCGATTTTCGAATGATTCCCCAACGGAAGGAGCAGCCATGGAGCGACCGATCCTACTGACCGGGAAAGGAGGCGTCGGCAAGACATCGCTGGCGGCCGCCCACGCCGTCGCCTCGGCCGGGAGCGGAAAACGCACGCTCCTGGCGAGCATGGACGCCGCCCACAACCTCTCGGACCTGTTCGACTCCCCCCCCGGCGCCCGAACCCACCGAGGTGACCCCAAACCTGGAGATCACCGAGGTGGATGCGGGGCGTGTCGCCGAGGAGGAGTTCACGGTCAGGGTGCTGCGCCTCGGGAACCGAGACCGTTCCGCTCCCCGAGCGGCTCACGAACCACCAAGAAGTCGTGATCGCCATGGATCCGTCCACGGTCAAGGCCCCATTCGACCCGATCAAGGGCTTCGGTGAGTCGGGAGTGCTGCTCTTCAACAGCTCTCTTCTGACCGCGGATGAGAAGAACCAGATCGTCAACGACGTTGGCGACCGGCTACGAGACGAGCCCCGACGGCCTGGTGTGGACCTTCAAGATCCGCACGGACATCAAGTTCACCGATGGAACCGCCCTGACGGCCGAGGACGTCGCCTTCACCTACAACCAGGCGAAGGAGGCCGCCAAGGTCAGCCTGCCGGGATTCGACACCGCCGTGGCAACCGGAACCGACACCGTGGAGATCCGACTCACCACTCCCTCCTCCACCCTGCTGTACACGGCGGCGACGCTGGGCATCGTCCCGAGGAGCACCTACTCCGACGGTTTCGGGGACAACCCGGTCGGTTCGGGTCCGTGGAGGTTCGGCCACTACACCCAGGGCCAGCAGCTGATCCTGGAACGCAACGACGACTACCACGGAGCCAAGGCGAAGTTCGCCAAGGCCACCCTGTTGCTGATGGAATCCGACGCGGCGCTCGCGGCGGCCCAGTCGGGGCAGGTCGACCTCGCCTGCGTCTACCCGGCACTCTCCTCCCAGCAGGTCCCCGGTTTCTCGCTGACCAGCCTGCCCACCTTCGACCCCCGGGTGATCTCCCTGCCGTGCGTGACCCCCGGGGCCTACGAGGTGGAGGGGCAGAGCGTCGGCAATGCGGTCACCAGCGACCCGGTGATTCGTAAGGCGATGGCAACCGCCCTGAACCGGGAGCAGATCGTGAAGGACTGCCTGCTGGGTTACGGTGAGGTGGCCTTCGATATCTTCGATGCCTTCCCCTGGGGCATCAAACAGGAAGTAGCGAGTCTGAAGGACGGTGACGTCGCCGGGGCCGAGGCGATGCTGGACCAGGCGGGCTGGGCCAAGGGCGAGGGCGGAATCCGCGATGATCTTCGCGGTCAGCGTCATCACGTTCTTCCTGGCGAAGGCCGCCGGTTTCGACCCGGTCGACGCCTACTTCGGCAGCGAACTGACCGCCAGTCCCGAACAGAGGGCCGCCCTGGCCAGCAAGTGGGGGGTGGACCAGCCCACCGTTGTGCAGTTCGGCCTGTGGTGGTGGAACCTCTTGCACGGCGACCTGGGGACCTCGCTGGTTTTCGAGAGACCCGTGTCAGCGGTGATCGGGGACGCCCTGGCCAACTCGTCCATGTTGTTGTTCATCGCGTGGCTGGCCTCCGGGTTGCTGGGGGCCGGCCTCGGGATGGTCGCGGGAAAGAACCGGGGGCGTTTCCTCGACCGGGTCATCAGCACCGTCTGCTACGTGTTCGCAGCCATCCCCACCTTCTGGTTCGGGATAGTGCTGCTGCTGATCTTCGCCGTGTGGTTGAGGTGGTCCCCGATCGGTTTGTCGGCCCCCATCGGCAAAACCTTCTCCGAGACAACCCTCGCCGAGCGTCTCAACCATCTGGTGCTGCTGATAGACCGTTGCGGCCAGTCCCTGTCGACCCTGATCAATCCCCGGACCTCCCAGAGGTAGGCACAGATGTCGCTGCTCGAAATACGCAACCTGTACGTCGGTTTCGCGATGTACCACACCTTCTACCGACGCCGGATCGGCTACGGGGTGGAGAACCTGACCCTGACCGCCGAGCCGGGCGAGATCCTCGGGATAGTGGGGGCCTCCGGATCGGGCAAGAGCCTGCTGGCCCACGCGATCATGGACCTGCTACCGAGGAACGCCGTCAAACACGGCGAAATCCTCTTCAAGGGTGAACCCGTCGCTGGGAAACGTGTTCTCGAACTCAGGCGGAAGAGCTTCGCGCTCATTCCGCAGTCAATCAGTTTCCTCGACCCGCTGCTCAAGGTCAAACACCAGTTGCGGACGGGACCCACCCCTGACGAGGAGGAACTGGCACACATCGCCGAACGCCTCGACCTGTCGCCGCGCGATCTGGAGAAGTACCCCTTCCAGTTGTCGGGAGGCATGGCCCGCCGGATCCTCCTGGCAACCGCGATCCTCAGCCCCGCGGAGCTGATAATCGCCGACGAACCGACGCCGGGGCTGAGCGTGAAACTCGCGGAACAGCTGCTCGCGGATTTCAGGTCGCTCGCGGATCAGGGGCGCTGCGTGCTCATCATCTCCCACGATGTGGACCTGATCAGCGCGGTCGCCGACCGGGTGGCCGTCCTGAACCGGGGAAGGCTGGTGACCTGCATGCCGACCCGCGAGTTCACCCACCCCGACGACTTCGATCAGCCTCCCTACGTCAAGGCGTTGTGGAAGGCGTTGCCGCAGAACGAGTTCTGCACGGAAATCCCCGATTCCCGGGAGGAGCCGACACGTGCTGACAGCTGAACACATCACCTTCGGCTACCGTCACGGCCAGCCGATTCTGAACGACGTCTCGGCCCGGCTGGAACCCGGGCAAGTGCTGGGGTTGGTGGCGCCGTCAGGGTTCGGGAAGAGCACCCTGGGCAAGATCATGGCCGGGTGGATCAACCGGTTCCGGGGGACCGTCGCCCTGGGCGGGGCTACCGCGCATCCCGCAGCCGGGCGGCGGCCTCGGCCACGCACGGTGGCACGTGGAGTGAGACGTCGCCGCCGAGTTTGATCACCTCCCGGGTGATAGTGCTGGAGAGGGTGACGTGCTGGGCCGCCGCTGGCAGCAGGACCGTCTCCAGGCCCGTCAGCGAATGGTTCATGTTGGCCAGCTGAAGCTCGAAGTCAAAATCGGCGCCGAATCTCAGCCCCTTGACCACGGTGGTTATGCCGTGTTCCCTCGCGAAATCGACCAGCAACCCGTCCATCTCCTCCACGGTGACCCCGTCGAGGTGGGCGGTGGCTTCCCTCACCAGGCCGATGCGCTGCTCCCCGAACAGGTAACCGGCCTTCAGACTGTTGCGTCCCACGGCCACCAGCACCTCCCCGAACAGGTCACGGGCCCGGGTGATGATGTTCAGGTGGCCGTTGGTGATGGGGTCGAAGGAGCCGGGGCACAGCACCTTGGTCATGATTCTCCTGCCGGTTTCGTGGCTGCGAAGTAGAGGCTCGTCTCACCGTAGTCCCGGCGCCAGTCGTCGTCGAGGCCGCCCGGCCACACCGGAGGGAGGCACCGTTTCGAGCGCTCGACCACCACAAGGGCCTGCGGGTTCAGTATCCCGGGGAAAAACAAGGGGGCCAGGGCCCTGTCGAGGAGCGCCGAGTTCATCTCGTAGGGCGGATCCACGAAGACGAGATCCCAAGGGCCGGCAGGAATCCGCCCCTCGACTCTTCCGCCCCGCGCATCGATGCGCAGCCCGGCCCGGCGGGCGTTGCCCGCGATCAGGTTCGCGGTGTGGGAGTCGACGGCCACCACCCGGGAGGCTCCCCGGCTGGCGGCCTCCAGCGCGACCGCTCCGGTGCCTGCGTAGAGGTCCAGCACCGCGAGCCCCGCCAGGTGTTTCTCCGCCGGTTCCCCGACGGTACCGAACCACGTGACGAGGGTGGAGAACAGCGCCTCCCGAACCCTGTCGCTGGTGGGGCGGGTTCCGCAGCGGGGTGCTGTCAGCTGCGTTCCCTTCGCACGTCCCGCGATGATGCGTGTCATCCTTTCTCCAGCCATTCCCCGGCGGCGACCTGTTCTGCCTGGTCGATCATGTCGGCGAGCAGCGGATCCTCGGCGGCCCGGGGGTCGGAAAGCACCTCACCGGCCAGTTCCTTCGCCTGCTCGATGACCTTCCGGTCCCCCAGCACCCGGAGCAGCTTCAACGACGAGGCCCCGGACTGTGCCGCCCCCAGGACGTCTCCCTCGCGCCGCAGTTCCAGGTCCCGTTCCGCCAGCTCGAAACCGTCGGTGGAGGCCACCAGCGCGTGGAGCCTGTCGACGGCGGTGAGGGCATCCGGGGCGGGGGCAGCGAGCAGCAGGCACAGGCCGGGATGCCTGCCCCGCCCGATCCTTCCGCGGAGCTGGTGGAGCTGGGCGATTCCGAACCGGTCGGCGTCGAGAACGACCATCACGGAGGCGTTCGGGATGTCCACCCCCACCTCGATGACCGTGGTGGACACCAACACGTCCAGTTCCCCGGCGGTGAATGTCTGCATGGTCCGGTCCCGCTCGGCGGTGGCCTGCTTGCCGTGGACCATTCCGACGCGCAGCCCCTTCAGCGGGCCCTCGGCGAGCATAGGGGTGATCTCCGTCACCGCGCTCAACCCGGCCCCGGCCTCCAGGTCCCCCTCCGTTTTGTTGCCTGAGATGGCGGGGCAGACCACGAAGGCCTGGCGTCCCTGCGCCACCTCCTCGCGGATGCGTTCCCAGGCCCGGTCCACCCAGTGCGGGTTGCGAGCGGTGTCCACGAAGACGGTCTTTACCTCCGCGCGTCCTGCGGGGCGGTCCCGCAGCTCAATGGTTTCCAGGTCCCCGAAGACCGTCATGGCCACCGAGCGGGGAATGGGGGTGGCGGTCATCACCAGCGTGTGGGGTTGGTGCTCGGACTTCGCCGCCAGCGCGGCCCGCTGCTCCACTCCGAAGCGGTGTTGCTCATCCACCACCACGAAACCGAGATCCGCGAACCCGACGTCCTCCGACAACAATGCATGGGTGCCGATGACGATTCCCGCTTCCCCGGATGCGACGGCCTCCCGTGCCCGGCGGCGGTTGGCGGCGGTGAGACCTCCCGTCAGCAGCGCCACCTGCGTGGCGTGCGGGTGGGCCTCCAGGGTTCCAGCCGCCCCGAGCCCACCGAGCAGTGAGGTGATGGAGGCGTGATGCTGCTTGGCCAGCACCTCGGTGGGGGCCAGCAACGCCGCCTGACCTCCCGCGTCGACGACCGCGAGCATGGCACGCAGGGCGACGAGGGTCTTTCCCGAACCGACCTCCCCCTGCAGTAGGCGGTGCATCGGGCGTTCACCGGCCAGCTCCTCGAAAAGGGTCTCCCCCACTTCTTCCTGACCTGCGGTCAGCCGGTATGGCAGGGATGCGTCGAAGGCGGCGAGGATCCCGTCGTCACGGCGGGGCCTGGGGGTGGTGGTGCGGCCGGCCAGGGCAGCCCTGCGCGCGGCCATGGCCAGTTGCATCCCGAACGCCTCGTCGAACTTCAACCGGGCGATTCCGCGTTCAGCGTCGAACACGTTGACGGGTTCGTGAACCTCCCGCAGGGCGTCCGGGAGGCCGATCACCCGGGCGCGTTCCACCACCCAGCCGGGCAGCGTGTCTCCCAACGGCAGCACGTGGGGAAGAGCGAGCGCTATCGCGTCGGCGATCTTCCAGGTGACCATCTTCGCGGTGGCCGGGTAGAGGCCGACCAGCCGGGCTCGCTGGATCACCTTGACCATTGTGGCCTTTGCGTTGGCTTTGCGGCCCGTGATGGCACCGAACTCGTCGATGATGACGTAGTCGGGATGGGTGAGCTGAAGTTGCCCCCTGAACTCCCCAACCTTGCCGACGAAGATCCCGCGGGCGCCCGGAGTGAGTTGATTGGCCCAGTACTTCGCGTAATTCGGGCGTTTTTCGGGCACGAAGAACGCTGCCTGCAGCTCCCCGTGGCCGTCGGTCAGCACGGTCGCCACCCGGGTGGTGCGACCGTCCACGATCCTGGTGGCCACCACCCTGGCGACAACGGCGACGTCCTCACCGGGATGCAGGGTCCGGAAATCGCTCATCTCGGTGCCGGAGAGATACCGGCGCGGTACGTGTCTCAGGAGATCACCCAGGGTGAACAGTCCGAGTCTGGCCAGCTCCGAGGCGGAATCCGCGCCGACGACGTCCCGCAGTCCGCGGTTCAGCTCGCGATGGATCGGGGTCCGGAATCGGCTCATGGGGCGAGCCTACCGAGGGGCACCGACGAAAAACGGCTCGCGGCCCCAGCCGCGAGCCGTTGCCCGGACCCCTCGTTCAGCGGGTGACCTTGCCGGCCTTGAGGCAGGAGGTGCACACGTTGAGGCGCTTGGGGGTACCGTTGACGGTCGCACGGACACGCTGGATGTTCGGGCTCCAGCGACGATTGGTCTTCTTCTTCGACCAGGGCACGTTGTGACCGAAGCCGGGTCCCTTGGCGCAGATATCACAGACGGCAGCCACTGGAATCTCCTTGTTGCTTGGGCCAGACGCGCCACAGCAACGCCTGGTTCGATCATTGGGTTCACCCACCGAAGCGGGCAACCGGTAGATGATAACCCGATACGCCCCCAATCCTCAAACCGCTATTCCCGCAACGCATTCTCCCTCTCAGGTGGCAACCACCACGGGCACGATCATGGGGCGGCGCCGCAGCCTCCTGGACACCCAGGCGCCAATGGTGCGGCGGATCACCTGTTGCAGGCGGTAGACGTCGTCCACGCCGTCGTCCAGGGCCTGCCGCAGGTCGGTGAGGATCTGCTCTCGGACCGCGTCGAAAACCGATGGTTCCTCCGCGAAACCCCTCGCGTTGATGTCCAGGGTGCCGATGACGGACCTGGTGTGGAGATTGACCACGGCCACCACGGAGATGAAACCCTCCTCACCGAGGATGAGCCGGTCGCTGATCGATTCGGTGATGTCACCCACTGTGGAGCCGTCCACGAAGATGTAGGAGGCGTCGACGCGCCCGACCTTGCGCGCCCGGCCGTCCACCAGGTCCACCACGTCACCGTCCTCACACACCACGGCGTTCTCCGCCGGGACCCCGGTGGAGATAGCGAGCTTCGCGTTGGCGATCAGGTGCCGGATCTCGCCGTGGACCGGCATGACGTTGCGTGGTTTCAGGACGTTGTAGCAGTACAGCAGCTCACCGGCCGAGGCGTGACCGGAGACGTGGACGAAGGCGTTGCCCTTGTGCACCACCTGCGCCCCCAGTTTCGTCAACCCGTTGATGACCCGGTAGACGGAGTTCTCGTTCCCGGGGATCAGGGAACTCGCCAACAGCACGATGTCGCCGGGGCCCAGTTCAATGACAGGGTGTTCCCGATTCGCGATCCGGCTCAGCGCGGCGAGCGGCTCGCCCTGGGAACCGGTGGAGATGATGACCACCTCGTCGTCGCGGTATCTTTCGATGTCCTTCATCTCGATCAGGACGTTCGCCGGAACGTGCAGATAGCCCAGGTCCCGCGCGGTGGCCATGTTGCGCACCATGGAACGTCCCACGTAGGCCACCTTGCGGCCGTGCTTGACAGCCAGGTTGAGCACCTGCTGCACGCGGTGCACGTGGGAGGCGAAGCACGCGACAACCAGTTTCCTGTCCGCCTGATCGAAGACACGGGCGATGGAGGGCTCGATGTCCTTCTCCAGGGGCGTGAATCCCGGGGTCTCCGCGTTGGTGGAGTCGGGCATGAACAGGTCCACCCCCTCGTCCGCGAGACGCGCGAAACCACGCAGGTCGGTGATGCGCCCGTCGAGGGGAAGCTGATCCATCTTGAAATCCCCGGTGTGCAGGACCGTGCCCGCCGAGGTGCGCAGGGCAACCGCCAAACCGTCGGGAATGGAATGGTTGACCGCGAAGAACTCGAGCTCAAAATCCCCCACCCGGTGCTGTTCACCCTCCTTCACCTCTATCAACCGGTAACCGCGAATACGGTGCTCCTTCAGTTTGTTCGCCACCAGGGCGAGGGTCAGCTTGGAACCGTAAACAGGAATGTCGGCCCGCTGCTTGAGAAGGTACGGCACGGCGCCTATGTGGTCCTCGTGACCGTGGGTGAGCACCAGGGCGCGGATGTCGTCGAGACGATCCGACAGCAGGTCCAGGGCGGGCAGGATGAGGTCGACGCCGGGGTGGCGGTCCTCGGGAAAGAGCACGCCGCAGTCGACCA
Source organism: uncultured Propionibacteriaceae bacterium (assembly GCA_938012815.1). Classification (GTDB taxonomy): domain Bacteria; phylum Actinomycetota; class Actinomycetes; order Propionibacteriales; family Propionibacteriaceae; genus Arachnia. Next base: position 27,026 of record CALLVV010000056.1, read on the forward strand.
GGACCATTTCGCCGTCGATCTCGAAGGATGCGCTGTTCCGGCCCACATCACCGAGTCCTCCCAAGGGTGTGACACGAAGGGTTCCGGACTTCAGAGGCGGAGGCGTACGCAGTTCACTCACCCGCAAAAGGCTAGTGCAAACAGCCGCCATCACTACACTGACAGGCATGCCCATTCCCGACTCCGTGCGTCTCGCCATGCCCGCGGAGGCTGTCGACATCGCCAGGCTTCAGCGAAAGGCCTGGTCCCGGCAACCCGGCACTGCGGCGGCGCTCGCGGCCATCCCAGCGGATCAGGCGGTGCGCACCTGGCACGAGGCCATCGTCAAACCCCCGCTCGCCCACTGCCGGGTGCTGGTGGCCCTCTCCCAGGGGCAGGTGGTGGGTTTCGTGGTGACCGGGCCAAGCAACGACCCGGATGCCGAGGTGACCGACGGCATGGTCGCCGAGTTCGTCACCGATGGGGACAAACTGGACGACCACGCCTCGCGGCTGGTGAACGCCGCGATGGACACGCTGCGTGCCGACGGCTACGAAACCGCCACCTGGTGGATCCGCAGCGACAATGACGCCCTTCGTGGTTTCCTGATCGAGTGCGGCTGGGCCGCAGACGGCGCCCACCGCAGCCTCGGGACCGAGGACGGGACGGAGACCATCAAGCAGGTCAGGTTGATGACCCGGATCGCGGATCGGGGCCCCGCCCCGGACGCCGGCTGATCCGCGGGCCGCGTTCAGAGACCGATGATTGTTTCAATGCCCTCGGTCAGACCCGGATGATCGACCACCCACCGCACTCCTGCAAGCACACCCGGCATGAAACTGGCGCGATCGAAGCTGTCGTGCCGGATGGTGAGCGTCTCACCGTGGGTACCGAGCAGCACCTCCTGGTGGGCGACGAGCCCCTGCAGCCGCACCCCGTGGATGTGGATGCCCTCGACGATGGCACCACGGGCCCCGGCGTCGTGCACCGTCGCGTCCGGAACCGGCCCCATGCCGGCAGCTGCTCGGGCGGCCGCAATCTTCCCGGCCGTGGTCGCTGAGGTTCCCGACGGGGCGTCCGCCTTGTTCGGGTGGTGCAGTTCAACGATCTCGGTGCTCGGATAGAACGGGGCCGCCTTCGCGGCGAACTGCATCATGAGAACCGCTCCGATGGAGAAGTTCGAGGCGATCAGCACCCCCACCTCCGGGTTGGCAGCGCACAGCTCCCGGACCCGCCCGAGTCTCTCCTCGTTGAACCCGGTGGTGCCGATCACCATGTTGATTCCCCGCGGAACCGACCATTCGATGTTGTCCATCACCGCATCGGGATGGGTGAAGTCCACCACCACGGCAGCATCCCCGATCAGCTCCCGCGGTTCACCGAGATCGACTCCCCCGGTGACCTCCATGTCATCGGCGGCCGTCACCGCACGACGCACCTCGCTGCCCATTTTCCCGCCGATACCGAAGATACCAACCCCAAGAGTGCTCATCCTCAACTCCTTTTCGTCTTTGTCCATCAGTTCTACCCAATCGATGAAACCCGAAGGGGCCGACCCGCAGAACGGATCGGCCCCTTACCGGCTTCGTGGCTCAGGCCTCGCCGGCCTCGGCCTCCTCCTCGAGCACGGGGATCAGGCTCAGCTTGCCCCGGTCGTCGATCTCGGAGATCTCCACCTGGAGCTTCTGCCCCACGGAAACCACGTCCTCGACGTCCTCGACGCGTTTGCCGCCGGCCAGCGCCCGCAGCTTGCTGATGTGCAGCAGGCCGTCCTTGCCGGGCAGCAGGGAGACGAAGGCCCCGAAGGTGGTGATCTTCACGACGGTGCCGATGAAACGTTCGCCCTTCTCCGGCATGTGCGGGTTGGCGATGGCGTTGATGGCGGAAACCGCGGCCTCCGAGGCCTCCCCGGTCTCGGCGCCCACGTAGATGGTGCCGTCGTCCTCGATGGTGATGTTGGCCCCAGTGTCGTCCTGGATCTGGTTGATGACCTTGCCCTTGGGGCCGATGACCTCACCGATCTTGTCGACAGGGATACGCAGCGTGATGATCCGGGGAGCGTACGGGCTCATCTCGTCGGGAACGTCAATGGCCTCGCCCATCACCTCGAGCAGGGTGTGCCTGGCCTCGCGGGCCTGCAGCAGCGCCTTCTGCAACTCCACTGCGGGGATGCCATTCAGCTTGGTGTCGAGCTGGAGAGCCGTGACGAAATCACGGGTGCCGGCCACCTTGAAGTCCATGTCACCGAGGGCGTCCTCGGCCCCCAGGATGTCGGTGAGCGCCACGTAGCGGGTCTCACCGTCGATCTCCTCGCTCATCAGCCCCATAGCGATGCCCGCGACGGGGGCCTTCAGCGGCACGCCCGCGTTCAACAGGGCCAGGGTGGAGGCGCACACCGACCCCATCGAGGTGGAACCGTTGGAGCCGATGGCCTCGGAGACCTGGCGGATCGCGTAGGGGAACTCCTCCCGGGTGGGCAGCACCGGGACGATGGCGCGTTCCGCGAGCGCCCCGTGGCCGATCTCGCGGCGCTTCGGGGAACCGACACGCCCCGTCTCGCCGGTGGAGAACGGCGGGAAGTTGTAGTTGTGCATGTACCGCTTGGTCGACTCCGGGGAGAGGGTGTCAATCTTCTGCTCCATGTCCAGCATGTTCAGGGTGGAGACCCCCAGGATCTGGGTCTCGCCCCGCTGGAACAGCGCTGAACCGTGGACTCGCGGAACCACCGCAACCTCGGCGGACAGGGTGCGGATGTCGCGCGTGCCCCGGCCGTCGATGCGCACACCCTCGGTCAGGGTGCGGTGACGGACGATCTTCTTGGTCAGCGACTTCAGGGCGGCCGCGATCTCGTTACCGCGCCCCTCGAAACGCTCAGCGAGGGCTTCGGTGACGTCCTGGCGGATGGCGTGGGTGGCGTCATCGCGGTCTTGTTTGCCCGGGATCCGCATCGCCTCGGAAACCCGGCCGGTGGCCAGTTCCTCGACGGCGGCGTAGACGTCGTCCTCGTAGTCGCGGAAGACAGGGAAGTCGAAGGTTTCCTTGGGCAGCTTCGCCTTCAGCTCGGACTGGGCGTCGCACAGGGTCTTGATGAAGGGTTTCGCGGCTTCCAAGCCCTGGCCGACGACCTCCTCGGTGGGGGCGGTCCTGCCGGAACGCACGTTCTCCCACGTGGACTCAGTGCCGCCGGCCTCGACCATCATGATCGCGACGTCCCCGTCGGGTAGGACGCGCCCGGCGACAACCATCTGGAACGAGGCCCTGGCGACCTGCTCGACGGTCGGGAAACACACCCAGGTCTCGTCGATCAGGGCGACGCGGACACCGCCGATGGGCCCGGAGAACGGCAGCCCGGCCAGGGTGGTCGCCATGGATGCGGCGTTGATCGCGACCACGTCGTAGTAGTGAGTCGGGTTGAGGGAGAGGACGTCGACGATCACCTGCACCTCGTTGCGCAGCCCCTTGACGAAGGCCGGGCGCAGTGGACGGTCGATCAGCCGGGCGGCGAGGATGGCGCCCTCGCCGGGGCGTCCCTCACGGCGGAAGAAGGAACCGGGGATGCGTCCCGCGGCGTACATCCGTTCCTCGATGTCAACGGTGAGCGGGAAGAAGTCGATGGCGTCCCGGGGGGTTTTCGCCGCGGTGGTGGCGGCCAGCAGCATGGTGTCGCCGTCGAGATAGACCGCGGCCGAGCCGTCCGCCTGCTGGGCGAGGATGCCGGATTCGAAACGGATGGTGTGTCGGCCGTACTTGCCGTTGTCGATGACGGCTTCGGAGAATTCGAGACCAGGTCCTTCCATGGACAACGCTGGCTCCTTTCGGTGGGTTGGCTGCCCGCAGGGCGCGGCACGCCGCCAGTACCACCGGTCTTCGATCGAGACCCGCGGGGCTGCAACTACCCGAAGGTCACTACCGAGGACCAGGTGAGACCCCCTGGCAGGCAGAAAATACGGTGTGGTGATTGAGTTTTGCGCCAATCCTACCGGCTGGGGTCCGGACAGGCGCGGAGGACAGCCCCGCGTGTGCGGGGCTGTCCTCCTATCAGATCGTGTGAATGACGACGCCGGTCAGCGACGCAAACCGAGCCTCGCGATGAGCTCGCGGTAGTGCTCGATGTCCTGGCGGGCGACGTAGTTGAGCAGACGGCGGCGCTGGCCGACCATCAGCATCAGGCCGCGACGGCTGTGGTGATCCCCCTTGTGGACCTTGAGGTGCTCGGTCAGGTGGGCGATCCGCTTGGTCAGAAGAGCGATCTGCACATCCGGCGAACCGGTGTCGCCCGGCTTCGTGGCGTACTCTTCGATGATCCTTGTCTTCTCGGCAGCATCCATGTCTGGACTCCTTCCGGTTCGTTGCACGGCGCCCCGGTGGCGGGTGCGGTTGGGGCTCTTGGTGATCCGCGGCCGATCGACGGCAACTGTCGGACCTTACCATCGGCTCCGCAGGGAAACCAAACCCACCGGTTCCGGAATCAACTCCGCCGGGCAAGGACGCGGCGGCAGTCCTCGACGTCCTGGTTCATCTGGGCGACCAGCCCCTCGATGCCCTCGAAACGCACCTGTCCGCGCAGCCTCTCCACGAAGTCGACGTCAATCTGGACCCCGTACAGCTCCAGGTCGTTACGGTCCAGCACATGGGTCTCGACCCGCCGGTCCGCCCCCTCGAAGGTCGGGTTGGAGCCCACGGAGATGGCCGCGGGCATCGGTTCCCCTCCGGCCGGTGTCAGCCACCCCGCGTACACCCCGTCCGCGGGAACGGCCAGCTCCGCGGGAACGGCCAGGTTCGCGGTCGGGAACCCGAGTTCGCGTCCCCGCTGGTCCCCCACCACCACGACGCCGCTGAACCTGAAGTCGCGGCCGAGATGCTGCGAGGCCAACCGCACGTCACCACGGTCCAGGGCTTCTCGGATGAGGGTGGAGCACGTGGTCCGGGCATCGATGGCCGACAGTTCGAGCGTCCGTACATCGAAACGCCCAGCGGCCAGCTCCCTGAGGGTCCCGACGTCTCCAGATGCCCGACGCCCGAAACGGAAATTCTCCCCCACCACGACCACCCGCGGGGCGAGCGGCACGACGAAACGTTCGACGAAACCAGCAGGGCTCATGGCCGCCACCTTCTCATCGAAGCGCACCACCCGCACCTCGCGGGCCCCCGCTCGTTTGAGCAGGTCTATCCGGGTGGGCAGGTCGCTCAACAGGCGTGGGGCATGTTCCGGCGCCAGCACCGACAACGGATGGGGCCAGAAGGTGATGACCGCGAGTTCGCCATCGCCCCGCTCGGCTTGCAGCACGCGCTGATGCCCGCGATGCACTCCGTCGAAGTTGCCGATGGCCACTACCTTGGTTCCGCTGTTCACGACGGACAAGGTTAGCGACGGGTGGCGCGGCGCGCACCCGCCTGACGAGCGACCACCCGGCGCCGACCCCGGCGCCGACCCCGGTACCGGGTGGTCGTGTTCCTGGTCGTCAGTCCTCTTCGAGGATCACGAACAGCTTCCGGGGGCCGTGCACGCCCTCCACGCGAGACAGCTCGATGTCACTGGTCGCGGAGCCACCGCTGATCCAGGTTATGGGCCGTCCGGCCTGCACCGAGGCCTTGAGCCGGTGCACCGCCTCCGGCACGTCGGAGACGACGCTGTCGGCGGTGACCACGCACACGTGGCGGTCGGGCACCAAGGTCAGGGCACGCCGCCCCTGGTCCTCGGCGTGGTCCAGGCAGATGGTGCCCGTCTCGGCCATCGACACCCGCGACCCCGTGAGGACAGCGTCGATGGAGTTCAGCTGCTGGTGGCTGAGGTTCTCGTCACGAATCACCTCGAGACCACCCGCGGTCACCGCGTTCACCCAGGCCGTGGGCGCCCCGTCGGGCACGACCACGGTCTGCGCGCCGAGTTCCTTCAGGGCGGCGACGATCGCATCCCCGGTCGCGGTCGCCGGGGTACGCACGATCTTGGCCTTGTAGTCGAGAATGTTCTCCACGAAGGTGTCGAGCACGTCATCCAGTGGGGTGGGCTGGTTGTACACCCACGTGATGGGCACGTCCTTGGCGGGGTCCTTCTCCTGGATGTCCTCGGTTGCGGCCCGGACACGGGCCAGGATGTCATCGCGGGCGCTGCTCACTTGGAGCCCTCCTCTTTCTCTCGCTTGGCCCACCACTTCCGGAATGATTCCTTCGGCGGCACCGGCAGGTCACGGGACCGGCTCCAAGCGGACGCCGGGAACGGCATCGGACCGAAATGGCTGCGTTTCTTGAAGATCCGACCCGCCAAACGGGAGAAGAACTGCACGAACGCGAGGTTGCGGCCGCGGGCCATGACCCAACCCACCAACTTGAAGATGACGGACTCGATGGTGGGACGGTGGGCGGTCTTCTTCTGCACCACCTTGTTGCGCATGTGTACCAGGATGTCCGAGATCGGAATCTTGACGGGACACACGTCGTTGCAGGCCCCACAGAGACTGGAAGCGTAGGGCAGCGACTTGTCGACCTTCGATGCGACGCCCCGCAGCTGGGGGGTCAGAATGGCACCGATCGGCCCGGGGTAGACGGAGCCGTAGGTGTGGCCGCCGACCCGCTCATAGACGGGACACACGTTCATGCAGGCGGAACAGCGGATGCAGCGCAGCGCCTCGCGGCCAACCGGGTCGGACAGCACCTTGGAGCGCCCGTTGTCCAACAGGACGACGTGCAGGTCCTGAGGCCCGTCACCGGGGGTGACACCGGTCCAGATGGAGGTGTACGGGTTCATCCGCTCCCCTGTGGAGCTGCGGGGCAGCAACCGCAGGAAGACCTCGAGGTCCTCCCAGGTGGGCACCAGTTTCTCGATGCCGACCACGGAGATGAGAGTCTCGGGCAGGGTCAGGCACATACGTCCATTGCCCTCGGACTCGACGATCACGAGAGAACCGGTTTCCGCGACGATGAAGTTGCCTCCGGAGACCGCCACCTTGGAGCGCAGGAACTTCTCACGCAGGTGGACACGAGCAGCACCGGCGAGCTCCGGTGGGTTGTCGCTGATGCCATCGGGCGCGGGGGCTCCCCACAGTCCCATCTCTTCCTTGAAGATCTCCCGGACCTCCGAGCGGTTCCGGTGGATGGCAGGAACGAGGATGTGTGAGGGGCGGTCGTGGCCGAGCTGGACGATGAGCTCGGCTAGGTCGGTCTCCCACGCCGCGATCCCGGCGTCCTCGAGGGCCTCGTTGAGGTCGATCTCCTGGGTGGCCATCGACTTGATCTTCACGACCTCCTTGGTGCCCTTGGAACGGGCGAGGTCGATCACGATCTTGTTGGCCTCCTCGGCGTTCCGGGCCCAGTGGACGGTGATCCCGGCCGCGGTCATGGCCTTCTCCGCCTGGATGAGGTACTGGTCCAGGTGCCGCCCGAGACGGTTCTTGATCTGCTCGCCGGCGACCCGCAGTTCCTCCCAGTTCCTCACCTCGGAGGCCCGGATGGCCCGCTTGCCGCGGATCACGGTGGTGGCGTGGCGCAGGTTGCGGCGCAGCTGCTGGTTCTGCAGGGCTCCCTTGGCCGCCTTGGGGAAGGCGGGCATCCCAAGATAGGTGCCTGTGGGGGGAGCCGGGGTCAGGCGTTCGCGCGTTGCGGTCATGCTGTGGCCTCCTCGGTGTGGGCCAGGATTTCGGCCAGGTGGATGGTTTTCACGCCCATGTTCATGCGGTGCATGATTCCGCCGATGTGCATCAGACAGGCGTTGTCACCGGTGACGAGGTACTCGGCCCCGGTCGACATCACATTGCGGGCCTTGTCGGCTCCCATCGCCACGGACACGTCGGAGTTCTTCACGCAGAAGGTGCCTCCAAAACCGCAGCACTGGTCGGAGTCGGGCAACGGTACCAGGTCGATACCCCGCACGGCCTTCAGCAGCTTGTAGGGCCGGTCACCCACGTGCGCGACACGCACGGAGTGGCAGGTGGGGTGGTAGGTGACGCGATGCGGGAAGTAGGCCCCGACATCCGTCAGCCCCAGCACGTCAACGAGGAACTCGGTGAAATCGTAGGTGCGTTTCACCAGTTCCTCGGAGGCCGCCTTGAGGCCCTTGTCCCCGACGTGCTCGGCCAGCATCGGGTGCTGGTGCCGGACAGCCCCGATGCAGGAACCGGAGGGACCGACGATGTAGTCGTAGTCCTCGAAGGCACGCACGTAGCTCTTGACGGTCGGCACGGCCTCCTTGAAGTACCCAGTGTTGGTCAGCATCTGACCACAGCAGGTCTGCTCCTTGGGGAACACCACCTTGCAACCCAGCCGCTCCAGCACCTTGACCACCGCAATGGGTGTGCCGGGGAACATGGTGTCATTTATGCAGGTGGCGAACAACGCCACCGTCTTACCCGTTCCGGGTGCCATATCTCTCTCCTTCAAACAGATGAGGCATTCCTGTGGTTGGCCGACCCTGCCACCGAGCCGGCCAACCGTGATTCAATTGTCGTTTCTCAGCCCAGCATCGGTGAAATCAGCCAGTTAAGCACCGGGGTGGACATCAGGCCTGCGAGCAGGCAGAGCAGGAACAGCAGGATGAAGCTCCAGGCGATGATCCGGCGCAGGATGGCCGACTCGCTTCCCGCCAGGCCGATGGCGCTCGAGGCAATGGCCAGGGACTGGGGCGAGATCATCTTGCCCACGACGCCGCCGGCGGCATTGGAGCCGACCAGCAGCTGCCGCATGCTCTCCACAGTAAGCGTTGCGGTCCCGCCACCGATTTGCTGGCCGACGTTCGACTGGAGCCCGGAGAAGAGAATGTTGGCGGAGGTGTCCGAACCGGTCACGTAGGTGCCGATCCACCCGAGCACCGGGGCCAGGAAGGGGTAGATGGCGCCGGCTCCGGCGATGAACATGCCGAGCGCGAGGGTCTGGCCGGAGTCGCCCATGACGTAGGCCAGGGCGACCACCGCTCCAATGGTGAGCATGGCGAATTTCATCTTCTTGACGTTGACCCACAGCTCCTTGAAGGCGTCCTTCATGGATACCTTGTAGATGAGGGCGGTCAGGATGGCGACCAGCGCCAGCAGGATGCCCGGGGTGGAGGCCCACTGGAAGGTGTAGTTCTGGTGCGAAGACGCTTTCCCTGCCGTGTCCATCATCTCCGACAACCCGGGCCAAGCGAATTTGACGTCTCCCAGCTTCAGGAAGTTCTTGACGGCCTCAATGGCCGCTACTCCGAAGACCACTATGACCAGCAAATAGGGGACGAGGGCCATGAAGATCTTGTTACCGGTGAGGTTGGATGTGTCGGCTGCCTCCGTCTTGGCGGTCGCGGTCTCGAGCTCGGGATCGACCGGGCGGCCGATGCGGGCCACGATATCGGCGTCTCCCTTGGGCTTCCAGACCCGGGTGAAGGCGATGGCCACGGCGACACTGACCACCGCGGCGATGAGCTCGGTCAGGTTGAACAGCAAGGTGGCGGAGACGATCCACTTGACGATGCCGAAGGTCACGCCGACCACCAGCCCGAAGGGCCAGCACTCCTTGACGCCCTTCTTGCCGTCCATGACCGCGAGGAGCAGGAAGGGAACCACGAGGCACAGCATGGCGGTCAACCGCCCCGTGATCGGAGAAATGGAGAGCACGTTCTCAAATCCGCCCACCGCTGCAGCCTGGATGACGGGCAGCCCAACCGCACCGAAGGCCACGGGAACGGTGTTGGCGAGCAGGGCGATGAGCGCGGAACGAATCGGCGAGAAGCCGACCGCCACCAGCATGGCGGCCGCGATGGCGACCGGGGCGCCGAAACCGGCGAGGGCCTCAAGAAGGCCGCCGAAGCAGAAGGCGATCAGCAGGCCGAGCACGCGCGGATCGTCGCTGATCAGGAAGAAGGTGTTGCGCAGGTCCTCGAACCGGCCCGAGATCACGGTCACCTGGTACATCCAGATGGCCATCAGCAGGATCCACACGATCGGGAACAGGCCGTAGACGAATCCCTGAATGCTCGATGAAACGGCCATCGTGACAGGCATCTTGAAAGCCAGGATGGCCACGACGAAGGCCAGGGCCCAGGACACGGCCCCGGCGACGTGTGCCTTCCAACGCAGCGCTCCGAGGGTGACGAGCATGCACACGATGGGGATGACGGCCACCAGGGCCGAGAGCCACTGTGACCCGAGTGGATCAGCAGAAGGCTGAAATACCTCTAGGAGGGATGACATGTCGGGAACTCCATCGTCCAGTTTTCTGGGCCCGGGCGGGCCCGTGGTTGGTCCGACCATAGCACATTGTCGCGACGGGGTGTCCAGCGATTTTCGACCCGTTTTCAGGGGATAAATGCCCTCCGAGAAGCAGCGATTCCAGCGCCCCTCAGGGCAGCCGAGCGAACACCACCACGTCGTCGAACCAGCGGAAGATGTGGGTGGTCTCGACGAACCCCGCGGCCCGGAGTGCGCTCAGATGGAACTCCAGGCTGACCTTCACGGTCGGGGACTTGTCGGACCAGCGTTCCTCCCACTGCTTCGCCTCGGCCTCCCAGCCCGGCACGGAACGCGCCGCCTCCCACCAGGCCTCCCACGTCATGGCCCCGGATTCAAGGGCTGCCAGGCGGAACCTCTCCCGCTGCGCCTCCGCAACCCCCTTCAGGAAAGGCTCGGTGGCCCCGTCGAAGTAGAGGTGATCGGCATTCAGGAACACCGCGCCCGGGTTCAGCACCTGTGGCAGGGTCACGTACAACCCCGCCAGCTTGTCTGGGTTGAGCCAGTGCAGGGCCGTCGCACTGACCACGGCGTCGAAACGTTCCTGGCCCACCTCGTGGACCCAGCCCGGAGCGGCGAGGTCGAGATCGAGAAGTCTCATCCGTTCACCGTGCCGGTTGGTCTCCCGCCCCAGGCGCAGCAGGATCGGGTCGCGGTCGACGCCAACCACCTCGGCGTCGGGGAAGCGATCGGCTACGGCGTCGCAGAGGGAACCGGGACCGCATCCCAGGTCCAGGACCCGCAGGGACCGATCCCCGGGATGAACCGCGGCCAGCATCTCCAGCATTGCCCTGACGCGCTGGTCACGGAACTCTATGAAAGCGGTCTGCTGGACGTGCCAGGCGGCGAGCAGTTCCTCCGGGTTCATTCGTTCTCCTTCGGTTCGGTTTCGGGGCTGAAGATCAGGTGGGGAAGGTTCTCGTGCACGATGCGGTGCACCCGCAGGTGGTAGATGGGTTCGAGGATGCCGGGAGTCAACACTTCGTCCGGAGTGCCGCTGGCCACGACCTCCCCGTCGTTGATCACGAGCAGCCGGGTGCAGAATCGGGCCGCCAGGTTCAGGTCGTGCAGTACCATCACGACCGCGCAGCCGAGTTCCGTGACCAGTCCGAGCAGGGAGAACTGGTGGTGCAGGTCGAGGTGGTTGGTCGGCTCGTCCAGCAGCAGATGGCTGGCCCGCTGGGCGATGGCCCGGGCCACCAGCACCCTTTGGCGTTCACCACCGGAGAGCTGAGTGATGAGCCGGTCGGCCAAGTGGCTGGCCTCCACCTGTTCGAGGGCATCGTTGATGATCATCCTGTCGGAAGCATCTCCGTAGGCCATGAGAGTGCGACTCGCGAGCCGGCCGAGACCGACGGCGTCACGGACCTTCAGCGGCAGGGCCGTCTCGGTGTCCTGGGCGACCACGGCTATTCGGCGCGCGATCTCCCTACGTGGGAGCCGGGAGAGGTCGTCCCCGTCGATCACGACGGTGCCCCCGCTGGCGCGGAGGGCCCGGTTCAGGGCAAGAAGGAGAGTAGTCTTCCCCGAACCGTTCGGGCCCACCACCCCGACGACCTCACCCGGCTCAGCGGTCAGGTGGGCCCCCGCGAGCACCACCCGACCGCCACGGGCCACGCTGAGCTGATCGGCTTGAATCACTTGTTCGCCGTTTTCTTCGCCAGCGTGGCAGCGCCCTCGACAGAGAGCACGTTCGGTGGATCCGTCAGCACGAACGGGATCACGACGAGATGGTCATTGACCACCGCCTTGAGTTGCTCCGCCCCGCTGAAGGATTTGAAGGTCTGGATCGCCTCCTCATCGCTGGCCCCCGACGAGAGCAGCACGATCCAGTCGGGATTGCGGGCCAGGAGGTCCTCCATGGACCCGTCGAACACCCTGGTGGTGTTGTCACCGTAGACATTGGTGAGGCCGTTCGCATCGAGGATGGGCTGGCTCATCGACGAGCTTCCATAGGCGCTGAACCGGGTGGATCCCGCGGTGATGTAGAGCGCCGCTCCCGTTCCCCGGTCCGAGGGCGCATCGGCCTTCAGCTTGGCGGTCTTCGCGTGGATCTCCGCGATGACGGCGTTCGCCTTGTCCTCGGCCCCGAAGATCTTGGCCAGGTTGTTGATCTCGTTGTCGATCAGCTCCCAGGACGCCTTCTCGACGGAGTAGCTGGGGCAGTAGGCCTCGGGAGAGTAGAGCTGGACCCCGGCCTTGGCCACCTGCTCCCGTTCGACTCCCTTGTCGTAGCCGATCACCAGGTCCGCGTGCGAGTTCAGGATCGTCTCGGTAGCGATTTTCACCCCACCGGTATCGGTTTTGCCCGCCTCCACCGATTCGATGGCGTCGAACTTCGCCTGGAGTTCGGGGGCTGCCGAATTGAAATGGGCGTTTCCCGCCCGCAGGTTGATCTTGTCCATCAGCCCGAGGGCGTCCATGTTCGAAACACTGGTGTCCCCGAGCACCAACACCCTGGACGGCGGTGCGTCGAAGTGGAGCGTCTGCCCACAGCTGACGATGTCGACGGGATAGTTGCCACCTCCGGACGAGGCGGCGCTGTTGCTGGCGCTCTGGGCGGCGCGTTCGGCCGCCGAGGTGCCGCAGGCGGTCAGCAGGAGGGCCGCGGCACCCGCGAGAGCGATGATTCGTCTCATGGCATCCCTTTCAAGGCTGTACATTCGGTTGTTTGCCCCCATGCTGTGGCCGGATGCCCCACTATCCGGCCACAACGACTCACTGCCGATCCCGGATCAGCTACCCGCGATTTCCTGGGACAGCTGGGTTGCTCCCTTGACGGACAAGGTCGTCGGCGGGTCGGTCAGCGAGAACGGCAGCACCACCACCTGGTTGTTGGTCACCGCCTTGAGCCGATCAGCGCCGTTGAAACTCTTGAACGTCTCCAAGGTCTGCTCCTTCGTCGCCTCGAGGGAGAGCAGCACGATCCAGTCGGGATTCCGCTTCAGGATGTCCTCCATGGAACCGTCGAAGACGCGGGTGGTGTTGTCCTCGTATGAGTTCTTCAACCCGTTTGCCTCGAAGATCGGCTGGACCATCGAGGAGGTTCCGTAGGCGTAGAAGTTGCTCTGCCCAGGGGTGATGTAGAGTGCGATCCCGGTGGCGTCGGCGGCTTTGCCCTTCGCATCGAGGGCGTTGACATCCGTCTTACGTTTCTCGATCACGGACGTGGCTTTGTCCTGGACACCGAAAATCAAGGCGAGGTTGTTGACCTCGGTGTCGATGAGATCCCAGGTGGCGTGTTTGACCGAGTAGTTGGGGCAGAAGGCCGCCGGGGAGTACAGCTGTACCCCGGCCTTCTTCAGCGCCTCCCGGTCAACGCCCTCCTCATAGCCGATCACCAGGTCGACCTTGTTCTCCAGGACGACCTCGGTGGAGACCTTGACCCCACCGGTTTCGATCTCGCTGGAGGCGACCGCTTGAATTGCGTTGTACTTGTCCTGCAGTTCTTCCTGACCGGCCCCGAAGTTCTTGTCCCCGGCCCGCAGGGACAGTTTGTCCGCCACCCCGAGGGCGTCGAGATTCGGCAGACCGGTGCCATTGAGAATCAGGACCTTCTTCGGCGCGGCGTCGAAATGAAGCTTCTCCCCGCAGCTGTCCACCTCGGCGGGGAAACCACCCTGCTGGGCAGCGCCCGGAGACGTCGTGGCAGAGGCATTGGCGCTCTGAGAGGCCCGTTCGGCCGCGGAGGTGCCGCAGGCGGTCAGGGCGAGAGCCATCGCGGCGATTGGGACGAGAAGTTTTCTCATGAGTTTCCTGTCCTTTCCGGATTCACAGGCTGTGGCCCTGACGGCGAACCAGCAGCACGAGCCATGGAGCACCGACGAGCCCGGTGACCACACCAATCGGGACCTCGGCCGGGGCGAACGCGAGGCGCGCGAACGCATCGGCCCAGACGAGGAAGAGACCGGCCGCCAGCGCGGAACCGAGCACCAGGAGGCGGTGAGCGGGACCTATGAAGGACCTGACCAGGTGGGGTACCACGAGGCCGACGAAACCGATGCCGCCCGCGGTGGCGACAGCCAGGGCAATGGCTGCGGACACCGGGATCAGCAGCAGGATGCGGGCCCGGGCCGGCTCGATGCCCACGGCTTGGGCGGTGCGGTCGCCGCTGGCCAGGGCGTCGAGGATCGGGCCGCACAGCACCATCAGCATCGTGATCAGCAATGCCGCGATCGTGATGACGGGTACCGAATCCCAGCCGACCCGGGCCAGCGACCCGAGGGTCCAGAACATGACCGAGCGGGCGGTCTCCGGCGAGTCGGAGGAGAAGATAATGAGATTGGTCAGGGCCTGAAAACCGAACCCGACGCCCAATCCCCCGAGAATCAGTTGCAGCGGCGACTGGGTGCGTCCCGCGATTGCCAGGACCAGCAGGGTGGCCAGCAACGCCCCTGCGAAGGCCATCACCCCGACGGCGGTGGCAACGGAAGTGCCGACGATGATGATGGCGAAGGCGGCACCGGAGGACGCACCCGCGCTGACCCCCAGCACGTAGGGCTCGGCCAGGGCGTTGCGGACCACGGCCTGCAACACCACGCCCGATACCCCGAGGATCGCGGCGACCGCCACCCCGGCGATGATCCGGGGCAGCCGCGTGTCCCAGACGATTGCGTCGATGGAGCGATCCCAGGTGATCTGGACGTCGAGTCCCGGTATGTGGCTCGCCAGGACGCCGACTACCTCGTCCAAGGGCACGGCCGCTGCCCCGATGACAACCGTGAGGAGCGGTGTGAGCAACAGCGCCAGCGCTAACACGACGAGACGCAGTCCAACCCCGATACGAGACCGAAAGCGGACGGTGCGAGGCATTGGATGGCTTTCCGTTAAGGGCCGTTGCGCGCGGCCGGGTCGCTCGTCCCAGCCAGCATTCGGACTCGGGATTCCTCCCTCACCGTTGCGCGTCAGTCCCGGATTCCCACCGGCGTTCCCTGACTGAGACGAGTTGATCGTAACAGAGACCGTGAATGGTCGACACACCGGGGGCCTTGATCAGGCCTGTTGTCCGGCCCGATCGCCCGGGCGCCGCTCCGGTGAGACAATGTCTCCATGTTGCAGGGAGACGACCGCAAGGCGCATCGGATAGCGCTGGATCACATCGAGGCGTCGCTGCTCGGCGGGAAATACGAAGTAGGGGCGAAGCTGCCCCCGGAACGCGATCTGGCCAGAGAACTGGGCGTGAGCCGCGGGGCGGTCAGGGAGGCTATCCGAGTGCTGCAGGCCCAAGGAATCCTGGAGTCCCACCCGGGGCCGGGGCATGGCACCCGCATCATCGCCGGGCATACGGAGGCGCTGGGTCGCCTGTTCCGGCTGCACCTGGCGTTGTCATCCACATCCGCGATCGACCTGACCGACACCCGGGTTGCACTGGAGCGTTCGACGGCGACGCTCGCTTCCCGCCACTGGGACGACGAGGCGCTGAACAAGTTGGGAGACCTGGTGGACCGGATGGACCGGGAGACCACACTCGACGAGTTCAACACCTTGGACACCGACTTTCACGTGGAGATCGCCTTGACGGCCCACAACCCGTTCATCGGGGATCTCAGCTCCGCCATCCGGCAGGCCATGCGTGCCCCGATCCGGGACGCGTCCATGGCCGTTGACGACTGGCAGGCGCTCAGGAACACCCTGTGCAAGCAGCACCGGCAGATTTTCGAGGCCATCGAGAAACGCGACGGTGACCTGGCCGCCGCCCTGATGGAGGAACACATCCGAACCGCCTACCGGGCCCTCAAACTGGGAATCTGAAAGTTCACACCAGCACCGCCACGGGCCTCGCGCCGTCACCGTCGGGACGGTACAGGGCGAGCAGTTCGCCCGCCGGGGAGAGAATCCCGGTCACGTCGGTGGTTACGTTCAGGTCCAGGCGGCGTCCGAAACTCACGTCCGTGGCCATCCCGTGATCCACCGTGAGGCAGGGGAAGCTGCGCTTGGCAGCATCCGCCATGGACATCATCGTGGGGGAATCCTCGCCCAGTTCGACGGCCACTGACAGGTCGTAACTGCCGATCCGAGTGCGTCGGAGGGCGGTCAGGTGCCCACCGACCCCGAGGGACTTCCCCAAGTCGCGGGCGATGGCGCGCACATAGGTTCCGGAGGAACACTCCACGTCGATGTCCAAGTCCAGGACGCCCTCCTCCGGCCGGGATGCCAGCACGTCCAGGTGAGTCACCTCCACCTCTCGCGCCTTCAGCTTCACGTCCATCCCGCGCCTTGCCAGGTCGTAGGCGCGTTTACCGTTCACCTTGATCGCGGAGACCGCTGACGGCACCTGCTGGATCCTACCGCGCAGCGAGTCGAGCACCGGTTCCAGGTCATCCGGGGTGATTCCGGATGCGTCCGCCACCGCAGCGATCTCACCGTCGGCGTCATCGGTCGTGGAGCCCTGTCCGAGACGGACGGTCGCCAAGTAGCGCTTGTCGTGCAGGGCGAGGTACCCCAGCATCCGGGTAGCCCGGTTCACGCCCAGGATCAACACCCCGGTGGCCATGGGGTCGAGGGTCCCGGCGTGCCCGATCCTCCGGGTGCCGAGCAGCCGGCGGAGACGCCCCACCACCTGGTGGGAGGTCGCCCCCGCCGGTTTGTCGACCACGACGACGCCGGATTCGGTGTTCACTCGTCCTCGTCACCCGTGCGCGGCTTCCTGTAGGGATCAGCGTCACCCGCGAAGGACTTCCCCACCGCCTCGGCGGCGGCCTCGGTATCCCGGGCCTGTGCCTTGGCCAGCAGATCCTCGATGCTGCGGGCCGCCTCGGGGGTGGCGTCCAGCACGAAGGTGAGCGTCGGGGTGTGCCGAAGCTGGAGCTGCGACCCCACAGCCGTGCGCAGCATGCCCGTGGCCGACGCCAGAGCAGCCGCAGTTCCCGCCCTGGCCGATTCGTCACCCATGACCGTGTAGAACACGGTGGCCTCCCTGTTGTCGCCGGTGAGCCGCACGTCCGTGACGGTGACGAACCCCAGCCTGGGATCCTTGACCCTCCTTTCCAGGGTGGAGGCGAGAATCACCTTGATCTGATCCGCCAGCTTGGCATTCCTGGGATTAGGCATCTGTCAGCTCCTGTGTCAGGACCGCTCGCGCTCGACCATCTCGAAGGTCTCGATGACGTCGCCGATGCGGATGTCGTTGTAGTTGCTCAGCGTCATACCGCACTCGAAGCCCTCACGGACCTCCGTGACGTCGTCCTTCTCGCGCCGCAGCGACGCGATGGAGGTCTCCACCACCACGACACCGTCACGCAGCAATCGAGCCTTCTGATTCCGCTTGATGGAACCGTCGATGATCATGCAGCCCGCGATGTTGCCGAACTTGGAGGAACGGAAGATCTCGCGGATCTCGGCCTGCCCACGGGTCTCCTCGGCGAAGATCGGCTTGAGCATGCCCTTGAGAGCAGATTCGATCTCGTCGATGGCGGCGTAGATGACCGAGTGGTAACGGATATCCACGTTCTCGCGATCGGCGAGCTGCGCGGCGTGGGCCGTGGCACGGACATTGAAGCCAATGATGACGGCCTTCGACGCGGCTGCCAGCGACACGTTGGTCTCGGTGATGGCACCGACACCGCGGTCGATGACGCGCAGGCTGACCTCGTCGCCGACATCGATCTGCGAGAGCGCGTCCTCCAGGGCCTCGACGGAGCCGGCCCCGTCGCCCTTGAGGATGAGCAGCAGTTCCTGGGTCTCGCCCTTCTGCAGCTCGTCGAACAGCTGGTCGAGTGTCTTGCGGCGGCTGGTCTTCGCCTGCTGCGCGGCACGCATGCGCGCCTCGCGTTTGTCGGCGATCTGCCGGGCCATCCGGTCGTCCTCGACGACCAGGAAGTTGTCGCCGGCTCCGGGAACCGAGGTCAGTCCCAGCACCTGCACGGGCATCGACGGCAGCGCCTCGGTGACGTTGCCGCCCTGGTCGTCGATGAGGGCCCGGACACGTCCGTGCGCCGAACCGGCGACGATGGAATCCCCGATCCGGAGCGTCCCGCGATGCACCAACACAGTGGCGACCGGGCCGCGCCCCTTGTCGAGGTGCGCCTCGATGGCAACGCCCTGGGCGGGCATGTCCGGGTTGGCCCGCAGATCAAGGGCGGCATCGGCGGTCAGGATGATGGCTTCGAGAAGGTTGTCCAGGCCTTCATGAGTGACGGCGGAGACGTCGACGAACTGCGTCTCGCCACCGTACTCCTCGGGCACCAGCCCGAACTCGGAGAGCTGGCCGCGGACCCTCACCGGGTCGGCGGCGGGTTTGTCGATCTTGTTGACCGCCACCACGATGGGGACATCGGCCGCCTTGGCGTGGTTGAGGGCCTCGATGGTCTGCGGCATCACACCGTCATCGGCCGCGATGACCAACACCGCGATGTCGGTTGACTTGGCGCCCCGGGCACGCATGGCCGTGAACGCCTCGTGGCCGGGGGTGTCGATGAAGGTGATGGCGCGTTCCTCGTCGTCGACCTCGGTCTCAACCTGGTAGGCGCCGATGGCCTGCGTGATGCCACCGGCCTCGCCTGCCACCACATTGGTGTGGCGCAACGCGTCGAGCAGTTTCGTCTTGCCGTGGTCGACGTGACCCATGACGGTGACGACCGGCGGACGGGGTCTGAGTTCCTCCTCGCTGCCGATGTTCTCCCCGAACTCCAGATCGAAGGACTCGAGCAATTCACGGTCCTCATCCTCAGGCGAGACCACCTCGATGTTGTAGTCCAGCTCGGCGCCCAGCACCTCAAGGGTGTCATCGGCGACCGACTGGGTCGCGGTGACCATCTCCCCCAGATGGAACAGCACCTGCACCAAGGAGGCCGGCTCGACGCCGATCTTCTCGGCAAGGTCCGTCAGGGAAGCGCCACGGCGCAGCCGCACGATCTGGCCATCGCCCTTGCGGAGCCGCACGCCACCGATGGTGGGGGCCTCCATCTGGTCGAATTCTTGCCTGCGCTGTTTCTTGGACTTGCGTCCGCGCCTACCGCCAGCACCGCCACGACCGAAGGCTCCCTGTGTGCCGCCGCCACGACCACGACCTGACGTTCCTCAACCGCCGTCATAGTGCGGAGCAAGTCTTCGCCGCAGT
>CALLVV010000057.1 GCA_938012815.1 uncultured Propionibacteriaceae bacterium
CTACATTCACAACGGCCACGCCCACCACGAGGACAACGGCCACTACGACGAGTGCACCACCTGCACCTGCGGCAACTGCACCGACACCTGCGCCACCTGCACTTGCGAGAATTGCACCTGCCCGACCTGCTCACACAACACCTGCTCCTGCGGTTCCTGCAACTGCACCTCCTGCTCCTCCTGCGTCTGTGAGGACTGCTCCTGTCCGACCTGTCGTCATGCCGCCTGAGTGCGAAACCTTCGAGGTCTCCCCGATCCAGATCGGAGAGACCTCGAAGGTTTTCAGGGATGGGTGCTCCTCGAAGCCGGTCTGAGGCCGGCTCACAGGTCTGGCATGGTTTCAACGCGGGCCACTCTCTCAACGCTGCCCAGCTCACCCCGCTTCACGGGGGTGGGGTTTTGACGCGGCCACATTGAGCCGGCCCGATGAATCACCCGTTCAGGTCCATGCCCTGTTCTCCGCCAGAGCCGCGAAGACCTCCTCCAGCTGTTCTGCCACGCGGGCAGTCGCGGTGCCGCCGCGCCCGTTGCGGGCGTTCACCGACCCCTCCACCGTCAGAACCTCGAGCACCCCGGGGTCGAGGTGCTCGCTGATGCCGGGCAGATCGGCCTCGGTGAGGTCCTGGAGCGTGATTCCCCGCTGTTCGCAGTAGCGCACCGCCTCCCCCGCCACCTCGTGGGCGACGGCGAAGGGCACCCGCATCCGCACCAGGTGGTCGGCGACATCAGTGGCCAGGGAGAAACCGGCGGGAGCGAGCGCAGCCATGCGTGCGTGGTCGAAGGTCAAGGTGGCAATCATCCCGGCGACAGCGGGCAACAGGATTCTCAGCTGGTCCAGGCCGTCGAAGACCGGTTCCTTGTCCTCCTGGAGATCCCGGTTGTAGGCAAGTGGCATCCCCTTGAGCGTCGCGAGGAGGCCCGATAGGTTCCCTATCAGTCGTCCCGCCTTGCCGCGGGCCAGTTCGGCCACATCGGGGTTCTTCTTCTGGGGCATGATCGAACTGCCCGTGGACCATTCGTCGGCCAGTTTCGCGAAACCGAACTCAGCGGTGCACCAGAGGATCACGTCCTCGCTGAGACGCGACAGGTCCACCCCGATCTGCGCCAGGATCCAGGCGGTCTCGGCCACCAGGTCGCGGGCGGCGGTGCCGTCGATGGAGTTCGGCACCGACGATACGAAGCCCAGTTCACGAGCCACCAGCTCCGGGTCCAGGCCGAGCGAGGTCCCGGCCAGCGCTGCTGAACCATAGGGGCTGACCGCCAAGCGGGCGTCGAGGTCCTGCAGGCGGGAGACGTCGCGCAGCAGCGGCCAGGCGTGCGCCAGCAGGTGGTGGCTCAGCAACACCGGCTGGGCGGATTGCAGGTGAGTGCGTCCCGGCATCACGGCCCCGAGGT
The DNA here is from genome assembly GCA_938012815.1 of uncultured Propionibacteriaceae bacterium. Lineage (GTDB taxonomy): Bacteria > Actinomycetota > Actinomycetes > Propionibacteriales > Propionibacteriaceae > Arachnia. Next base: position 1,396 of record CALLVV010000057.1, read on the forward strand.
TCTCTTTCGCCTGTCCCGCCAGGGCCTCGACAACATCCAGAACCCCGGCCACCAGCACGCGCACCTCCTCGCGCAGGTAGCTGCGGATCAGGGTGGCGATCTGGTCGTTACGGGAACGTCCCGCCCGCAACCGGCCGCCAAGCTCGGGACCGGCGATCTCCTTGAGCCCCCTTTCCAGCGCACCATGGACATCCTCGTCGGTAGGAGCCGGCTCGAACTCTCCCGCACGCACCCGGCGCAGCAGCTCCGTGAGCCCGTCGTCCATGGCCGTGGCCTCGTCATCGGTCAGCAGCCCGGCCGCGTGGAGAGCCTTGGCGTGGGCCCGTGATCCGGCGATGTCGTGGGGAGCCAGGCGCCAGTCGAACTGGGTGGAGCAGCTCAGTTCAAACATCGCGTCGGCGGGTCCCCCGGCGAACCGTCCCCCCCAGAGTCTTCCCTCGGTCATTGTCCCTCCTTTTCCAGGTCCTGGAGCCGGGTCGGCTTCCCGGTGCGTGTCATGTGGGCGATGATGCCGGCGTTGCGGGCCGCGGCTTCCGGATCCGTGGTGACCAGCAGCAGGGTGTCGTCGCCCGCGATGGTGCCCATCACCCCGGGCAGTCGTGTCCTGTCGACGTGCGCCCCCAAGAACTGAGCGGCGCCGGGTGGGGTCTTGATGACGATCTGGTTTGCTGCGTGCTGTATCGACTGCAGCAGTTCCACGCAGCGGCGGGCCAGTTTCTCGGCGGCCACTCCCCCGCCCTCCGATTCGTCGCCGACGGCGTAGACGAGGCTTCCCTCGGGGGTGCGGCGTTTCACCGCGCCGAGGGCCAGGAGGTCCTTGCTCAACGTGGACTGGCTCACCTCCACGTCCCGTTCCGCCAGCGCGGCGCTCAACTCGTGCTGGGAGGTGAACTCCCCCTCCTCCAGCAGGCCCCGCAGCATGGCGAGGCGGGCGGACCGTTTCATCTCAGGCATTGCATCTCTCCAACCATCCGGGCAGGGCAGTCACGAAGGGGGTCAGGTCGGCCTCCGTGATGATCAGCGGCGGAGCAACCCGCAGCACATCGGGGCGCGGAGCGTTCAGCACCCATCCTTCCGACAGCGCCAGCTCCACCACCCGTGGAGCCACGTCCCGGGTGAGCACGATACCCCGCAGCAGGCCCGCCCCACGTACGTCGGCGATCCCCGGGCATCCCGAAGCCATCACCTCGGAGGCGAACCAGTCGCCAACGCGGCGGACATCCTCGAGCAGGCCGCCGCCCAGCACGTCCAGGACGGCGTTGCCGGCCGCCGCCGCGACGGGATTGCCCCCAAAGGTGCTGCCGTGCCCGCCGGGGGTCAGCAGGTCCGCGGCGCGGCCCGTGGCGATGCAGGCCCCGATGGGGAACCCGTTCCCGAGACCTTTGGCCACTGTCACCAGGTCCGCCGTCACCCCGTGGGAACGGCTCAGCAGCAGTTCCCCGCAGCGGCCGATGCCGGTTTGGACCTCATCGATCCACAGCAGCGTCCCGGTGCGGGATGTGATCTCCCGGGCAGTGGCCAGGTATCCCTCCGGCGCCGGGATCACCCCGGACTCCCCCTGGACGGGTTCGACGACCACCGCGGCCACCGTCTCATCCACGGCCTCCTCGAGGGCCCCGGTGTCGCCGAAGGGAACGAACGTGACCTCCCCGGGGAGCGGTTCGAAGGGTTTCCGGTATTTCTCGGTGTGCGTGACAGCCAGCGCCCCCATGGTCCGGCCGTGGAAGGATCCCTCCATCGCAACGAGACGGGTCCGACCGGTGAGGCGACTCAGTTTGAAAGCGGCCTCGTTGGCCTCTGCGCCCGAGTTGGCGAGGAAAACCCTGCCCCCACCAGCCGCTTCCGAGAGGCGTTCCGCCAGCCGGATCTGCGGCTCGGAGGCGAAGAAGTTGGAGATGTGGCCGAGAGCCTTCAGCTGCCCGGTGACGGCCTCCACCACTGCGGGATGTCCATGCCCCAGGGCATTGACGGCGATTCCCGCCAGCAGGTCGACGTAGCGGTTACCGTCGACGTCCCACAGGTGGATTCCCTCACCGCGGGCGAAGATCCTTCGAGGCGCACCGAAGGCGTTCATCATGACCGCCCCGTAGCGGCTCCCGAGTTCGGCTTCGTGGCTCATAGTGGCTCCTCGCACACCATGGTCCCCACCCCGTCGTCGGTGAAGATCTCCAACAGCAGGCAGTGCGGCACACGGCCGTCGATGATGGTCGCGGACCGCACCCCGCCCTCCACGGCCCACGCGCACGCCTCCATCTTCGGCACCATTCCTGAGGTGAGGCCGGGCATCAACCGGCGCACCTCCTCGGGAGTGATGGAGGAGATGATGGTCGACTCGTCGGGATAGTTCGCGTACAGCCCCGCCACGTCGGTGAGCATGACCAGGCGTTTCGCCCCGAGGGCGAGGGCCAGGGCCGAGGCGGCGGTGTCGGCGTTGATGTTGTAGATCTGGCCGTCAGGTCCGGGCGCGACGGTTGCGACCACGGGGATGCGGCCCGCTTCGATCAGGTCGAGCAGCGCGGAGGGTTCGACGGAGTCGACGTCACCAACGAATCCCAGATCGATCTCCTCGCCGCCCTCGACCAGCCCACGGCGCCGGGCCCGCAGCAGTCCGCCATCCTCACCGGACATGCCGACGGCGAAGGGGGCGTGGGCGTTGATGAGACCCACCAATTCCCTACCGACCTGTCCCACCAGCACCATGCGCACCACGTCCATGGCCTCGGAGGTGGTCACTCTGAGGCCGCCGCGGAACTCCGAGGTGATGCCGAGCCGCTCCAGCATGGAACTGATCTGGGGTCCGCCGCCGTGGACGACCACCGGTTTCAGCCCGACACGACGCAGGAACACGATGTCCTCGGCAAAGGCACGTTTGAGGTCGTCGTCGACCATGGCATTGCCGCCGTACTTGACGACGACGGTCTCGCCCGCGAACTGGCCGATCCATGGCAGGGCCTCGATGAGGGTGCCGGCCTTGGCCAGGAGCAGATCGTGGTCGGGGTGGGTGTACCGGGGGGTCATGAGGAGTACTCCGCGTTCTCCTTCACGTATTCGTACGTGAGGTCGGTGGTGAGGATGGTGGCAGCGGCCTCGCCCGCGTGCAGGTCGATCAGGACGTGGACCCTGCGACCGGACAGGTCGACCAGTTCGCGGGGTTCGCCGATGCCGCCGCCCCGGCAGACCTGGACGCCGTTGAAGGAGACGTCCAGCCGGTCAGCTTCAAAAACGGCGTCGGTGACGCCGATGGCTGACAGCACACGCCCCCAGTTCGGGTCGCATCCGAAGATCGCGCACTTGAACAGGTTGCTGCGCGCCACCTCGCGGCCCACCATCTCCGCGTCACGCACGGATGCGGCGCCGACGACCTCGATGGCGATCTCGTGCCCGGCGCCCTCGGCGTCGGCAATCAGCTGGCGCGCGAGGTCCTGACAGAGTTCGCTCAGCACGGCGGTGAACTCCTGCGCTTCGGGTGTGACTCCACTGGCCCCGGAAGCGAGCAGCAGCACGGTGTCATTGGTGGACATGCAGCCGTCCGCATCGGCCCGCTCGAAGCTGACGCGGCTCGCCTCGCGGAGCGCCGCGTCCAGGACCGGGGCCTCCAGGTCGGCGTCGGTGGTCAGTATCACGAGCATCGTCGCGAGCCCGGGCGCGAGCATCCCGGCCCCCTTGGCCATGCCTCCGATGCTCCAGCCCTCGCCGCGGTGGACGGCCTGTTTGCTGACGGTGTCGGTGGTCATGATCGCGGTCGCGGCATCATCTCCCCCGTACCGGGACAGCTGCGAACAGGCCAGTTCGACGCCGGATGTGACCTCCGGCATGGGCAACCGGACACCAATCAGTCCGGTGGAACAGACGGCGACGTCCCCCGCAGCAACGCCGAGCCCGGCGGCCGTTTTCTCAGCCATGGTCCGAGCGTCCTCGAATCCCGGCCGGCCGGTGCAGGCGTTCGCCCCGCCGGAGTTCAGGACCACCGCGCGCAGCCGACCGTCGGCGACGGCCCGCCGGGACCACTCGACGGGCGCGGCAAACACCCGGTTGCGGGTGAACACCCCGGCCGCGGCGAACCGTGGCCCGAGGTTGGAGACGACGGCCAGGTCGGGCCGATCACCACCCTTGATCCCGGCGGCGACTCCAGCAGCGGCGAATCCTATGGGGGTCGTGACGCTCACGGTGCCACTCCGATCGTGCTCAGGCCGGTGGTCTCCTCAAGACCGAGGGCGATGTTCATGGACTGGACCGCGCCGCCGGCGGTGCCCTTGGTGAGGTTGTCGATGGCCGAGACCACCACGACCCGGTCCGCGGCCTCGTCGACGGCAACCTGCACCGTGACCCGGTTGGAGCCGAGGACCCCCGCGGTCACGGGCCAGACCCCCTCGGGCAGCAGGTCGACGAAAGGTTCATCCGCGTAGGTCTTCTCGTAGCATCGCCGGACCTCACCTGCCGCGACGTCACCGACCCGAGGGGCGGAGCAGGTCGCGAGGATGCCCCTGGGCATGGGCGCCAGTATCGGAGTGAACGAGACGCCGACCCGCTGATCGGTCACCTCGGAGAGGTTCTGGATGATCTCGGGGATGTGCCGGTGCACCCCACCTACCCCGTAGACCGAGGCGCTGCCCATGACCTCCGAGCCGAGAAGGTGCGGTTTGGCGGCCTTTCCCGCCCCGGATGTCCCGGAGACTGCGACGATGACGATCCCCATCGGGTCGATCAGCCCTGCCTGCAAGGCTGGGAACAGGGCGAGCGTGGCCGCCGTCGGGTAACAGCCGGGCACCGCGATCCGCCTGGCGCCGCGCAGGGCGTCCCTGCCACCGGGCAGCTCGGGCAGGCCGTAGGGCCAGGTTCCCGCGTGCTCGCTACCGTAGAAACACCTCCACTGCCAGGCGTCGCGCAACCGGAAATCGGCCCCGGCGTCAATGACCAGCGTCTCCGCTCCGAGTAGCCCGGCGATCCCGGCGCTCGCCCCGTGAGGCAGGGCCAGAAAGACGACGTCGTGACCGGCGAGGTTCTCGGCGGTGGTGGCAACTATCTCCCGGTCTGCGAGGGGCGCCAGGTGGGGCTGGTGATCTCCCAGCCGGTCGCCCACCGATGAGTTGCCCGCCAGAGCACCGATCTTGGCCTCGGGGTGCTGCAGCAGCAGCCGCAGCACCTCGCCTCCCGCGTATCCCGTGCATCCCGCCACGGCAACCTTGAAACTCATAACGGCAACTATGCCATTGATTGAATATATATTCCAGCTATCCTCGGTGTCCGCCCTGCCCGATCCCCTCCCCCTGGGCACGAATCGCGGAAGAAAAGCGGTTCAACGTCGCGTGGCGATGCCGAACCGTCGAGCCTCTGCGATTCGTGCACGAGAGAGGAGGCGGGCAACGCCACCTGCGCCCATCCGGGTTCCCACTGCACGGGCGCAGTCGACCGGGCCGGCCGCGGCGGGATAGTCTCGATGCCGCAGTTGCATGTTGTAAGGAGAAACGCTGATGAGTGAGCCGTCGTACCGGTACACCGCGAAGCTGGCCGGTGAGATCGAGGCGCACTGGCAGGATCGCTGGGAGACCGAGGGCACGTTCCACGCCCCGAATCCTGCCGGGCCCTGGGCCGAGCCCGAGAAGGTCGATTCCCTCGGCGAGAAGCTCTTCGTCCTTGACATGTTTCCCTACCCGAGTGGCGCGGGCCTGCACGTCGGGCATCCCCTCGGCTACATCGCCACCGACACCTTCGCGCGTTTCAACCGCATGAAGGGTCGCAACGTGCTGCACGCCCTGGGTTATGACGCCTTCGGTCTGCCCGCCGAGCAGTATGCCGTGCAGTCGGGGCAGCATCCCCGGGTCACCACCGAGCACAACATCGCCATCATGCGCCGCCAGCTACGGCGCCTGGGGCTGGCCCACGATCCCCGCCGCAGCGTGGCGACCATCGATGTCGAGTTCTATCGCTGGACCCAGTGGATCTTCCTGCAGATCTTCAATGCCTGGTTCGACGAGGAGGCGAACAAGGCCCGCCACATCGACGAGCTGGTCGAGGAGTTCACCTCCGGGAAACGCCCCACTCCGTCGGGCCGACCCTGGCAGGAGCTGCCCGCGCAGGAACAGCGCCGGATCATCGACTCGCACCGGCTGGCCTACCTGTCCGAAGCGCCCGTGAACTGGTGCCCGGGTCTGGGCACCGTGCTGGCCAACGAGGAGGTCACCAACGAGGGACGCTCCGAGATCGGCAACTTCCCTGTGTTCAAACGCAACATGAGCCAGTGGATGCTGCGCATCACCGCCTACGCGGAACGCCTGTTGGCGGACCTGGACAAGCTGGACTGGCCAGACAAGGTCAAGGCCATGCAGCGCAACTGGATCGGCCGTTCCGAGGGGGCCCGGGTGTTCTTCACCGAGGCCGCCAGCGGTGAGCAGATCGAGGTGTTCACCACCCGCCCGGACACCTTGTTCGGTGCCACCTTCATGGTGTTGGCACCCGAACACCACCTGGCCGACGGCGCGGCCTCCGAGTGGCCGGAGGGCACCGACCCCGCCTGGACCGGAGGCCACGCCTCCCCCGCCGAGGCGGTCGCGGCCTACCGCGCCGAGGCGGAACGCAGAACCGATGCGGACTACCGCATCGAGGACAAGGAGAAGACGGGCCTGTTCACCGGGCGCTTCGCCGTCAACCCCGTCAACGGCCAGCGCGTCCCGATCTTCATCGCCGACTACGTCACCCTGGGTTACGGCACGGGGGCGGTCATGGCGGTCCCCTCGGGTGACCAGCGTGACTGGGAGTTCGCGAAGGCCTACAACCTGCCGATCGTCGAGACCGTGATCCCCGGCCCCGATCACGACGGCAATTCGGCGTGGACGGGTGACGGTGAGGTGATCAATTCCGCCAACCCCGAGATCTCCCTGAACGGCATGAACGTCGCCGACGCCAAGACCACCATCACCGAGTGGCTGGAGGCCAAGGGGCTGGGAGAGGCCACCGTGAACTACCGGCTGCGGGACTGGCTGTTCAGCCGCCAGCGCTACTGGGGCGAGCCGTTCCCGATCGTCTATGACGAGACGGGTCTGCCCATCGCTCTGCCCGAAGAGATGCTGCCCATCGAACTGCCGGAGGTCACCGACTACTCCCCGAAGGCCCTGGACCCGGAGGACCGGAACTCCGATCCGGTGCCGCCGCTGGCCCGCGCCACCGACTGGGCCAGCGTCGAACTGGACCTGGGCGACGGCACGAAGGTCTACCGTCGCGAGCTGAACGTGATGCCCCAGTGGGCCGGTTCCTGTTGGTACGAGATGCGCTACCTGGATCCCGCCAATCACGACCGTTTCGTCGGCGAGGATGTGGAACGCTACTGGATGGGACCTCGCGGTGAAGGCGATGTCGGCGGGGTGGACCTGTACGTCGGTGGGGTCGAACACGCCGTGCTGCACCTGCTCTACGCCCGGTTCTGGCACAAGGTGCTGTTCGATCTGGGACACGTCTCATCCGCCGAGCCGTTCCGCCGCCTGTTCAACCAGGGCTACATCCAGGCCTACGCCTACAAGGACGAGCGCGGC
>CALLVV010000058.1 GCA_938012815.1 uncultured Propionibacteriaceae bacterium
GCCATGATCCGCAACTCCGGGCACATGTGGGGACCCGACGGCACCGAGGCTGACACCCTCGCTGTGCTGCCCGATTCGTCCTACGCCGGGATCTACCAGGCCGTGATCGACGACTGCCGCACCCACGGTGCCTACGACCCGCGCACCATGGGAACCGTCCCCAATGTCGGGCTGATGGCCCAGCAGGCCGAGGAGTACGGCTCCCACGACAAGACCTTCCACATCGAATGCGACGGCCGCGTTGAGGTCGTGAACTCGGCCGGGGACGTGTTGCTGCGTCACGACGTCGCCGCGGGCGACATCTGGCGGGCCTGCCAGACCAAGGACGCTGCCATCCGCGACTGGGTGGGGCTGGCCGTGGCCCGGGCCCGTGCGACCGGCTGGCCCGCCGTGTTCTGGCTGGACGAGACCCGCGCCCACGACCGCAACCTCCTTCTCAAGGTGAGGACCTACCTGACCGACCACGACACCGACGGCCTGGACATCCGCGTTCTGCCTCCCGTCGAGGCCACCCGGTTCACCGTCGAACGCATCCGCCGGGGCGAGAACACCATCTCGGTGACCGGCAACGTCCTGCGCGACTACCTCACCGACCTGTTCCCCATCCTGGAGCTGGGGACCTCGGCGAAGATGCTCTCGATCGTGCCGCTGATGGCTGGCGGCGGGTTGTTCGAGACCGGCGCGGGTGGCTCTGCCCCGAAGCACGTGCAGCAGCTGCTGGCGGAGAACTACCTGCGCTGGGACTCGCTGGGTGAGTTCCTGGCACTGGCCGCAGCGCTGGAGCACCTGGCCTCGACGGGCAACGCGAAAGCCGCCGTGCTTGCACCCACACTGGATCGCGCGAACGGACGGGTCCTGGCCGAGGACAGATCGCCGACGCGACGGCTGGGCGGCACCGACAACCGCGGGTCGCACTACTGGCTGGCTCGGTTCTGGGCTGAGGAATTGGCGAACCAGCGCGAGAACACCGGCCTCGCAGTGGCCTTCGGCCCCATCGCGGCGGCCCTCGCCGAGGCCGAGAATGCGATCACCTCGGAGTTGATCGCGGTGCAGGGCTCCCCCGTCGACCTGGGCGGCTACTACCTGCTCGACAATGCCCGGGCCTCGGCGGTGATGCGGCCCTCACCCGCCTTCAACGCCATCATCGACGACATCTGAGAAGCACCGAAAAACAAAGGGTGGTTTCGGACACGCCTCACTCGCTGGCGCTCGCAGGCCGGCTCGACCAGCTTCGGTGATACGGGTCACAGGAGTTCGGCGACACCGGGGCCATCGTGGGACTCGATGCGTCCCAGCACCCAGGCGTTGATTCCCCGCGCCCCCAGCAGCGCGACGGCCGCGTCCACGCCGTTCTCTGGCAGGATCGCGACCATGCCGACGCCCATGTTGAGGGTGGCCTCGATGTCGGCCTGCGAGACCCGACCCACCTGCTGCACGAGCCGGAAGATCGCGGGTGGACTCCAGGAGTCGCGTTCCAGCCGGGCTCTCCGGCCGGCCGGGATCACGCGCGCCAGGTTGTTGACCAGCCCGCCGCCCGTGATGTGGCTGAAGGCGTGGCATTCCACCTCGCGGATCAGTGCGAGGACATCGAGGGCGTAGACCCTGGTCGGGGTCAGCAACTCCTCGCCGAGGCTGCGGCCCAGTTCGTCGACGTGCCTGTCCAGGCACCAGCCGGCCTGTTCCAGCAGCACGTGCCGCACCAGTGAGTAGCCGTTGGAGTGCAGCCCGGAGGAGGCCATCGCCAGCACCACGTCCCCGACCTCGACGCGGTCGGCGCCCAGGATGGCGTCGCGTTCCACGACCCCGGTGGTTGCGCCCGCAACGTCGTACTCCTCAGGGCCGAGCAGCCCGGGGTGTTCGGCGGTCTCCCCGCCGACCAGGGAACAGCCCGCCGCGACACAGGCGTCGGCGATGCCTGAGACGATGGCGGCGATCCGTTCGGGCACCACCCTGCCGCAGGCGATGTAGTCGGTGACGAACAGCGGTTCGGCGCCGCAGACCACCAGGTCGTCGACGAGCATCCCGACCAGGTCGAAACCGATGGTGTCGTGGCGGTCGAGGGCCTGGGCGATGGCAACCTTCGTGCCCACCCCGTCGGTGGAGGTCACCAGCACCGGATGGGCGTATCCCTTGAACGCCGAGGCGTCGAAGAACCCGGCGAAACCGCCGAGCCCGCCCAGCACCTCGGGACGGCGGGTGCGGGCCACGGATGCCTTCATGAGTTCGACGGCGCGGTCACCGGCCTCAATGTCGACTCCGGCGGCGGCGTAGGCGGACTGGCTCATTTCTCCTCCAGGTGAAGCAGTTCGGCCTGGCCCTTCGGGACCGCTATCGGGTAGCGGCCGTCGAAGCAGGCACGGCAGAGTTCGGCGGCGGGACGGTGGGTGGCCTCGGTGAGGGCGTCGAGGGAGATGTAGCCCAGGGAATCGGCCCCCAGCGACCGGCAAATCTCGTCAACCCCCAGCCCGGGCGCGATGAGCTCGGCGCGGGTGGCGAAGTCGATGCCGTAGAAGCAGGGCCACTCCACGGGCGGCGAGGAGATGCGCACGTGCACCTGCTTCGCCCCGGCCTCGCGGAGCATGCGCACCAGGGCCCGTTGGGTGTTGCCGCGGACGATGGAGTCGTCAACCACCACGAGTCGTTTGCCCACGATGACCTCCTTCAACGGGTTCAGCTTCAACCGGATGCCGAGCTGCCGGATGGTCTGGCTGGGTTGGATGAACGTGCGACCCACGTAGGCGTTCTTCACCAGTCCGAGGCCAAACGGGATGCCGGAGGCCTCCGCGTATCCGACGGCTGAGGGCGTACCGGAGTCGGGGGTAGGGATCACCAGGTCGGCCTCGACGGGGTGTTCGCGGGCGAGGATACGGCCGATCTCGACGCGGGTGGCGTGGACGCTGCGTCCCGCGATGGTGGTGTCGGGGCGGGCCAGGTAGACGTACTCGAACAGGCAGCCCTTGGGTCTGGCCTCGGCGAAACGCTGGCTGCGCAGGCCCGCTTCGTCGATGGCGATGAACTCGCCGGGCTCCACCTCCCGGACGAAACTGGCCCCCACGATGTCCAGGGCGGCGGTCTCGGAGGCCACCACCCAGCCGGTGGCGAGCCTCCCCAGGACGAGGGGACGCACGCCCTGCGGGTCGCGGGCGGCGAACAGCGTCGTTTCGTTGATGAAGGTCAGGCAGAAGGCCCCCCGCAACCTGGGCAGCACCGTCATGGCGACCTGTTCGATCGGTTCGGTTCCGAAGGAGGACATGAGCGCGGTCACCAGCGAGGTGTCGTTGGTGGAGTCCATGGTCTTCTTCTCGGGGACCCGCTGGTCGGGGTCGAGTTCGCGGAGCCAGGACTCCAGCTCGTGGGTGTTGGTGAGGTTGCCGTTGTGGGCCAGCGCCAGGCCGCCGTTGCGGGTGGCGCGGAAGGTTGGCTGGGCGTTGTGCCACACGGAGGCGCCGGTGGTGGAGTAGCGGGTGTGGCCGATGCCGAGTCGTCCGCGCAGGGAGGTGAGGGTGGCCTCGTCGAAGACCTGGGAAACCAGTCCCATGTCCTTGAACACGGTGATCCGTTCCCCCGTTGAGACCGCGATGCCCGCAGATTCCTGGCCGCGGTGCTGGAGCGCGAAGAGTCCGTAGTAGGTCAGCTGGGCCACGTCCTCGGACGGGGCGAAGACCCCGAAGACACCGCAGGCGTCCTTCGGGCCGTGGTCGATGGGGTCGAGATCGAGAGACAGTCGGCCATCAGGTCGGAGCACCGGGTCAGCTTATCGCGGGCCCACAGGGAGAACGGCCTTCTGGCCCACGAGTCGCAGTTGCGCAGCACTCAACCCGAAAAATCCCCCGCCGGGGCCGAGAACCGGGGCTGAGTGCTGCGCAACCGGGGATTCGCGAAGTAGAGCCATCCTGTGGAAAACGATGGGTGACGGTTCTGCCGCTCCCATGGTGAGAGTATGAAATCCCCACTGGCTCATCTGCCCATAGTGGCGCGCAGAGACCACCCGCATCTTCGTAATCACATCGATCATCTCATTCGCTCCGGTCAACTCACCCCGCTCCTGCACGGGGTCTCCTGCTGGGCGGATCAAGAACCCGACTTCTTCCTGCTGGTCAGAGCCGCCGTTTCCTGGAATCCCAGAGCGATTCTGGTCGGAGCCACGGCCGCGGCCCTCACATGGTGGCCGGAGCTCAAACCTGACCGGGTGGAATTGGCCTCCCCTCCGCCTCGGAACCCCCCGCCCTGGATCAGGTGCAGGCGTCTGAGGATCCCGGCCTCACTCACGGAAGAGCTGGGCGAAACGAGAGTCGTCACCCCTGAGTTGTCGGTGCTCGGAATGCTTGACGGCGGGGACGCCAACCCCATGTGTGAGGCATTGCGACGCGGAGTGACCACTGTGGCGCGCATCCGAACCACCCTGGAGCAGATACCCCGAGCCTCGGGAAACCTCGTCCGCAACGTCCTGCTGTCAGCCGCGAGGGACAACCCTTGGTCTCCCTTGGAACTCGAGGCCCATCAGCGACTCCGGCGAGCCGGTTTGAAGGGCTGGAGGACGAATCACCGGGTGCTGCTGGATGGTTTGGCCCATTTCCTTGACATCGCTTTCCCGGGCGCCCGGCTCGCCTTGGAAATGGATGGTTGGCAGCACCACGGTAACCACCTCGGTTTCGTCGCGGACCGCATCCGGCAGAATCGCCTGGTACTGGGCGGTTGGACCATTCTGCGCTTCACCACCCAGAGCTTGGATCGCCTGGTTCCCGAGACGAAGCGGGCGCTGGCACGGTTGAGATGAAAGACGAAATCCGGTTGCGCAGCACTCAACTCATAATTTCGGCCCCTGCGGGGAATTTTCCGGGTTGAGTGCTGCGCAACCGGGCTGTTCGGGGTCAGTCCGCGAGATTGTTCAGCAGCAGAGTCTCCGCCAGGGCTGCCTTGGCGAAGTCAGCGAGATCCAACGACTCGTCGATGCCGTGCATCCGCGAGTTCGGGTCGGTGACGGCGGTCACCAACACCAGGGCTTCTGGGTGGCGGTCGGCGAACTCGGCGACGATCGGGATCGATCCCCCGCAGCCGATCTCCACCGCATCAACCCCGAATGCCTCCCGGAAAGCGGTCTTCGCGGCCTCGGCCCGTTCCCCTTCGAGGGTGATCCGGCCGGGCGCTCCGCACTGCCCCGCCACGACATCGACGTGCGCGCCCCAGGGCGCGTTCCTGCGCAGGTGATCCTCCAATGCCTTCGCCGCGGCCGCCGGATCCTGCCCGGGTGCGAGACGCACGCTCACCTTGGCGCGGGCCGACGGCATCAGGGTGTTGGAGGCCTTCGCCACGGGGGTGGCGTCAATGGCCAGCACCGAGGCGGAGGGTTTGAACCACATCCGTTCCACCACCGACCCGTCGCCGATCTGCGAGACCCCCTCGAGCAGCCCGGTTTCCTCCAGCAGCCGATTCTCGGGGTAGTCGAGGTCGGGAGCGGTTCCGGTGACGAGACCCTCGATCGCGACATTCCCGGCTTCATCGTGCAGGGTGGCCAGCAGCCGGCACAGCGCGGTCAACGCGTCCGGCACCACCCCACCGAACTGCCCCGAGTGCAGCCCCTCCGCCAGGGTGGAGACGGTGACCTGGCAGTCCGCGACACCCCGCAGCGACGTGGTGAGCGACGGCTTTCCGACCTCCCAGTTGACGGAGTCCGCGACGACGTAGACGTCGGCGGCCAGCTCGTCGCGGTAGCGGTCGAGCAGTGTTGGCATGGTCGGCGACCCGATCTCCTCCTCGCCCTCGATGAACACCTTCACCCCGACCGGCGGTTTGCCGTCGAAAACCCGCAGCGCTGCCACGTGCAGCGCGACCCCACCCTTGTCGTCGGCCGATCCGCGCGCGTACAGCCTGCCGTCGCGTTCCGTCGGCTCGAACGCCGGGGAGGTCCAGGCGTCGGCATCACCGGTGGGCTGGACATCGTAGTGGGCGTACAGCAGCACAGTCGGCGACCCCTCCGGCCCGGGAAAGTTCGCCCACACCGCCGGTTTCCCGCCACCGTCGAGGAGCTTCACCTCCGACGCTCCCAGATCCCGGAACAACCCTGAGACCACCTCGGCGCAAGCCGTGACATCGGCGTCGTGTTCCGGCATCGACGAGATGGACGGGACGGAGACGAGTTTGTGCAGATCGGCGATGGCGGAGGGCAGCACCCTCTCGACGTTCCAAGCGAGATTGGTCATGCCCTCACCCTACAGAGAGCGCAGCGGCGGGGACCGACGACATCGGTCCCCGCCGCTGCGGGCCCGGGCGGGATCTCCCGGACCCTCAGCCCTTGACCGCGCCCGCGGTCAGTCCGGCGACGATGTACTTCTGCAGGTACATGAACAGCAGGACGATCGGGATGGCCGCTACCACCGCGCCCACAGCGAACAGCGACCACGGGGCGTTTCGTTCATCGGAGGCCCACACGTACATGCCGACCGCCAGGGTGTAGTCCTCCGGCCGTTGCAGCACGACCTTGGCGAGAATGAACTCTCCGTAGCTGCTGACGAAGGACAGCAGGCCGACGACCACAAGAATCGGGGTGACCAGTCGCATGATGACCCCCCAGAAGATCTGGGCGTGGGTGGCGCCGTCGATGCGGGCCGCTTCGTCCAGTTCCTTCGGGATGGTGTTGAAGAACCCGTAGATCAGGAACGTGTTGCCACCGAGCGCCCCACCGAGGTAGACGGCGATCAGCCCGAGAGCCGAGTTGAGTCCCAGCACCGGGTAGACGTCGCGCAGCATCAGCAGCAGCAGGAAGATCGCGACGAAGGCCAGCATCTGCGGGAACATCTGGATGAGCATCAGGGTCGTGAGGCCGCCTCGGCGTCCCGTGAACCGGTAGCGGCTGAACGCGTAGGCCGCCGACGCGGCCATCAGTACCGTCCCGATCGCGGTCGCGGTGCTGACCACGAACGACTGCAACATCCAGCGCGGGAAATTGGTGCCGAACAGTGTGGCGTAGTTCTCCAGTGAGACGTTGCGGAACAGTTCGCTGGAACCGCTGATCGTGCCCCCAGGGTTGAGCGAGGCCGACAGCACGTAGAGCAGTGGGAAGATGCAGTAGAGCATCAGGATCACCGCGAGGATGTGTTTCCAGCCCACTTCCTTCCACCAGCGGGCGCCCTTGAGGGTGACGTTGTCGTTCATCACATGATCTCCTCGAGCTTGCGGGTCTGCCGGAATCCGAGCCAGGCGATGACCCCGACCACCACAAAAATGATGAGGGACAGCGCCGAGGCCAGGCCGTACTGCTTGCCTCCCGACTCGAAAGCGATGGAGTAGACCATCGAGATCAGGATGTCGGTCTCCCCGATCAGCACCGGCGCGCCGGAATAGTTCGGGCCGCCGCCGGTGAGCATGTAGATCAGCGAGAAATTGTTGAAGTTGAATGCGAAGCTGGCGATCAGCAGCGGCGCGAGGGAGACCATGAGAATCGGCAGCGTGACGCTGCGGAACCTCCGCCACGCCCCCGCCCCGTCCATGATGGCCGCCTCGGTCAGTTCGGCCGGGATGGCCTGCAGAGCACCGGTGCTGACCAGGAACATGTACGGGAAACCGAGCCACAGGTTGACCCCCAGGATGGCGATTTTCGCCAGGCTCCCGTCGGACAGCCACGCGATGTCGGTCCCACCAAGCATCTGGTTGATGATTCCGAACTCCCGGTTGAGCATGCCCTTCCAGGTGAGCGCGGCCAGGAACGCGGGGAAGGCGTAGGGGAGCAGGAAGATCGCACGATAGAAGGTTCGCCCCCTGACCCGTTTGTCGTTGTAGATCACGGCCAGGGCGAGCCCGAGGGCGAACGTGGTGGCCACGGACAGAATCGCGAAGGCGAAGGTCCAGGCCGTGATGCTGAGAAACGGCCCCGTCAACCGTGAGTCGTTGAAAACCTCGGTGAAGTTCTTGGTCCCGACGAATGTCCGCCACCCCGGGGTGAGCTGCGACCCGTCGCCGGCGACGAAGGCCCCCACGGACTCGTCGGCGTGGTAGACCTTCCCATCGGGATCCGTGAAGGTGTCGGCCGCGGCGTCGTAGGTCAATGCCGATTTCGCGACATAGGCGAAGGACGCGTTGTCGGTGCGCAACCATCCTTGGGCGGGGTCGTCGCTGAGGCTGACGCGCAGCGCCAGCACTTCTTGCTGCCGGGCCTGCACATCGGTCGGCGACAGCGTATTCCACCCGGGAACCTCCGTCACCCTGGCGCCGGCGAGGACTGCTCCCTGTGCCTCAGCGAGAGGAACGTTCTGGGTTCCGATCTCGGCCTTGCCGTCACGCACCACCGCGAAACCCAGCTCACCGTCCTTCTCGACGACGGCCACGGGATAGGTTGAGGTGCCCTCGACCCTGCGATCGGAGGTCTTGAGGATCTGGGCGATGGCAGGTTGTTTGGAGTCGTTGTGACCGTCACCGTAGTTGGTGAACGCAACCCAAGCGGTGGAACCCATCACGTAGACCTGGTAGACGAGTAGGAACACCAGACCGGGCAGCAGGTACTTGGCGGGAACCGCCCGCTTGGAGAAGTAGACGTAGTCGGCGACGAGCAGCGTCACAGCGAGAAACCCCAGCACAAGCCATTGCTGCTGGGGAATCGAAACCATGATGCCGTACAGCCCGAAGGCGTTGATCAGGGCCATCAGGACCAGCTTCGCGTAGAAGCCGGGGCGCGTGTAGTCGCGGGCGTGGGACAGCCGCGGCTCTGCGGGGTCGGTTTTCTCTGTCATGTCTCTTATCCGAACCGGGAACCGTGCGGGGGCCCGGGACGCCCCCGCACGGAACACCGATCAGCCCTTGGCGACCGCGTCCTCGACGTTGGAGAGCATCTGCTGCCAAGCGGTCACGGGATCCTCCCCGCGAAGGATGCTGAGCTCGGCGGAGCCCCAGTGATTCCAGATCGCGTCCATGCTGGTGATGGCTGGCAGGGACTGGCCGCTTTCACCGGCGGCCTCGAAGCCCTTGAGGATCGGG
>CALLVV010000059.1 GCA_938012815.1 uncultured Propionibacteriaceae bacterium
CTGCAGCCGCCGATCCGACAGGCCAGCCATCATCTCGGCAAACGGCCTCGGCCGGCCATAGAAAGGCGACCCTTTCCTCGTCCCTTGGAAGTACTCAACACGTACAGCCACGACTTCTCTTTCCCTACTCTTCTTCTCATTTCTTGCACAATGCGTTAACAAAGAACATTGGAAGTCCTTTGGTGGGCCTCGAGACCATACTGTTTCCCAACTTAGGGAAACGCACCTCGCAAAACCAATTCAATGCCCCCTTCTTCACTGAAGCTTACCCTACTCAGGTTCAGTCGTAAATCTTTAAGAGCCCCACCAGCTCGAACACCCATCTCAGCGATTGGCAGTTCATTCGTTCATGACGATTCACGACTCAACTTGGCCCGCTTCTACGGTACATGTTTCACAGAACATCACGCCCTTCCCTTCATGTCAACCTCCCAGCCAAACTTCTGCTGTAGCTCGAACTTGCCTACCAGAGGAGTTGCCCAAAGTTTTGTTCCGCTTTTTTATGAGTTTAACTTTTAAAAATTGGCGCCGGAAGCAGGACCATGAGCAGTAAAACTCCTAGTCGGGGCGATATCGCAGACAGCTGTACCAGTGCTCTTGACCACGAGCTGCTTGCGTGAGGTCCACCCTCGGGTACCGTGAGAAACGGCACGAATCACCTCAGGTTTCGTGCCGGTTTCTTTCGAGTCGAGAGGGGAGGGCAGCATGCCACGGAGAATCGATTCCAATGCCAAGAAACGAGCGCTGCGGCTGCTGCGTGAACATCGCAGTCGGTATCCGACGTTCACGGCCGCCTGCATCGCCGTGGCACGTCATGAGCGGATCGGACCTGAGACCTTGCGGCGCTGGGCGGTGCAGGCCGAAATCGATGAGGGGGCCCGTACCGGGACCAGCAGCAAGCAGCACGAGCAAATCCTCAAGCTAAGGGTGGAGAACACCCGGCTGCGAGAGAATGTGGCGATACTGAAAGCGGCAACAACTTTCTTCGCGGGGGAACTCGACCCCCACAACCGCTGATCATCGCATTCATCGAGGAGATGCACAGCCAAGGTTTCGCGGTCGAGTCGATCTGCCGGGTCCTGCGAGAGCAGGGCTGCCAGATTGCTGCGAGGACCTATCGGGCCTGGAAGACCTGTCCGCCGTCAGCACGGGCAATCAGCGATCAGAGAGTCTTGGAAGCCATCGAGAAACTCGCGTGGAAGATCGACCATCAAGGTCGCAGACACCTGACCCGTGAGGGCCGTTACGGACGCAGGAGAATGCTGACGGCACTACGTCGCTCAGGCGTGGATGCCACCCCCGGAGCGGTGGACAGGGCCATGCGGAAGCTCGGTCTCAGTGGGACAAACGCAACAGATCAGTGTAAGAAAGCGCACACTTGACGTGTCCAGTCGAAACGTCACGATTCCGATGCTGGGTACGAGCCCCGATCTCACCCCTGTGAGGCCCCGGACGGACATATGAGCTGCTAAATCCTCATCGTCCTCGAGCATGGGCGCGTCTGCGGCCCCATGCTCAGCTCATGTACGAGAGACTGCGCAGACTCCGCTGGATGTACGAATTCAGGAATCCTTCGTGTGACCTCGCTCTGAGCGACGAAGTGGGGGCGGTCACCCACGGGTGACCGCCCCCATCCAAGCCGTCAGCGGATATCGCCGAAGTCGATGTCGTCCAGGGGAACGCCGGGAACGTCGAGCTCGGAACTGAACGAGTAGTCGTACGGGTCATAGCTGACGGTGTAGGCCTGCGACCTCGCGTCCGCGGTGGGCTCCACCCGGATGTTGCGGTAGCGCTCCAGGCCGGTGCCGGCCGGGATCAGCTTGCCGAGGATCACATTCTCCTTCAGGCCGACGAGGGTGTCCGACTTGCCCTGAATGGCGGCGTCAGTGAGCACCTTCGTCGTTTCCTGGAATGACGCGGCCGACAGCCACGAATCCGTCGCGAGGGACGCCTTGGTGATGCCCATCAGCACCGGACGGCCCTCCGCGGGACGCCCGCCCTCGGTCAGAGCCTTGCGGTTCGCCGCCTCGTAGGTCTGCCGGTCCACCAGCTCGCCCGGCATCATCGAAGTGTCGCCCGAGTCAATGACGGTCACGCGACGCAACATCTGACGGATGATGATCTCGATGTGCTTGTCGTGGATGGGGGCGCCCTGCGTGCGGTACACGCGCTGCACCTCCTCCACCAAGTGCTCCTGGACCTTGCGCAGGCCACGGATGCGCAGCACATCCTGCGGATCCACCTGACCGGCGGTGAGCTGCTGGCCGATGCTCACGTGCACCCCGTCGCGAATGGCCACGCGCACCCCGTTGGCGTCCTCGAACTCCAGCCGGGTACGGCGCGCCACCGGGTACTCGAGGTCGTCACCACCGTCGTCGCGCACGATGATGATCTTGCGGCTGCGGTCACCTTCCTCGATGCGGATGACTCCGTCGGCCTCGGCAATGGGAGCCTTACCCTTCGGCTGGCGGGCCTCGAACAGCTCCACGACGCGCGGCAATCCCTGCGTGATGTCGTCACCGGCCACACCACCGGTGTGGAAGGTACGCATCGTCAGCTGCGTGCCGGGCTCGCCGATGGACTGGGCGGCGACGATACCGACGGCCTCGCCGACGTCCACGGTCTTCCCGGAGGCCAGCGACCGGCCGTAGCACATGGCACAGGTGCCGGTGGCGGCCTCGCAGGTCAGGACGGAACGAACCTTGACCTGGGTGATGCCGACGGATGCGAGCCGCTCGATCTCGGCGTCACCGAGGTCGGTGCCCGCCGCAACGAGCACGTTGCCCTGGGCGTCGGTGATGTCGGTGGCTGCGGTGCGGGCGTAGACGGCGGTCTCCACATCGGGAATGATGGAGACGGAAGCCCCCTCCTCCAGCGGTTCCGCCACCACCTGGACCTTCTTGCCATTCTCGTCCGTGACAATCTTGGTCCAGCGGGCAATGGTCTTGACCAAACCACGTTCGGTCTGGCAGTCCTCCTCGCGGATGATGACGTCCTGCGAGACGTCTACCAGGCGCCGGGTCAGGTAACCCGAGTCGGCGGTCCGCAGCGCAGTGTCGGCCTGCCCCTTCCGACCACCGTGGGTGGAGATGAAGTACTCCAGCACCGACAGACCCTCACGGAAGTTCGACTTGATGGGCCGGGCGATGATGTCGCCCTTCGGGTTGGCCACCAGGCCTCGCATGGCCGCGATCTGACGCATCTGGGTCATGTTGCCCCGGGCACCCGAGTTGACCATCACGAAGATCGGGTTGGTCTGCGAGAAGTTGTCCTTCATCGCGTCAGTCAGCTCCGCGGTGGCGTCGGTCCACAGCTCGATCAGCTCCTGGCGGCGTTCGTCCTCCGTCACCGAACCGCGCTCGTACAGGGTGTCGATCTTCGCAGCCCTGGCGTCGTAGGCGGCCAGGATCTCCGGCTTGCTCGGCGGAGTCTGGACGTCCGCGATGGAAACGGTCACGCCAGAACGCGACCCCCACTGGAACCCCAGGTCCTTCAACCCGTCAAGAGTGCGCACGGTGTCGATCAGCGGGTAGCGCTCGGCGAGATCGTTGACGATCTGGCCGATCTGTTTCTTGCCGACCCGCTCGTTGACGAACGGGAAGTCCGCGGGCAGGGCCTCGTTGAACAGGGCCCGGCCGAGCGAGGTCTCGAGGATGACCGACCCGTCCGCACGCACCCTATCGGCGTATCCGGCCGGGGGGATGATCCCGTTGAGACGCAGCTTTATAGGGGCACCGACGTGCAGGTCACCGCGGTCGTGGGCCATGATCGCCTCGGCCACCGAGGAGAAGGCGTGACCGGCCCCCTTCTCCTCCTCCTGCAGCATCGTCAGCCAGTACATGCCGATGATCATCTCGTGGCTGGGGACGGTCACGGGACGGCCGTCGGCCGGCTTCAGGATGTTGTTCGTCGACAACATCAACACCCGCGCCTCGGCCTGGGCCTCGGCGGACAGCGGCAGGTGAACGGCCATCTGGTCGCCGTCGAAGTCGGCGTTGAAGGCCGTGCAGACGAGCGGGTGCAGCTGGATCGCCTTGCCCTCGATCAGCTGTGGCTCGAAGGCCTGGATGCCGAGGCGGTGAAGGGTTGGTGCGCGGTTCAGCAGCACCGGATGCTCGGCGATGACCTCCTCCAGCACGTCCCACACGATGGGGCGCTGCCGCTCCACCATGCGCTTGGCCGCCTTGATGTTCTGGGCGTGGTTGAGGTCGTCCAGGCGCTTCATCACGAAGGGTTTGAACAGCTCCAGGGCCATGGCCTTCGGCAGGCCACACTGGTGCAGTTTCAGCTGGGGACCGACCACGATCACGGAACGACCCGAGTAGTCGACGCGCTTGCCGAGCAGGTTCTGGCGGAACCGGCCCTGCTTGCCCTTCAGCATGTCCGAGATCGATTTCAGCGGACGATTACCCGGCCCGGTGACGGGGCGGCCACGGCGTCCGTTGTCGAACAGCGAGTCGACGGCCTCCTGGAGCATGCGCTTCTCGTTGTTGACGATGATCTCGGGGGCACCGAGGTCGAGGAGACGCTTCAACCGGTTGTTGCGGTTGATGACGCGGCGGTAGAGATCGTTGAGATCCGAGGTGGCGAACCTGCCGCCGTCGAGCTGCACCATGGGACGCAGGTCCGGCGGAATGACGGGAACGGCGTCGAGCACCATCCCGGAAGGGTTGTTGTTGCCGCTGAGGAAGGCGGCAACAACCTTCAAACGCTTCAGGGCGCGGGTCTTGCGCTGCCCCTTGCCGTTGGCGATGGTCTCACGCAGCTTCTCGGCCTCACCCTGCAGGTCGAAGGTCTCGAGGCGCATCTTGATGGCCTCGGCGCCCATGTAACCGGTGAAGTACTTGCCGTAGCGCTGCTTCATGTCCCGGTAAAGGATCTCGTCGCCCTCCAGGTCCTGCACCTTCAGCGACTTGAACCGCTCCCACACCGCCTGGGCGCGGTCGATCCGGCGCTGGTACTGGTTGCGGAGCTGCCCCGCCTCCTTCTGTGCACCGTCGGAGACCTTGCGTTTGATGTCGGCCTTGGCGCCCTCAGACTCGAGCTGGGCGAGGTCCTCCTCCAGCTTGGCCAAGCGGGCCTCGATCTCCGAGTCCCGGTTCTTCTCGAGCTGTTTGATGTAGGCCTCGTGGCGGGCCTGGAGGCTCGGGAGGTCGCGGTGGCGGGCCTCCTCGTCCACGTGGGTGATCATGTGCGCAGCGAAGTAGATGACCTTCTCGAGGTCTTTCGGCGCGATGTCCAGCAGGTACCCGAGACGCGAGGGGACGCCCTTGAAGTACCAGATGTGGGTGACGGGCGCGGCCAGTTCGATGTGGCCCATCCGCTCGCGGCGCACGTTGGAGCGGGTCACCTCGACGCCGCAGCGTTCGCAGATGATGCCCTTGAAACGCACCCGCTTGTACTTGCCGCAGTAGCATTCCCAGTCGCGGGTGGGGCCGAAGATCTTCTCGCAGAAGAGGCCGTCGCGCTCCGGTTTGAGGGTACGGTAGTTGATGGTCTCGGGCTTCTTGACCTCACCGTGGCTCCACTCGCGGATCTGGTCGGCGCTCGCCAGTCCGATGCAGAGCTTGTCGTAGACGTTCACGTCCAGCATTGGTTCTCTTTCCCCCGCCGCCCCGGCGGGTGCCTGTGCCTGAAATCTGAGGTTTTACTGGTGCCGGGTCACCGGCGTGACTGAGTCAGACTCAGACTTCGGTGACGTCGAGGAAGTGGTCGCCTCCGGGACGCCTCCCGAGATCGATGCCGAAGTCCTCGGCGTTGCGCAGGTCGTCCTCCGAATCCCGCAGGTCGATGACGCGGCCGTCCCCGGAGAGGACCTCCACGTTCAGACACAGCGACTGCATCTCCTTGACGAGCACCTTGAAGGACTCCGGGATGCCGGGCTCGGGGATGTTCTCGCCCTTGACGATGGCCTCGTAGACCTTCACGCGGCCGGGAACATCGTCGGACTTGATGGTCAGCAGCTCCTGGAGGGCCCAGGCAGCGCCGTAGGCCTCGAGGGCCCACACCTCCATCTCACCGAAACGCTGACCACCGAACTGCGCCTTGCCGCCCAGCGGCTGCTGGGTGATCATCGAGTACGGGCCGGTGGAGCGGGCGTGAATCTTGTCGTCGACCAGGTGGTGCAGTTTCAGCATGTACATGTAACCGACGCCGGTCTTCTCCGGGTAGGGCTCGCCGGAACGGCCGTCAAACAGCTGGGCCTTGCCGCCACCGTCGATGAGACGCTCCCCGTCGCGGGTGGTCAGCGAGTTCTCCAGCAGACCGGTGATCTCGTGTTCGTCCGCACCGTCGAAGACGGGGGTGGCAACCCGGGAGTCAGCCTCGACGCGGCCAAGACCGACCTCGCGCAGGCGGTTCGCCCAGGCCTCCTTGACCTCCGTGATGTCCCAGCCGGTCTTGGCGATCCACCCGAGGTGGTTCTCCAGCACCTGCCCGATGTTCATTCGGGACGGCACACCGAGGGGGTTGAGAACGATGTCGACGGGGGTACCGTCGGCCAGGAAGGGCATGTCCTCCACGGGAAGGATCTTCGAGATGACGCCCTTGTTGCCGTGGCGGCCGGCGAGTTTGTCGCCGTCGCTGATCTTGCGTTTCTGGGCGACATGGACCCGCACCAGCTGGTTGACCCCTGGCGGCAACTCGTCATCGTCGCGGGTGTCGAAGACCCGAACGCCGATGACGGTACCGGATTCGCCGTGCGGCACCTTCAGGGAGGTATCGCGGACCTCGCGGGCCTTCTCCCCGAAGATCGCGCGCAGCAGACGCTCCTCAGGGGTCAGTTCGGTCTCGCCCTTCGGGGTGACCTTGCCGACCAGGATGTCGCCGGCCGAGACCTCGGCACCGATGCGGACGATGCCGCGCTCATCAAGATCGGCCAGCATCTCGTCGGAGACGTTGGGGATGTCGCGGGTGATCTCCTCGGCACCCAGTTTCGTGTCGCGGGCGTCGACCTCGTGTTCCTCGATGTGGATCGAGGTCAGGACGTCGTCCTGCACGAGACGCTGCGACAGGATGATGGCGTCCTCGTAGTTGAGGCCCTCCCACGGCATGAACGCCACGAGGAGGTTCTTGCCGAGTGCCAGCTCACCCTGGTCGGTGCAGGGGCCGTCGGCCAGCGGGGTGCCGACCTCAACACGCTCCCCGGCTGCGACCAACGGGCGCTGGTTGATACAGGTACCCGCGTTGGAGCGCACGAACTTCTCGAGCCGGTACGAGGAGTAGGTGGCGTCGTCGTTGGCGATCTCGACGATGTCGGCCGTGACCGAGGAGACCACACCGGCCTTCTTGGCGAGGGTCACGTCACCGACGTCCACGGCGGCACGGTACTCCATGCCGGTGCCGACGAACGGGGCCTCGTTGCGGATCAGCGGCACCGCCTGGCGCTGCATATTGGCGCCCATCAGCGCCCGGGAGGCATCGTCGTGCTCGAGGAACGGGATCAGCGCGGTGGCCACCGAGACCATCTGTCGGGGCGAGACGTCCATGTACTCGACATCAGCCGCCGGGATGGTGTCGACGTCGCCGTGCTTGATGCGCACCAGGACGCGTTCCTCGGCGAGGCGGCCCTCGGCGTCCAGGACCGCGTTGGCCTGGGCGATGGAGAAGCGGTCCTCCTCGTCGGCGGTCAGGTAGTCGATCTGGTCGGTGACCTTGCCGTCGATGACACGCCGGTACGGGGTCTCGATGAACCCGAAGGCATTGACGCGGGCGAACGAGGCCAGCGAACCGATGAGGCCGATGTTCGGACCCTCGGGGGTCTCAATGGGGCACATGCGGCCGTAGTGCGAGCTGTGGACGTCGCGCACCTCCATGCCCGCGCGGTCGCGGGAGAGGCCACCGGGGCCGAGCGCCGAGAGCCTGCGCTTGTGGGTCAGCCCCGCGAGCGGGTTGTTCTGGTCCATGAACTGCGACAGCTGCGAGGTGCCGAAGAACTCCTTCAACGCCGCCGTCACGGGGCGGATGTTGATGAGGGTCTGCGGGGTGATGGCCTCGATGTCCTGGGTGGTCATGCGGTCACGGACAACACGCTCCATGCGCCCCAGGCCGGTGCGCAGCTGGTTCTGGATCAGCTCACCGACGGTGCGGAGCCGGCGGTTGCCGAAGTGATCGATGTCATCGGCTTCGATGGGCAGGCCGTTCAGTTCCTCCTTGTGTTCGTGGAGGGCCACGACATACTTGATGGCCGCGACGATGTCCTCCATGGTGAGGATCTGGCTGTCGAAGGGCAGGTCGAGTCCGAGCTTCTTGTTGATCTTGTAGCGGCCGACCTTTGCCAGGTCGTAGCGCTTCGGGTTGAAGTAGTAGTTCTCCAGAAGCGCCTGGGCGGCGTCGCGGGCCGGGGGCTCGCCGGGACGCAGCTTGCGGTAGATGTCCAGCAGTGCCTCGTCCTGGGTGTTGACGGTGTCCTTCTCCAGCGTCATGCGCATGGACTCGAACTCACCGAACTCCTCGAGGATGCGGTCCTCGCTCCACCCGAGGGCCTTGAGCAGAACGGTAACGTTCTGCTTGCGCTTGCGGTCGAGGCGCACGAAGACCATGTCGCGCTTGTCGATCTCGAACTCCAACCACGCGCCGCGAGAGGGAATCACCTTGCAGGAGTAGATGTCCTTGTCGGATCCCTTGTCCGGGGTGATCTCGAAGTAGACGCCCGGGGAGCGGACGAGCTGCGAGACGACGACGCGCTCAGTGCCGTTGATGATGAAGGTGCCCTTGTCGGTCATCAGCGGAAAGTCGCCGATGAACACGGTCTGCGACTTGATCTCGCCCGTCTCGTTGTTCACGAACTCAGCGGTCACGAACAGCGGAGCAGCGTAGGTGACGTCGCGATCCTTGCACTCCTCGATGGAGTGCTTGGGCTCCTCGAAACGGTGGTCGCGGAAGGACAGCGACATCGTCTCGTTGAAATCCTCGATGGGGGAGATCTCGGAGAAGATCTCCTCCAGCCCGGAGCGGGTGTTCACGTCGGTGCGTCCCGCGGCCAGGCGTTCCTCGACATCGGCCTGCCAGGCCTCATTGCCGATGAGCCAGTTGTAGGAGTTGATCTGGAGATCGAGCAGATTGGGGACCTCGAGCGGTTCATGGATCTTCGCGAATGAGATCCGACCACTGGGCAAGACAACATTGGTGTTCTTCAACGCAGAGCGCGAGGCGGCCAAGATTCGGTCCTTCCGGGAACGCGGCTGGTTCGTCGCACAACAAAGGACCCGCGTCAAATCACGGGCACGATTGCAGAGCAGGGCAACAAACCACTGTAGACGGAATCAAGGCGATGCGCAAACGACGGGCATAGCCCTAGTCGCGAACATGATAGCCGCCCGCACCAAGGGCGTCCGCCCCACCCGCCCCTGCTTCCTCAGCTCCCTCGCCTCTCTCCCCTCCCCCAAGCATGAATCGCGGAGGTTGGACGGTTCAGCGTCACCACGCGACATTGAACCGTCCAACCTCTGCGATTCGTGCACGTCTTGGCGCCGCGTTGAGGAGGCGGAGCAGGGGCGAAGCAGCCATCACCGAGCGACATCTTTTTCCACAACTGCTGTCGTTCCGTGGTTTGATGGTCACCCCCATAGGTGCTCTTCCCACGATGTGGACATGAACCTCTACGGGACCAAGCCCCACTTCGGCATCACCAGCCGCCAGAACGTGCTGCGCTCAGGTATCACTCGCCGAAAATACGAGACCGCCCTCGCCACCGGCGATCTGATCCGCATCGACCGGAGCCGAGTCGCGCTTCGAGGCACACCGGACACCTTGATCGACGCAGCCCGTGTAGGCGCGACACTCACCTGCCTCTCGGCCTTGGCCCATCATGGAACCGACACATTGCCCACTCGCCTGCTGCACGTACGGCGTTCCGAGTACTGCAAACGCACACGCCCGCTCCCGGAAGGGATGTGTTGCTGCAACCTCCCGACGCCACCTGGCGACGAGATTGTCGACACCTTAGAGACCGCTCTCTGGACCACCCTCAGGAACCACGGGGACGAGCACATCCTGGTTGCGCTGGACAGTATCCTGCGTCGAGGAATCCGAGGCCGGGGACAACTCAGGGATTGGGCTTCCACCGTGAGCGGACGGGCCCTGCGGCTGATCGCTCTTACCGACGGTCGCAGCGACTCCCCCTTGGAGACCGTCCTCCGGTTCCGATTGCACAACGCGAGGATTCAGTGCACACCCCAGGTGGAGATACCGGGCATCGGACGCGTTGACCTGCTGGTGGGAAGATCCCTCATCATCGAGGCCGACGGGAAAGGGTTTCACGACGCCCCCGAGCAGTTCGAGAAGGACCACCTGCGCGATCAGAACGCCCTGTTGCTGGGCTATACCACCATTCGCGTCACCTGGCCGCAGATCCGCGACGACTGGCCACGTCTCTACGACCTCATCCGCTCCTTAGTCCGGTCGCGACACCACCAACATGCTCCCAAACACCGCTTCTGAAGCACGTGCGCACCGCTCCTGCCCCAGATCCGACGAGCACGAATCGCGGAGATTCGACGTTTCAATGTCGCGTGGTGAGGCTGAACCGTCGAACCTCCGCGATTCGTGCCAGAAGACGGCGGGGTAAGCTGGGGACCTCCCGTCCAGAAAGATCCCGGTGCCTGTCACGGAGCAGACGCAGTAGGTCTCCCACCCCGATGACGGTTGAGAGCACTCGAAGCGGGCCCAGCTCAAGAGGGCGGTAGTCCTGCGCCGCGACGAAACGCTGGCGGAGTCCCGGCTCCAGAGCCGCGAGATGGAGCCGCAGCTTCAGCCCGTGCAGCGGATTGGATGCGACCGCTATGCAGCGGGCCGGATTCAGCAGCGGCAACACATGCCGGGCGTTTTCCCGGGTGGTACGCGACTGCGTCTCGGTGATGATCTCGCCGGCGAATCCCCGGCGACGGAGCTCGGCGGCCAGTAGATCTGCCTCCGCCACCCCGACCCCAGCGGGATCCCCGCCCGAGGCGATGATGCAGGTGCCCGGCCCCAGGCGTCCGGCCGTTCGCAGCGCGACGCCGGCCCGCCACCGGTTGATCCCGTTGATCCGTGCCGGGTCCTCGTTGCGGAAACCGGGAAGCACCACCACGGCCTCCCGGGTGGCCTCCCTCACGAGGCACCGCGCCGCCACGGCTTCAACGATCTCAGCCGCGGCCCACAGGCCCACCGCGACTCCCCAGGCCAATCGACATCCCATCCCTCGACCGTACCCGCGACGCACACGACAGGAGGCCCGCCCCAGACGGGGTGGGCCTCCTGGATGATCGACGCCGGTTCCCCGGCCGGGATCACTTGAGCTCGACGGAGCCGCCGGCGGCCTCGAGGGCAGCCTTGGCCTTCTCCGCGACGTCCTTCTCGACCTGCTCGAGAACGGGCTTCGGAGCGGACTCCACCAGGTCCTTGGCCTCCTTCAGGCCGAGGCTGGTGAGGGCGCGCACCTCCTTGATGACGGCGATCTTCTTGTCGCCGCCCGAGGTGAGGACGACGTCGACCTTGCCGGAGTCAGCCTCCTCGGCGGCCTCGTCGCCACCGCCGCCGGCGGTAGCAGCGGGCTGGGCGACGGCGACCGGGGCAGCGGCGGTGACGTCGAAGGTCTCCTCGAACAGCTTCACGAACTCGGACAGTTCGACGAGGGGCATCTCCTTGAAGGCTTCAAGGATCTCTTCCTTGGTGAGCTTCGCCATGATGGGCGTTCCTTTCGATAAAGCATCGCAAGCAGTCACGCTGCGACGGATTTCTTTTCCGCAGCGGCTGCTGCTCAGGCCTCTTCGGCCGGGGTGACGTCGCCAGTGGCGGCGTCCTCGTTCGTGGCCTCGGTGGCAGGCGCCGAGCCGGCTCCACCGATCAGGTCCGGGTTCTCCTCGGCGGCTCTCTGCAGCGCACCGAACAAGCGGGCACTCTTCGACAGCGGAGCTGCCAGGGTGCCGGCGGCCTTCGCGAGGCTGCCCTTCATGGCGCCAGCCATCTTGGACAGCAGGACCTCGCGGGATTCGAGGTCGGCAAGCTTGAGGACCGCCTTGGCGTCGAGGAACCTGCCCTCGAGAACGCCTCCCTTGATAGCCAGGAACGGATGTGCCTTTGCGAAGTCACGCAGCCCCTTGGTCACCTTGGCGATGTCGCCGGTGATGAAGGTGAACGCGGTGGGTCCGACGAGCGTCGACTCGATGCCGTCGATACCGGCTTCCCGGGCCGCGAGCAGGGCCAGGGTGTTCTTCGCAACGGCGTAGGTGGCGTCCTCACCGAGGGACCGGCGCAGATCCTGCAGGTCCTTGACGGTGAGACCGCGGTACTCGGTCAGCACCACGGCGGCGGAGTCAGTGAACTTCCGTTCCAGCTCCGCTACCTTGGCAGCCTTCTCCGGCCTCGCCATTGGGTCTCCTTCCATAACTGTTGTCGCCCTCGACCCCAGGAGATGAAAGAAACCCCGACGCCGGTGGCGCGGGGCGGGCAGGAACGAGGCCTGCTGGCTTGCGGTCACCTGCGCGGGCTCCCCATGCGGAGGAATTGAGACTTTCGGTCACCTGCGGTCTTCGGCGTGCAGGATTCTAGGCGACAACCCAGCAGGCCACAAGTCGACGACGAGATTCACACTTGACGCCCGGGCGGGCAGAGTCCACACCTCAGGCGTATTCCTTGGGAATGGGGTCACGGACACTCCGAGGTGTTGGCGCGGACGGCCGCATCGGCTATCTTTGAGACACCCTGTTGCGGGAGGTTAAGCATGCCTAATAAGCATGAAATGGGCAATGCATTCGTATCGAAATCCGGGAGGCGTGCGACGTGGCTCGTCGGCGCCCTCCGGATCGGATCCGCGGCATTCACGGGAATGGCCCTGGTGATCATCGGACAGACCTGGGGTGATGCGCTCGATGGGTGGTCCATGGACACGATGACCTGGCTGTGGACCGGGCTCACCGCCTTGGCGGCAGCGTGTTGCGCCTTCGCCGAAGTGCTGCTCGGCGGCTGGTCGGCCCGCCAGGAGGAACGCCGCCTCAGGGCCCAGTTGCTGGATGCCCATTTCCGTACCTTTGTGCGTCCTGCCGCACCGGCCAACGATTCCGCCACGCCGACGGCACGCACATCCCCCGGCCCCCGGCCGTGGCGCGGCCGCGGACACCGCCGCCCCGTCCCCACGGACAGGCCCTCACCCGCCCAGCTGGTGACCCTGATGACCGACAACGCGGAGCGCATGTCCGAGTACCGCCAGGTCTACCTGGGCGCGACCCTCGCGGCGTTGGCCATTCCTTTCCTCACCCTGGCCTACGTCACATCCCTGGATCCGCTGCTCGGTCTCGGGATCATGGCCGCCTGTCCCTTGGTTCCCCTGGCGATCTGGGGCTTCATGCGCCTGTTCCGCAAGGTTTCGGCGGCCTCCCGCAGAGAACGCGGCCGACTGGCCGTGCAGTATCTGGACGCGTTGCGCAACCTGATCCCCATCCGTCTGCTGAACGCGGGCAGGCGAACCGAGGAGCGGCTGCGCGCCCAGGGCGAGGCCAACCGCCGGGCAATCATGCGGTTGCTGGCGGGCAACCAGGTGGTGATCATCGTCCTCGACGGCGCCTTCTCGTTGCTGCTGATCTGCTGGTCCGTGCACCTGATCGGCTCCCGCCTCACGACGGGCGCGATCACACCGGGGCAGGGCCTCTCGGTGGCCCTGCTCCTGACCCTGATGCTAGAGCCCCTGGTGCAGGTGGCCGGGTTCTTCTACATCGGCATGGGCGGGCTGGCCTCACAGCGCGCCATCGAGCAGCAGCTGTCGTACATCCCCGCCGAGCGTCCCACCGCTGCCTCCGGGGCCGCACCGACCGAATCCGCCATCAGCCTGCAGGACGTCCACCACGACTACGGTCGCGGGCCCGTCCTGAACGGTCTCGACCTCGAGGTGCCGTACGGGGCCAAGGTGGCGATCATGGGGCCTTCCGGGGCCGGGAAATCAACGCTGCTGTCGCTGCTCCGCGGTACCCTGCCCGCCCAGCGGGGAGCGGTCGTGCTCGACGGCCGGGACCTGGGGGTACTCGAACCGGAACAGGCCTGCCGCATCTCCGCCTGCGTCGCGCAGTCCACCTGGCTGTTCTCGGGCACCGTCGCCGACAATTTGCGTATCGCGAACCCCGGGGCCACCGATGAGGAGCTGTGGGAGGCCCTGCGCCGCGCCCACGTGGCCGAGGAAGTGGAGCGGATGCCGCAGGGCCTGGATTCGGACGTCGGCGAGCGCGGTCAGCTGATCTCGGGCGGGCAGGCGCAGCGCCTGTCCCTGGCCCGGGCCTTCCTGTCGGGTCGTCGCATCCTCCTGCTGGACGAGCCGACCAGCCAGGTTGATGTGGTCTCGGAGGCTGCCATCATCGATGCCCTGGCCGGGATCGGCCCCGAATGGACGGTGCTCATGGTCACCCATCGCCGTTCCCTCCTCTCCATCGCCGACGCGGCCCATGAGCTGCGCGACGGCGCCCTGCTACCTCTCGAAACGACGGTCGCCCGATGAAGACCCCGAACACCTTTGGACTGATCCGTTGGCTGACCGGCATCACCCGCCCGGTCCATCCGCCGCTGCTGGTTTCCTCAGTACTGCGCTGCGCCAACCTGAGCCTCGAACTGGTGTTGTTCGGGCTGGCCGGGCTGCTGGTGGCGTCCTTCGCATCCGGCCACCCCATCGGTGGACTGCTGCTCTGGATCGTGGTGGTCGCGCTGGCCAAGGCGCTGGCCTACTACGCGGAACAGTTCACAGGCCACTATGTCGCCTTCAAGGCCCTGGAGCTACTGCGCGGTCACGCCTTCGCGTCGCTGTGGCCGAAGGCGCCCGCCGTAGTGCTCCGGAACCGTTCCGGCGACCTGCTGCCGACGCTGACTCGCGACGTGGACCGCATCGAGGTGGTCTACGCACACACCTTCGCACCGGTGGTCTCAGCGTTCGTGGTACCGAGTGCCGCCCTGGTGACGATGGGGTCGCTGGCGGGCTGGGGCCTGGTCGTGATCCCGGCGGTCTGCGTCGCGGCCGCGTTGTTGGTGGTGCCGTTCGTGGGGCTGCGGCGATCACTCCGCTCAACCGCGGAAGGGCTGCGGCTGCGCGGACAGCTGACCGCGCATGCCACCGACTCCGTCTACGGGATCGACGAGGTCCTCTCCTACGGCCGCCAGCGCAGCCGGATCGAGGAACTCGACGAACTCAGCTCCCGAGTGCGCGACACCGCGATGCCGCCGCTGGTCTTCAAGGGTCTGCGGCGCGGCGCAAACCTGGCGCTGACCCTGGTCTCCGCGGCCTCGATCGTGTGGACCGGCGTCTCGGCTCACCTCGATCCGCTGCTGGTGGCCGCCCTGGCAGCCGCGTCGCTGCGGCTGTTCGAGGGGCCGCGGGGCGTGGAGGATGCCGTCGGATACCTCGATCATTCACTGAGTGCGGCCAGGCGGCTCTGGGAGCTGTGCCACGCCCCCGAGGCGGTCTCGGACGGCCCGCGGGAGCTGCACTTGGACGCGCCGCCGAGCATCGAGTGGCGCGACGTCGACTACCGCTACCCGGGTGCCATGCCCAACAACCCTGCCCTGTCGGGGATTTCGGTGACCGCGGCCGCGGGCGGGCGGACGGTGTTCGTCGGCGCCAGTGGGTCGGGCAAGTCGACGGCCGCGCAGCTGTTGCTCCGCTACGACGAGCTGACCGGCGGCGACATCCTGATCGACGGGACCTCCGTGCGCGAGTACACCCTCGACTCCCTGCGTCGCGCCATCGTCCTGGTACCGCAGCGCGGACAGGTGCTGGATGCCAGCATCGCCGAGAACCTGCGGCTGGGTGCCCCCGATGCCACCGACGAGGACCTGTGGCGTGCCCTGACGATCGCCGAGCTGGCCGACGAGGTGCGGGCCATGCCGCAGGACCTGGCGACCCGGACGGGCCGCGACGGGCGGGAGCTCTCAGGTGGGCAGCTGCAACGCCTCTGTCTGGCCAGGGCGCTGCTGGTGAACCCGCGGGTACTACTTCTGGATGAGTTCACGGCCAACCTGAACACCGACCTGGAGGCCCGCATCCGGGCCAATCTGGAACGCGACCTCCCCGGGTTGACCATCATCGAGATCACACATCGCCTGGAACACCTCGACTCGGCGGACCGGGTCTTCGAGTTCGACCGGGGGCGAGTCACCCTCCACGCCTAACCGGGACGCCGGGTTGTGTCATCTGCAAGAGTTTTGCTCCGCGCACACATCGGAACCCTCACGCGCCCCGCGGTTTCGCTTCCGCAGCGGGGATCTCCCCTGCTGCTAGGAAGGAGGCATGCAGGATTCCCGCTTCCTACCCGACCCCTTCGTCATGGAGGGCATCTACGCGACCCCACCGGTCATCGACGTGGACGCTTGGCGCGAGTACCTGTCCCGCGAGTTCGGCCCCACGGATGTCATCGGCGACGGCGGGCCTCCCGTCTTCTTCGCCTTCACCGAGCACCGCTTCGACTACAAGGACCGGTCAGGAGTTCCGGCGCAGGCCTTCCTCGCCGCATCCAAGGACTTCTCCGATCTCGCCAAGTACGAGACAGCACTCCAGCAGAGCTGGGACTTCCCCGACCTCAAGGACGTGCTGTTCCAGGGCCGTCACTTCCTGTCCACCTTCGAGCTCCTGGCCCGCGCCCTGGCCTTCGAGGACCGGCTACGGCTGTTCCATGCCCTCACCTCGGCCCTGGTGGAGCTCACCGACCCGATCGCCCTGTACTCCGGCGCCGCCGATGCCTTCTTCGAGCCCCGCCGCTGGCTGGAGGTCCAGCGCGAGGGTTACACCTACTACGGCTTCTTCAACGTGCGGTTCTTCAAGATCAACAACGGCGACGATGAGTTCCTCATGGACACCCGCGGGCTGGGCATCTTCGGGGTACCCGATCTCCAGTGCCATGCTGCTGTACAACACCGGCATCTACCTGATGCGCGAGGGCAACGTGATCGGCAACGGCCACACCGTACCGGGCATCAAGGAGGGCAGCCGCTGGCGCTGCCAACATGAGAAAGCCATGATCGAACCCGAACGGGAGGTCCTGGACGTCTGCCCGGAGGTCCCTTACGCCGCAGGAAACCGCAACCCCTGACAGGCCGCTGTTCCGGAGACCGAAATGACGGGCTCCGGTTAGCCCCCGTCGGGGCGGGTTCCTCAGACCAGGAGGACGGGTTTGACGAGGATGTCACCAACGGCCCGTACCTTCTCAGGCGACAAACCAGATCCCGAGCGACAAGGAAATCTGTCATGACGGTCTTCACCCCGACCAGCATCATCCTCTACGTCGAGGACGTGAATGCCAGTACCGCGTTCTATCGCCGGGCCCTCGGCGAGGAACCCGTCGAAACCTTCGAGGGCTTCGCGGTTTTCGCCCTGACCGAGAATGTCACCCTCGCGGCATCGATCCGGCGGCCGTGGGCGCCCCGGGCAGCGTCGAACTGTCCATGAGCAACGCCACCCGCGATGACGTCGACCGCCTTCACCGATCCTGGAGCGAGCTCGGCTTCCCCATGGCCCTAGAACCCACCGAACTCGCCTTTGGCTACACCTTCGTCGCCACCGATCCCGACGGGCATCGCCTCCGCGTCTGCGCCACCGACACGACGAACCTCTGACGGCGTCACTACGCCCCACGACCCATCCTCCGGCTTGAGCTGACGTACCCCGATACGCCTCCAGCTGCCCGGCATCACGCATCAGAAGAACATTCATCCTGCTGGATGTCGACTAGATCACCTGCTGGATGTCGACTAGATTGCCTGCTGGATGTCGAGTAAGGGTGGTTATGTATCTTCGCCGCACCGTGGACGAGCTACTGGAGACGTTCCTCCCCCAAGCGCCCGCCATTGCGCTGGACGGGGCGAAAGGAGTCGGGAAGACCGGCACGGCGCTTCAGCGCGCCACGAAGGTTTTCCTCTTGGACCGCCCGGACCAACGCGCCCTCGTCGAGGCCGATCCCGACGGAATCCGCCGGCCGGGAACGACGCTGCTCGATGAATGGTCCCGGATGCCCGAGGTCTGGGATCTCGTGCGCAGGGAGGTGGACAACGGAGCAGGCCCGGGCAGCTTCCTGCTCACTGGATCCGCCACCCCCGCCACGACACAGGGGACCCACAGCGGCGCAGGGCGCATCCTGTCGCTGCGCATGCGCCCCATGGCCCTCCACGAACGTGGGCAACTCGTCCCCACCGTCTCACTCACCTCCCTGCTGACAGCAGAACCACCCTGCTCGGCCGAGATCGAAGGCCACACGTCGTACTGCCTGGCGGACTATCTGGACGCCATCGAGGCAAGCGGGTTTCCCGGCATCATGGGTCTTGGTCCCGACCTGCGAACCGAACAACTCGCCACCTACATCCAGCGCGTGATTGATCGTGACCTGCCGGATCTGGGCTATGGCGTGCGCCGGCCCGAAACGCTGCGCCGCTGGCTCGCGGCATACGCAGCCGCATCCTCGACCACCACCACCTACTCCAAGCTTCTTGACACCACTACCTGCGGCGACGGCCAACAACCGACCCGGGACACCACCCAGACCTACCGTGATCACCTCACCCAGCTCTGGCTGCTCGACCCGGTTCCTGGTTGGAGCCCCAGCCGCAACCCCTTCACCAGATTGCAGCAGGCGCCGAAACACCAACTGGCCGATCCCGCCCTGGCGGCTTCGCTGCTGGGCGCAACCGCCTCCTCCATGACCACCCCTCGCCATTCCCACCTCGCCGGCCCCTTGTTCGAGGCCCTCGCCACCCTCACCGTGCGGGTGGCCGCCGAGGCGGCACGGGCCCGCGTGGGCCATCTGCGCACCCGCAACGGCGATCACGAGATCGACCTGATCGCCGAGACCCGCGATGGGCGCATCGTCGCCATTGAGGTGAAACTGGCTGCCTCGGTGACGGACCCGGATGTTCAACACCTCGTCTGGCTGCGCTCCCGCCTGCCCGAGGATGTGTCCGACCTGGTGGTTCTCACAACGGGAACCACCGCCTACCGGCGGAGAGACGGCGTGGCGGTGATCCCCCTTGCGCTGCTCGGGCCGTAGGCACACCGCATCACACCCCCCTCCCGAGCACCTGCCCAGCCTCTCCCGGTCACGACGCCGGGCCCATTTCTTGCCAGCCACCAGCGAGCCTGCCGAAGCGATGCACAAAGGCCAGCAAATCTGCGGGATCGATCACAGCGAAACGACGACCTACATCACAGCAAATCTGCGGTTTCGCCGCCTCTCGGATAGGTTTCCTCCATGTCGCGGCTGATTGAACGAGCCATCCAGCCATGGGCTGAGGAACTCCTCGGCTTCAGCCCGGTCCTGGTCGTGGAAGGGGCCAGACAAACGGGCAAGTCAACTCTGGCGCGGATGTTGCGGCCAAACGCCATCACGGTGAACCTCGACGACCCCCAGACCTTGGATTACGCCCGGAACGATCCGGTGGGATTCGCCGCTCAGGCAGGTGATGGTGTCCTCATCATCGATGAGTTCCAGCGCCTGCCTTCGTTGTCTCTGGCGATCAAGGCCAATGTTGACGCCGATCGTCGACCAGGTCGCTTCATCCTCACGGGATCATCGGATTTCGCGCGAGTACGTGGCGACAAGGATTCACTCGCCGGACGCGCACTGTCGGTGACCGTGTGCCCGCTGACCCAGACCGAGGTCCGGGGCACAACTATATCGGGAACACTGGTTGACAGACTGCTCGAGGCCACGGAAGTTCACGACTTCCCGGCTTCTGCTGAGCCACTGACCCACGCTGGCCTTGCGCATCTTCTGACAGCAGGTGGTTTCCCTGCGGTTCACAACGCCAAACCACGGCTACGGGCGGAGTGGTACCGCAACTACGTCGAGCGGCTGGTCCGCGTCGACGCCCTCGCTGATGGCTCCCGCCTCACCCCTGAACGTCTGCTCACGGTGCTCCGTCTGCTCGCCGCCCACCAGTCCGGCGAACTGGTCAAGGCGCGTCTGGCCCAGGATTCGGGGCTCGCGGCATCGTCGGTGACGAGTTATCTGGACATGTTGGCCAGGATGTTCCTCATCCTGCACGTGAGACCGTGGGAGACCAACCTCACGAAACGAGAGATCGGACGGGCGAAGGTCTCCGTGCTGGACTCCGGGCTGGCCGCGTGGTTGTGCG
Organism: uncultured Propionibacteriaceae bacterium; assembly: GCA_938012815.1. Lineage (GTDB taxonomy): Bacteria > Actinomycetota > Actinomycetes > Propionibacteriales > Propionibacteriaceae > Arachnia. The sequence goes on from CALLVV010000059.1 coordinate 20,074, forward strand.
ACGCGTCTCCGGCCACCCTGACCACGATCCCGCACGGTATGCAGCGGCTCGGGGCCCTGACGGAGGGGTTCGTCGCCGGTGAGCTGCACGCCCAGCAGCAGTGGAGCAGGCGCCGATACCGCATCCACCACTACCGTGACCGCAACCGGAAGGAGATCGATTTCGTCCTGGAGGTCGACGATTCGCGACTGATCGCGATCGAGGTCAAGGCCAGCCGAACCGTCACGGGCTCTCACCTCGCCGGGCTGCGATTCCTGAAGGACAAACTCGGTCCCCGCCTGACAAGGGGCGTGGTTCTCGCACCCATTGACCGCCCCGCCAGCTTCGGCGACGATCTGTGGGCGCTGCCTCTCTCGGCCCTGTGGAGCTGAAATCCTGCGCAGGGGAACGGGAAACAACGCGTCACGATGCGGGGTGGTTCGGTGGCAGAACCGGCAATCACGGTCTTGGGCGCGACCTGTTTCTCCCCTGCTGGGCAGCGATCCGCCTGGGCCGTTCGTTCTGGGTGATCCTGGAGCGCCTGGCCGTCAGCGGGTTTCCTTGAACTCGACGTGGCGCCGGATGATGGGGTCGTACTTGCGCAGCGAGATCCGGTCGGGATCGTTGCGGCGGTTCTTCCGGGTCACGTAGGTGTAGCCGGTTCCTGCGGTGGAGCGCAGTTTGATCAGCGGACGCAGATCGTTCTTCTTGGCCATCTCAGAGTTTCCTTCCCCGGGCGATGAGGTCCGCGACCACCGCGTCGATGCCCCGGGCGTCAATCACCTTGATGCCCTTGGCGGAGACCGTGAGCTTGACCCTTCGCCCCAAGGAGGGCACCCAGTAACGCTTTGTCTGGACGTTGACGTTGAAACGGCGATTGGTCTTCTTCTTCGACCAGGGGACGTTGCGCCCGAAACCGGGCGCGGCCCCCGTGACCTGGCAGTGACGCGACATGGGACTCCTCGGGTTGCACGAACATTCACCGATAATGATAATGAGTCGCAATTGAAGTTCCAATCCGACCCTCGGAAGGCCCACGATGAAACCAGGCATCCACCCCGACTACCACCCCGTCGTCTTCCGCGACATCACCACCCGGACCATGTACCTGATCCGTTCGACGATGACCTCCAGGCAGACGATCGAGTGGAGCGACGGAAACACCTACCCCCTGGTCGACGTGGAGATAACCGCCGACAGCCACCCCTTCTACACGGGCAAGGCGCGCAGGCTCAGCATCACGGGACGCGTGGAGAAGTTCCAGCAGCGTTACGGCATGACGAGTGACCTGGCGCATCGCGGCCCGTGACCTCTCACACAGGACGCCCTCGGCGATGCCGCATCACTGGATTCGATCCGAGAGGAACAAACCGGCCACTCCACCACCGACAACTCGCTGAGCGGCCCGATCGGTCTTCCAGGCATCACCAAACAACACCGGGCAAGCCATGATTCGATCGGCCCGGGAGGGTCGGATTTGGTTTCGAGAAAGCCGGCTGTCTACCCCCGGAAGCTCGCCCTGACCGACCCAGCTCACTCATTCCTCGCCCGGGCGACGTAGAAGGGGCGGACACCCCGGATGGTGTCCGCCCCTTCTACTTCTACGTCGGTGGTTCACTCGGCCGGCTTGGTGACCGTGCCGTCGACCAGGACGCTGGGCGACATGGTGGCGGAGAACGCGACCTTCTTCACATAGCGGCCCTTGGAAGCGGCCGGCTTGAGACGCAGGACCTCATCCAGCGCCGCGAAGTAGTTCTCGATGAGCTGTTGCTCGGTGAACGAGGCCTTGCCGATGATGAACTGCAGGTTGGCGTGCCGGTCCACGCGGAACTCGATCTTGCCGCCCTTGATGTCGGAGACGGCCTTGGCCACATCCATGGTGACGGTGCCGGTCTTCGGGTTCGGCATCAGGCCGCGGGGGCCGAGGATACGGCCCAGCCGACCGACCTTGCCCATCATGTCGGGGGTGGCGACCACGGCGTCGAAGTCCAGGTAGCCGCCGGAGATTTTCTCGACGAGATCGTCGACGCCGACCTCGTCGGCGCCCGCTGCGATCGCGGCCTCTGCCTTCTCACCGGAGGCGAAGACGAGGACCCGAGCCGTCTTGCCAGTGCCGTTGGGAAGGTTGACCGTGCCGCGCACCATCTGATCCGCCTTGCGGGGATCGACGCCGAGACGCACCGCGACCTCGATGGTCTCGTCGAACTTGGCCGAAGCCATTTCCTTGACCAGCTTCACCGCCGCCTCGGGCGTGTGCAGCTGGGAGCCGTCGCGCTTGTCGGCGGCAGCCTTGTAAGCCTTGCTGTGCTTCATGTCTGGTTCCGTTCTTTGTCGTCAGCCTCGCAGGCTGATCCACCAGTTCTGGTGTGGGAGTGGGCTCCCTGCCAGGGGGCGCGTCACTCGACGGTGACGCCCATGGAGCGGGCGGTGCCCTCCACGATCTTGCAGGCGGCGTCAACGTCGTTGGCGTTGAGGTCCGGAAGCTTCATCGTGGCGATCTCGCGCACCTGGTCCTTGGTGAGCTTGCCCACCTTGTTCTTCAGCGGGTTGTCCGAACCCGACTGGATCCCGGCAGCCTTCTTTATCAGCTCGGCGGCGGGCGGGGTCTTGGTGATGAAGGTGAACGTACGATCCTCGTAGATGGTGATCTCGACGGGGATGACGTTGCCACGCTGGGAATCCGTCGCGGCGTTGTACGCCTTGACGAACTCCATGATGTTGACGCCGTGCGGGCCGAGAGCGGTGCCGACCGGCGGCGCAGGGGTGGCGGAGCCGGCCTGCAGAGCAACCTTGACGAGGGCTGCGACCTTCTTCTTGGGAGGCATGTTGGGTCCTTATGGTTTTGGATTTGGAACGGTCACGCCGGGTGTACCCGGGTCGCGACGCAACGCGCCATTGTAGGGTCCCGAAAGGGCGGGAACCTAACCGACCTTCTCGACCTGCTTGAACTCCAGGTCGACGGGGGTTTCGCGACCCAGGATCTCGACGAGAGCCCGGAATCGCTGTTGGTTGGCGCTTATCTCGGTGATCGTGGCGTGCACCCCGGTGAAGGGGCCATCGGTCACCATCACGGAGTCGCCGACCGCGAAATCGACGACCTCCACCTTCTTCTTCGCGCGCGCCACTGCGGTGGAGGCCTCGGAGGTCACCTTCGCGACGACGGAAGGAGTCAGCATGCTGACCACTTCGTCCAGGCTGAGTGGGACGGGGGTCTGGCCGTGGCCGACGAAACCGGTCACGGAGGGGGTGTGGCGCACCGTCGCCCACGAGTCGTCGGTCAGCTCCATCCGCACCAGCACGTAGCCGGGCAGCACGCAGCGCGTGACGGTCTTGCGGGTGTTGTTGCGCACCTCGACGACCTCCTCTGTGGGGACGATCGTCTCGAAGATGTAGTCCTCCATGTTCAGGGAGGTGGCGCGGGAATCGAGGTTCTGCTTGACCCGGTTCTCCATGCCCGAGTAGGTGTGGATGACGTACCACTCGCCAAACTTGGTTTCCAGTTCCTCTCGAAGCTTCGCGACTGCATCGGCGGTGGCGTCGTCGGCCTCCGGCTGCTCGGGTTCGTCCTCCCCCGGTTCATCGGTGAGGGTGATCTCCTCCCGGGGCTCGTTCTCCTCATCGAGCGGTCCGAGGTCGATCTCGACCTCGTCACTGGCGGTGGGCAGCTCCCCCAGGTCGATCTCGAAGTCGTCGGTGTTCTCACTCACTGGGGGTTCCTCCAAACAAGCTGAGCAGAGCCTGCCCAAAACCGTAGTCGAGTAGCATGACGTAGGCGATTATGAACAACACAAACAGCAGGACCGCCGAGAACAACACCGTGAGTTCGCCCCAACTGGGCCACACGACCTTCTTGAGTTCGGCCGCGGACTGGCGCACGAACCGTGCCGGGTTCTTCGCGCGGTAAGGATCGTGTTCTCCACGTTCGGTCTCGGAGCGTTTCCTGGTGGACGTCGTCTTCTTCACGGGGGCCTTCGCGGTCTTGCGGGCCACCACCTTCGAGGTTTTCTTGCCGGCCTTCCCGGACTCGTCCTTATCCGCGCCGTCCTCGGAGGAGTCCTCGTCGAACTGGTCCTCCAGCTCATCGATCACCTCGTCGTCGGCGACGGGGTCAGCCTCGGGGAGATCGTCCCCGCCCTGCCGAGTCTTGTCGTCGCTCACGCGCGGTCCCTTTCGGTCAACAAACGAAATGCCTGCCCACCCACTGGGTGGCAGGCGTTGGAAGCATCTGCTTCGCAGGGCAGGAGGGACTCGAACCCCCAACCTGCGGTTTTGGAGACCGCTGCTCTGCCAGTTGAGCTACTACCCTTCGACGCGATCACGCGCCTTACTCAAGGCGCGACCGACCTCGCCAGACCCATACCTTACCGCATCCCCGACGAGGTCCGAAATCCCTGCTCAGACGCTCACGCCGACCAGGTTCACCTCGGGAACCAGGGTGATGCCGAAACATTCCCGAACCCCGTCGCGGATCTCGCGGGCGAGGTCGAGGACGTCGGCGGTGGTGGCGTGCCCGCGGTTGGTGAGCGCCAGCACGTGCCGGGTGGATAGCCTCGCCGGACCGGTTCCGTGGCCCGTGGGGAATCCCGCGTGCTGGATCAGCCAGGCGGCGCTGGTCTTGACCTCCTCCCCCGCGGGGAAACGGGGAGCCTCGACGGGCAGGGAGGCTGCCTGCTCCGGGGTAAGGATCGGGTTGGTGAAGAAGGAGCCAGCGGACCATGTGTCGTGGTCGTTCTCGTCCAAGACCATGCCCTTCCTTCGCCGGATGGCGAGCACGGTCTCCCGCACCCGGGCGGTGGGGGCGCGCTGCCCCACCTCAACGCCGAGGGCACGGGCCAGTTCGGGGTAGCGGACGGGCTGTCCCAGCTCCCCGAGCGGCAGCTGGAAGTCGACGCGCAACACCAGGTGGCGTCCCTTCTCGCGTTTGAAGCGGGAGTCACGGTAGCCGAAGCAGCACTCGGCGGCCGCGAAGGTGCGGATGACCCCCTCAGCCCGGTCCCAGGTGTGGACCTGCTGGATGAGGGTCGCGACCTCAGACCCGTAAGCTCCGACGTTCTGGATCGGGACGGCACCCACGGACCCGGGTATCCCGGAGAGGGTTTCCATCCCGGACCACTGCGAGGCCACGGCCCGGGCAACGAGATCGTCCCATGCCTCCCCCGCGGCGACCTCCAGCTGGGCCCCGGAACAGTCCGCGACCTCGGCGCGGACACCCCGGGTGGCGACCTTGACCACGGTGCCGTCGAAACCCTCGTCGGCGATCAGGACGTTGGAGCCGCCGCCGAGGATCAGGACCGGTTCGCCCCGGGAGTCGCAATCGGCGACGGTGTCGATGAGCTGCTGTTCGGTCGTCGCCTCGACGAAGCGCCGCGCGGGCCCGCCGAGCCGGAAGGTGGTGTGGTTCGCAAGTGGCTCAGTCAATGCGCACCTCTGCCTTCGCGGCCCCCAGCACCGCGTCGCCGCCGCAGGTCGCGGTCAGATTGACGGTGGCCACCCCGTCGGCGATGGCGGCGACGGTCCCGGTGAACCGCACCAACGTGCCCTCATCGGTGTCGGGAACCACCACGGGGCGGGTGAACCTCACGTAGTAGCGCCCGATGCGGGCCGGGTCACCGATCCAGCGAGTGACCATGCCGAGACCGGCGCCCATCGTCCACATGCCGTGGGCCAGCACCCCGGGCAGGCCGATGGCGCGGGCGTGGCGGTCGGAGAAGTGGATCTCGTTGAAGTCCGTGGAGGCGCCGGCGTAGCGCACCACCACCGACCTGGTGACCCGGATCTCCAGGGCCGGGAGTTCCTGCCCCACCTGGATCTCGCGTTCAGTCATGGGGGGCCTCCTCGCGGGTGTGCATCAGGGTGGAGCGGGCGTCGCAGACCGCCTCGCCGTCGACGGTCAGCGCCACCAGGATCGTGACCATGTCCAGGTTGCCGCGGTTGCGGACCCGTTCGATGGTGAGGCGGGCCACCACGTCGTCACCCTCGTGCAGGAGACGGTGGAAGTCGAAGGTCTGGTCGGCGTGGACGGTGCGGTGCAGGGCCAGGTTCAGTTCCTCGTCGCCGAAGAGGGAGTCCCATGCCTGGGCCGCGATGACGGCTGCGAAGGTTGGCGGGGCGACGGGATGGTCGCCGAAGTAGGCGGGGTTCTCGTCCTGGACGGCGCGTGCGAACTCTGCGCTCTTTGCGCGGCTGACGCGGTAGGCGGGGGCCGGGGGATAGGTCCGGCCCGCGTGCTCGGCGGAAATCGGCATGGTGGAAGGCTACCGGGAAAACAGTGAGGGCCGCCCCTTGCGGGTGCGGCCCTCAGCGGAAAGGTGCGGCTCAGCGGGTCTCGCGGTGCGCACGGTGGGTGCGGCAGCGCGGGCAGTACTTCTTGAGTTCGATCCGGTCGGGATCGTTGCGGCGGTTCTTCTTGGTGATGTAGTTGCGCTCCTTGCACTCGGTGCAGGCAAGCGTGATCTTCGGACGGACGTCCTGCCCCTTCTTGGCCATGATCAGTTTCCCTCGGTGTAGTGGCGCGGATGCGCGCTGGCTTCGGTTGTGTGGTGACGAGGGCGGGACTTGAACCCGCGACACAGCGATTATGAGCCGCTTGCTCTACCGACTGAGCTACCCCGTCGAATGTTCTTGCCCAGGACCTCCCGAACAGGAACAGAGCCCCCATGCGGAATCGAACCGCAGACCTTCTCCTTACCATGGAGACGCTCTGCCTACTGAGCTATAGGGGCCAGCCGTCGGCAAACTCTACACGGCCCTTCGCGAGAAGCACAAGTCGACGGCCGAGGCCCAATCCTCAGGACGACACCCCCTGTCCGGCGCCGGTTCGTTCGGCCCACGAACCGCTCAGCAGCAGGGCCGCGAGGAGACCAAAGAGCACCACCGCGGGCCAGCCGATCAGGCCCACCAGGACTGGACCCACACTGCCCCCGGGCGCCACCAACATCGCAGGCAGGGAGGCGAAGGCGTTGAACGCGCCGTGGGTGATGGCGGCCGGCACGACGCCGACCGCTCGTGCGGGAACGCCCTACCGCCCGCCGGCGGTCATTGCTGTTCCTCGCCCGCAAGCGCCTGCCCCGAGGGCAGGAACCACAGGCCGACCATGTCGCCGTCGCGGTTGTAGCTGACGCGGGCCACGAGGTCGGCGGCCTCCATGTGGAGGGGTTCCTCCACCACGACAACCCCACCCGACAGAGCCAGGGGGGTCGGGGTGCCGCGCCGCTCGAGCTCCCCACCCAGCGCGATCACCTGCGCCCAGGCGTCGGCCAGCCGTTCGGCGTCGAGCTGCCATCCGGCGCGCGGGCCGGCCAATTCTTCTGCTTTCCGCCATTCATGCTTCTCGATGGCATCGAGAAATACCTCCGCCTTCTCGACGGCAGCACGGAGGTCGGAATCGGTGGGTTTCTTCATGGGTTTTCCTGTTCTCGGGTCGGTCGGGTTTCCGAAGCGCTGAAAGGCCGCCTGGCGGCTGGTTCCCAGGGCATCGCCAATGGCCTGCCAGGTGATCCTCCTCCCCCGGGCCGCGGCGACAAGCCGGGCCAGGATCTCGTCGGTCAGGGATTGGAGCGAGCGCACAGCAGCCAAGGAGTGGGTCATGTCACCCCCGGGGGCGTCCGGATCGTCGGTGGCGGCGAGCTCCGCCACCACCAGGGAGCTGATCTTCCGAAGACGCCTCATGAGCTCTTCGGCGGTCACATCGTCAGTCGACATGCGTAAAGATTAGGTTTACGCCACCGCCCCCGTCAAGGCCTGCTTGACAGAAATGGAAGGGGATTGAACGGACCGCCGGGCCTTCCGGATCACGGACCCCGGTTCACGACCGGCACATCAGGCCGCGCAATCGGTTGTCCTTCTTCTGGTTCACGCTGGTTGACCAACCTGGTCAGCTGTTTGAGCAGCGTGCAACACAACGCCCTTTCGTCCCTACCCACATTGCCCAACGCCAGTCCTCCCGCCATCCGCTGGCCTTCTCGCCACCGCCAGCCCAACTGTCAAACGCCAGCGTTACAGCGCGAGCAGACGACGAGTGGGCAAGCGAAACCGCCCGGTCCCAGCCCTTCGGATCCTCGCCGGCGGCTCGTCGAGGAAGGCGGCAATCGATGCCCGCGCGGGTAGATTGACCCCATGACCTCCGTACCACTAGCCGACGAGATCCGCGGCGCGCTCGCCGCCGCTGGTGATCCCGGGAAAGCCGTCCAGGAGCAGGCCTACATGAAGTCGGCGCTGCCCTTCCACGGGGTGCGGCTGCCGGAGGTGCGGCGCATCACCAAGAGACTGCTGAAGGAACACCCCCTGACCGGCCGCGACCAGTGGGAGCGGGCCATCCGGGAACTGTGGGATGAGGTCACGCACCGGGAACACTGGTACGCGGCGCTGGAGATCGCGGGCCACCGCGACGCCCACGACTGGCAGGACCTCGGCGCCTTGGAGCTGTACCGCTACCTCGCCACGACCGGGGCGTGGTGGGATGTCGTCGACGGGATCGCCTCTCCCCTGGTGGAGAACGTGGTCGCGACCGCCCCCGATGCGCGGGCCGTGGTGTGGGACTGGGCCACGGGAGACGACCTGTGGTTGCGCCGGGTCTCCATCATCTGCCAGCTGCAGCGCAAGACCTCCACCGACCTGGAGCTGCTCGGCCACGCCATCGACTCCAACCTGGAGGGGTCGCGGCACGGCTCCGAGTTCTTCATTCGCAAGGCCATCGGCTGGGCGCTGCGGCAATACGCCCGCGTCGACCCGGACTGGGTGAAGGCCTTCGTGGAGACGCGCGGATCGCGGCTTAGCGGGCTGAGCCGCCGGGAGGCCCTCAAACACCTGTGATCCCACCTCCCCGGGTGGGATGACGACGGATTAGGCCGGTTCTTCGCAACCCGTGTGCAGAGCCCCGGCCCAGTTCCCATGGCTTTTCCCGGTTGCGCCGACCAACGCCGGAGAAACCGGCCGATCCGCGCAAGGCGGCACGAGGAAGAAGGAACCATGGCAGTCATCACCGTGCTTGTCTCGGGAATCATGGCCACCCCTGACCGGCACCCACCCCGAGGGAGTTCATCACACCCTTCCAGAGACGGGCATCCACCCGAATCCAGGCCTGACGGTGCCCGAGGGGGTGACCGCCCACCAGCTGGAGGAAGCCCCGCGGACTTTCGGGGGGTCGAGCTGGTGGTGAGCGGGGTCAACTCGTTCACGGTTGCCTGGGTTGACAACCAGTTCGCCTCCCTGCTGCGCCCCGGGAGGCACGTGATAGCCCTCGCCAAGGGAAGCGACAACATTCTCGCCATCCTGCCCCGGGCATTCGCCCCGCCTCCCCGAGGAGCTGCGCTCCAGGGCGAGCATCTCCGCGATCGCGGGGACGTAGAATCCTTGTGCATGACTACGCAGCAGGTCCCACCCCCCGGACGGGATCCGGTTTCCGGTGATCCGCTGCCCACCCCCCGGCCCAAGGGCAAGAGTTCGGGATTCGCCTCCTGTGTGGGCCTGACCCTCGTCGCGGGAGTGATCATCGCCGGGCTCATCAGCCTGTTCGGCGGCTGGGACACGATCCTGGCCGAACGCGACAAGACACTCCCGGTCGTGGCCGCCGGAGAAAAGGTGCGCGCCGACCCCTTCGACGTGAAATTCTTGAAGGCGTTCCAGGCCGTGGAGGCCAAACCGACCTTCCGACCCACACCTGGAAAGCGCTGGCTGCTCATCACCATGGAAGTGACGAACACCACAGGGCAGTACGTCTACTCGACTCTCCTGATCAAGTCGCTGTCCCTTCAGGCCGACGGTCTCACCTCTGAATTCGGTTTGGACACCATCGACCCGTCGCTGTACCGGCTGCCGGACGGCCTTTCCCCGGTTTCCTTCCAGCCTGATCTCACCCAGAAAGTCGTAGCGGCCTGGCAGCAGAACGAATCCAAGCCCTTGCCGAAGGAACTCACCGTGACATTGTCCGAGAACTCCTACCGCGAAAGCTCATTGACCGGGGAGAAGGGCTGGTTCGATCCGGAGGAGAAAATCTCCGCTGCCCTCACCGTGGAGGAGCTGAAACAGCAATGACGCTTCCCACACGCAGCCAGCCCGCACCGCCGGGCCACGAAATCCCGCCCGGGGCGTTCACGGGGCCGGGCCCGGAGAGGGTTTCCCGGCGGCGGTTTCCCCGATGGTTCACGGTGCTGTCACTGACGGCGGCGCTGCTGCTCGGTTCGTGGCTCACCACCCAGCTACCGGACCGCGATACCGTAGCCGCCGCCCCCTTCCTCCGCCCCGGGAAGGTGGGACAAGACGTGGAACTCAGGACCGGCACGGTCAAAATCACCAACGTGCGTTCCGCCGCCGAGGTGAAGCTGGGATCCGTCGCCACCACCTCCGGGATCTGGCTCGTCGTGACTCTGGACTTCACACCGAAGGGGGAACAACAACTCCTGAGAAAACTTGAACTGAAGGATGGCAGGGACCGCGCCTTCAACCATGCGAGCAATCTCTCCACCCCCTGCGGACCAGCTCAGCCGGGGCTGATCCTGGGGTGCGAATTTGCCCTGGAGGTGCCGAAGGACGCCCTGCCGAACGCGAAGCTCCACCTGTCCACGAACCCGCCGGGATCCGAAGATCCGAGCAACGATGTGGCGGTGATCGATCTGGAGGTCGACGAGGCCAGGGCGGAACAACTGGGGGCGGCGACACAACGCATAACCATCACAGCCCCGCACACCAAGGGGAAGGCATGAGGTCACCTTGGTGGAGGCGCAACATAGGTTGGGTGATCGCGCTGATCCCCCTCCTGATCTGTGCGACCCTCGCATGCTCACAACGCATGCTCAACCAGTACCTGCCCCGGAACCCCCTGAATCGTATCGAGACGCAGCCCAGGCACGGGATATTGCAACAGCAATACACGGAAGCAGGCACCACCTTCAGCCTGAAGGTGGCCGTGCATGTGAAGGATGTGCAGGCCGTCGACCGACACGAGAACATCCGCGCCGACGCCGGAGCGCAACTCTGGAGGGTTGATCTGGAATTCGAAGCGGAACCAGACCAGGTTCTGATCGCCTGCATAGCGGAACTGGAGGCGGACGGAGTGCGTTACGGAGGGGACGGCGGCAAGACTAGAGCCAGCGAAAATGGGGGTTCCTTCTCCTCGGGGGGGCTCCAGACCTGCACCCCACCCGATGCCCCTGGCCCCTCGTTCGACTTCGATGGCACCACGCTCATCGAGACCACCCCTACCCGGCCGAGAACCTGGCCCATCAGCCTGACCTTCGCCCTACCCACGGGCGTCGCCCCGCAGGCGCTGTGTCTGTCCTGGCACGCCCCGGACTATCTGTACATCCCGTTATAGGGCCCGGCGGGGAAGGGCATTGTGGCCCCCCAGGGGATCCGACCGAGGTGCTGAGATTCGCCTGCCCCCGACCACCAAGTTCACGGAAGCCGCGAGCAGGGCCATGGCCAGCACGGAATAGACGAGCTGTGAGGCCGAGTCCAAGTAGGGCCGCAGAGCCATGTGGAGCCCGTAGGGGCGCGGGCCAACCGCTTCCCGGAGCAACCACGCGACCCCGACCTGTACCTGGTCGACCGCCACGAAGGAAAGACAGAACATCACGATGGGGGCGGGCCCCGCGATGAGTACCCGCGACAGGGCTCCCCAGAGGGCTCGCAGGGGAACCAGAATGGGTTCTCCGGTTTCCTCCAACGCCCTGCGCCAGAATCCCGGGACCCGTTCAATGCGCCCCTTCAGGCGGCGTGAAGCGGGCGAGCGGCCGGTGCCCGTCACGAGATCCGTCTGATAGCTGGATGCCCCGATTGCGAGCCATGCCAACGGCAGCACGACCAGGGGACCGAGACCCGCGCAGGTTTTCACCAGCCAGTCCCAGCCGGGCAGAAGAAAATCCCGGACCGGTCCCAGCCACGACATGAATCCCTCCAGCTGAGCGATGGCGTCATCGACGACGGCCCGGTCCCGGAGCCACTGCCCGATCTCCTTGACCTGCCACATGAAAACGTTGGTCAAAGTGACCATCCAGAACGCCTCGAGGTAGATGGCGATCAGAGCGATCACGACGGAGCGGCGGAAGGCCTCCGTCAGGGCGATGGTTTTGCGGATCAGGATCGCCCCTATGACCATGGCCACCAGGTACCAGCCCTCCCCGTAGCTGTACCTCGCCGAGTTGAGGTGCAGAAGATTTCCGCTCTCATCGTAGGTGATGTCGTGAACGTAGAGACGCGAATCCTGGGCCACCAGGCCCTGGGCGGCATAGGCCGCCAGGAAGGGCAGCAGGACCTCCGTGGAAACCAGCAGGTGGTGGCGCCACCGTTCCCGGAAGGTGTTGCCCCGGTAGGTGTGGCTGAAGGCCGGCAGGGTTTCCGAGGCCACCCGCAGCATGAGGATCAGCGTGATGAGGGTGCTGAGCGGCGCCAGGGGAAGGATCAGCGAACCAAAGGTCCCGTTGATCGCCGAAGCCCACACCGCCAGCCACAAAAACCCCATGCGCCCGATGATCCCGATCAGGCACAGGCCGACGAGCTGCGGCCAGTGGTCGCGCAGCACCCGGCCAGTGTCGGCCAGGAGGCGTCCCCAGGAGGCGAACCAATCGTTCACTGGCTCACGCTATCGAGCGGCTCGTCGAAAACGAGACGCCAGTTCTCCTCCTCGGGGACGTCGATGCCGCGAGTCAGGGCCCAGTCGATCAGGAGCTGGCGGATGTCGAGCATGCCGTTGTACAGGACAGGAGCGTTCGCCACCTGCCGGTAGTCGCCAGCCCCGCTGAGCCTGTAGTGGTTCAGGGCGACGGCGAAACGGTCGGCGTCGGCCACAGGACGGCCGTCCGGATGACGCAGCCCCCTGATGCGCCGCCCGACCGGTTCGTTCAGGTTGATCTCGTAGCCGATGCCCCACGCGATGTCGTACTGGTAGTCCCAGATCGTCTGACCGTCACGTTCCACGCTGGTCATGGTGACGGGGTCGAAACTCTGACCGCGCGGCAGGTCTGCGTAGTAGCGGGCGGCGTGTTCCAGGTGGGAGCGAAGCTCGGCCCCGGTGAGCAGTACCGCCGCCAGGGTGTTGTCGAAGACGTAGACGGCCGCCAGGTCACGGATGCTGACCGGCCCCTCCGGGATGACAGCAGTGCGTGACGTGGGGGCGGTGAGGCTGACCACGGGAAGATCCTCGTGCTCCCCACCGGCCAGCGCCTCGGCGACGGTGGCGGCCTGGACGCGCTGGATGAAGTCGATGACCCCAGTCGCGTGCCACCGGGAATCGGCGGCGCTGAGTTCTCGTGGGGAAACCGCGACCTGCCGGTTCACGTGGGCGCGGGTTGCCGCGTGGGCCTCGGCGACGGCGTCGAGCACCCGAGGGTCGGGCATCTCCCCTCGGGCCTGGTGGGAGGTGGAGCCCAGCACCTCGATGCGCCAGGAGTCGCCGTCGTGTTCGGCCTCGATGATGGTCTCCGTGAGCCCTGCGGCGTGGGCCCTCGGCTGGGTGAGCAGGACCGGACGGCCCGTGGCCTCGCAGGTCACCCACTGTTCCGGTTCGTCGCGGTGCGTGTGCCCGATCACCATGACGTCGATACCCGGCACCTGCTCCGCGATCTCCCGGGCCGGATTCTCCGCGGGCGCGTCGGCGTTCGTGGCGTAGGTGGTCTGCCCGATCCCCGCGTGGCACAGGACGACGACCACGTCGGACAGAAAATTCTCACGCAGCCTCGGCACCCAGCAGGATGCGGCGGCGACCATGTCGGTGACATCCACCTTCCCGGCGAGCTGCTGGCGGTCCCAGATCATCGCGCCCGGCGTGGTCAGGCCGAGCACCCCGATCCGGATTTCCCGCCCGTCCAAGCGACGGATCACGGGCGCGAAGGCCGGGAACACCGGGAGCCTCGATCCGGGGTCTATGACGTTGGCCCCGAGCAGCGGCGGGTCGAGCCGTCGCTCGAAGGAGTAGAGGAAATCGAGGCCGTAGTTGAATTCGTGGTTTCCGATGTTGACCGCGTCGTAGCCCATGACGTTGAAGGCCGCCGCCAGCGGGTGTGTCAAATTCCCGGTCCCGGGTTCGCGCCGGGCGAAGAAGGTGCACAGAGGGTTTCCCTGAATGGTGTCGCCGTTGTCCACCAGTGCCACTGTCTCCGCCCCGCGTTCGGCCCTGATGCGTTCCACGACGGTGGACAACTGGGCCAGCCCGGCCTCTGCCTCACCGGTCCAAGGCTGGTCGCGATAGTAGTCCCAGTTCAGGACGGTGCCGTGAACGTCCGTAGTGGCCAGCAATGTGAGTCGCGACATCTGGGCTCCTCCAATCGGGGTCGCAGCGAGCCTATCGCCTTGGGCTGACGAAGTCTCCGGGGTTGTGTGACGGCTTTCGCACGGTCAGAGTTGAGGCATGCGTCTCGCCCTGGCACAGCTCCGTTCCACCATCGATCCCCGGGAAAACCTGGCGTTGGTCACCGACGCGGCCAGCCGCGCCGCCCGCGGTGGGGCCGACGTGGTGGTGTTCCCGGAAGCCACCATGTGTTCCTTCCTCCGGGCACCCACCCAGGTCGCCGAGGCCTTCGACGGGCCCTGGGCCTCGGCCGTGCGACGCCTGGCCGGTGACCTCGGGATCACCATCATTGCGGGCATGTTCACCAAGGCGCCCGGCGCCCGGGTGCACAACACACTCCTGGCGACGGGCGAATCCGAGGGTCGCTACGACAAGATCCATCTTTTCGACGCTCTCGGTCAACGCGAGTCAGAAACCGTCGCACCGGGGCTGCGGTCGACGTCGATCGAGGTCGCCGGGCACGGGCTGGGGCTGGCCATCTGTTACGACGTGAGGTTTCCCACCCATTTCATCGACCTGGCGCTGGGAGGAGCAACGGTCATGGTGGTGTGCGCATCCTGGGCGCCCGGCCCGGGGAAGCTGCACCAGTGGCGAACTCTGACGACGGCCAGGGCGATGGATTCCGTCTCTTTCGTGGTCGCGGTGGATCAGGCGCTCCAAGGCGATGCGGAGGCCCCCGGCGGCCCGACGGGCATCGGCCACTCGATGGCGGTGGATCCCACCGGGCGGGTCCTGCTGGAGCTGGGCGCGGAACCCGATCTGGCCTTCGTCGATGTCGATCCGGAGCGGGTCGCCGTTACTCGTGAGACACTTCCGGTGCTCGACGAGAACCGGCTCCGGTCGCTGTGACGTTGCTCCCAGAGGGGCCCGTCCCGGGTTTCATCAGTTCTCCACGAGCCCGTTCTGGTAGGCCAGGATCACGAGCTGGGCGCGGTCGCGGGCACCCAGTTTGGTCAACAGCCTGGAGACGTAGCTCTTCACCGTCGCGGGCGAGAGCGAGAGTTCCTCCGCAATTTCGAGATTGCTCAGGCCCTGCGCGATCAGACGGAGCAGTTCCTGGTCCTTCTCGGGCAGTTCGCTGATGGCCTTCGACGGACGATGTCCTCGCTCATAATTGGTCAGGACCCGGGTGATGAGGCTGGGTGAGAGCATGGACTCACCGAGGTGAACCTGCTGGATGGCGTGCATGATCTCGCCACGGGAGCTGGTTTTGAGCAGGAAACCGGCAACCCCTGCACGCAGCGCATCGTGGAAGGTGTAGTCGTCCTCCAACGAGGTGAGCGCGATGACACGGGCTCGGAGTCCCAGGTCGACGATCTGTCGGGTGGCATGGATGCCGTCGAGCACCGGCATGCTGATGTCCATCAGGATCACATCGGGGTCGAGGCGCTTGGCAGTGGAAACGGCCGTCAGCCCGTTCGCGGCCGCCCCGACCACGACGATCCCGGGCATGGCGTCCACTATGCGTTGGATGCGGGCGCGCACCTGGTCGTGGTCTTCAGCGATCAGAACACGGATCTCGGCTTCGTTCATGTCACACAATCTAGTCGTTCGCCCCGGACCGTCTGCCGCGTCGATCTCCCAAAGTTGACGTACGCGTGCCTTGATGCGACGGGTCGGGTTTGATTGGGATCAACAAAAACAGTCCACACCGAATCAATAGTGAAAAGGGACCTTCCATTCTCCGTTTCGGGGACTGCTTACTGAAATTTAATCTTTACCCCTGTTCAAAGTAGAGCATACCATGAAGCACAAGATCACGATCGCCCTCGCAGCCATGTTCACCCTCGCGACGCCCCTACTCACTCTCCCGGCCGAGGCCAGCACGACGCCCATCACCACTGCCTCCAAGACCATTCCTCCGACCAGCGCCGCCCCCGCATCCAATTTCCTCTGCCACATCTGGAGGGGTTACTGCTGAAGTCAATGAGGCTTGTTCACAGCCTCTCCGAAGCCGGTTGAGCCGGACCGCGACGAAGGAGTGGTCCACCTCGAAACCACCCGGCAGCCGCACAGCAGAGGCCGCTGCAATTCCTTGGACGTGGTCGCCGGGGGTTTCGACACGGTCAGTTCGCAGAGCGAGCAGACCGGCTCAACCAGCTTCCGCTCCTCGAAACCTTGACCACAACCCCTCACCTGCGCCCCCCGACCAGAAGAATGTGCCGACGGGTACCTCACCCGTGAATAAGCCTCAATGGCACAGCTGTATCATTTGACGGGTGAAGTTGCGACGCGCCCGTCTGACCCTCTCCCTCATCAAACAACTGCCCGTGGAGCCGGTGATCGGCGTTGCGCTATTCGCAATGACCCTGGGTACGCCACAGGGCACACCGGGACCGACTTCCACAGGAGTTGCACTGGTGATGGTTGCAGCCTCTTTCTTACTTCCTTGGCAACCATTACCAGCCCTTGCACTAGCAATGTGCTACTTCGGCTTGTGGAGCACATTCAACATCCCCGAGGTATCCATGAATCTGTGCGGAGGAGCTTTCGTATACAACTGGTTCAAAAATCGCCGCACCGGTCGCTGGACACTGGCCATCATCTACCCTTTGTTATTGCTGATCACCTGGGAGATTCGCGACTCGTGGAACGACACTCTAATCAATCTCATCTTCTTCACCGGAGTCACTCTGTTCGGAGGTGCCACCGGAGCGATCGCTCACAAGAGGCATGAGACCGAGGAGAAGGCTCACCGGGAAAGCGAGGAGACCCTGCGATCGACCCGCCTCCTCATGGCGAGCGAGCTCCACGACAGCGTCGCCCAAACCCAGACCTTGGTGGTGATGAACCTCGAGGACCTCGCGGAGGATCCACGTCTTCCCGGGGAACTATCCCCCGATCTTCTCGATGCGCTCGAGTTGTCACGTCGCGCGGCCACCGAACTACGCGCCGCCATGGTGGCTCTTCGAAACGTAGATCAGGACTTCAGTTCTTTCGGACGCCAGTCGACTCACTCCCTCGACATACAGTTGACCCAGGCATTGAGCGCCCTTCGGGACAACGGATTCAATACAGAAACTCATTTCGACATCCCTGGCGGCAAGCTCTCCCCCGACCTCGAATACGGCATTTCCAAGATTTTGGGAGAGCTTGTCGCCAACGTCGTGTGGCACGGAGCTCCCGGGACGTGCACCATCGAAGCCCGCGAAGACGACGGTTGCGTCATGCTGCGGGTGATCAACGACATCGGCACCGCAGCTCCAGCGAAGAGCAACGGAGGCCATGGGCTGCTCGGCGTCAAGGAAAGGGTCGATCTGCTGAACGGCACGCATTCCTTCGCCCCCAAGGGACATCAGTGGCATGCCGAGGTCAGGGTGCCGCTGACCGTCAGAACCGACGGATAGGTCGAGCACGCGGGAAACACCGTTCGGCGGGACCCTCGGCCCGGAATCCCGAGGCGGGAAATGATCACAATTTCAATTGCTCCTCCCTTGCCGAGTTGGACCGGGCACGATCGTCCACCCCGGGAAGCCACCCCGCCCACCCCATCGCACACGCCCCTCACCGCCGCCCGCGAGGCCGTCAACTTTCGGAGTATTTGCTTTGACGCCGTCCGGACAGCTCCGTAATCTCATGGTCAAGAAATACACATCCAAATGAATCCGGAAGACAACTCGACACACCTCGAGCGAGTCTTGTGCAAGCCTGAATGGTACCCACTCTTCTGCCGGATCAACTTCGCGACGGGCAAAGAGGAAACCTACCACTCAGAACCCGATCGGACAGGAACATCTCTCTCCTGACCGCATATCCGGCGACGGAAGCCTCCGCAGATTCGAGAAGTTGTCGCGCAACGCATCGTCCATGATTGATGCACCTGAAAAATCAATCACAATTACAAATGTTTGATGGCTTCCGAGGTCTGACCGCGACGCCACGCCTCGCCTCTCGATCAAACACACCCAGCGATTTAGTCATTGAATGTCGCAGACGCCGTTTTAGGAGCTTTTCTCCCATGACCGAACCCACCCTTCCCATGTCCCCTGCCCAGCAAGGCATGTATTTCGACAGCCAGCTTCGACAGTCCGCTGACTATCACATCGCGATTGAGCTGTGCACAGAGCATCTTTCCCGTTCACGTCTGACCCAGGCGGTCAGCGCAGTCGTGGCGGAACAACCGGCATTGCGCGCGTCAGTCGCCAGAAACGAGTCCGGACCCGTGTACACGATCGCCGAATCGGTCGAGGCACCTGTGCGTCACCACGACCTGACAGGTGCTGAGGAGAACTTGGACAAGATCTTCCACACGGCCCGGCACACGCCTTTCCAGCTGAACACCGCCCCTCTGTTCCGAGTGGTGGCAGCTCGTCTGCCCGACGGAGACCGTCTGCTGGTCGTGTGCCACCACCTCATCGCCGACGGACAGTCGGTGAGCATCCTCACCGACCGCATCATCGACTTGGCCCGGGGAACCCGGGAGATCACCGCATCACGCACCGACCAGGGACTGTTCACCTATCAGAACGGTCAGCTCAGCCGGCCATCGCCCGAGACACTGGCTCGGCGCGAGAGTTTCTGGTCCGAAAACCTACCCCGCCACCGGATCCCGCAACTCGATCACTGGTTGCTCGCCTCCCCACACGAGGACGCAGCCCGGGAGTTCCGCCTGACCGTGCCCCGCGACACCGCCGAAGCCGTCCGCGAAACCGCGCAGGAGGCCGAGGTTTCCGAGTTCACCGTGTATCTGGCGGCCTTCGGAGCACTGCTCGCGCACTACGCCGGTGAGGACCAGGTCTCCTTCGCGAGTCCCTTCATGGATCGCCCTCACCTGGAGATGGAGAACAGCATCGGTTGTTTCATCCGGACACTTCCGGTACTGATTGACGTCTCACCCGGTCTGAGGGTCCGCGACCTGCTGGAACGTACGCGTTCCGAGGTGATGGGTCTGTGGCGAAACCTCGACTTCCCGGTCGCCCGCAAACTGTCGGGGCTGTCAAGTGCAGGCCTGTTCGACATCACCTTCATCCACGACGCCTACCCCGAGCTACCCGAGGGCGTCCGCGCGGCCACACATCCCGACGAGGTTCACTTCCCCGGCCGGCTCACCGTGACCATCGAACAGCTCGGGGACAACACCGACATCGTGATCTGGTACAAGGAATCCGCGCTCACCGCCGAGCGTGCGGCACGGTTCGCCGAACGCCTCCTGGCCCTGATCCAGCAGATCCCCACGCACCTCGACGTACCCGTGACGGAGCTGCAACCCATGTCCGCCTCCGAGCGCAGCGACCTGCTGGCCGCGTCACGCGCGACCCACTACTTCGACTGGGACCCGACCGACCTGGGTACCCTCTTCCTCAACCGCACGAATGCCGATCCGGCACGTGAGACGTGGTTTGACGAGACTCGTGGATACACCAATGCCTGGGCCCATGACGCGGCAGTGCTGGTGCAGCGCCACATCCTTGATGCCATCGGGGCGGACAAGCGTCCGGTCGCCGTCCTTCTGCCACGTGGGGCGACCCTGCTGGCGGCCATCCTGGGAACGGTGTTGTCTGGACACCCGTACGTTCCCCTGTCCGAGCACATGCCTGCCGCCCGCATCCTGGACATGCTGAGCGACGCCGATGCAGCGGCCGTGATCACCTTCTCGGATCTGGAACTGGAGCTTCCGGACCAGGTGAAGCGACTCGACCTGGACACCTGTGATGACGTCGCCGCACTGACCGGCGATCACCGCGACACCATCGCCGAAATCCCGGCCCCCGTCGACAGGGCACCCGAGGACCTGCTCTACATCGAGTACACATCCGGTTCCACCGGCCGCCCCAAGGGCGTGGCGATCACACATGCGAACGTTCAGAACACGGCGCTGGACCTGGAACGACGATTCCCCCTGGGACGCGACGACGTGTTCCTGCTCAAGACCTCGTTCACCTTCGACATCTTCGGAACCGAGCTCTATGGCTGGCTCGTCGGTGACGGGCGTCTGGCCATTCTCCCCGTCGGCCAGGAGGGTGACCCACAGGCCTTGGCAAGGGCTGTCCGTACCTACGGCGTGACCCACCTGAATTCGTCCCCCACCATGCTGCGCGTCCTGCTCGCGACCATCGAGAGCACCGGTCGGCGTCACGATCTCGATGGCCTGACCCATCTGTTCTCTGGCGGAGAAGCACTGACCCCGGACATCATCGAACGTTTCCACGCCCTGGGACTCCCGTGCACCCTGGAGAACGTCTACGGCCCCACCGAGGCCACCATGTGGGCCACCCACACGCGTATCCATCCTGAGGACTCGGTGGCGAACGCTCCCATCGGCACCCCCTTGAACGATTACCGGATCTACATCCTGAATCGTCGGGGCGAGTTGTGCGGCGCCGACCTGCCCGGCGAGGTCTGCATCGCTGGAGCAGGTGTCGGTGTGGGCTACCTGAACCGCGAGGAACTCACCGCCCGGCAGTTCGTGGAGAATCCCTTCTTCGACGCGGACATCGATCCCGAGCACATGCGACGCATGTACCGCACCGGCGATCTGGGATTCCTGCGTCCCGACGGTCGTTTCGCGTTCTCGCGCCGCATCGACCGCCAGGTCAAGGTCGGGGGTCTCCGCGTGGAGCTCGGCGAGATCGAGCAGGCCCTGCATCGCATCGACGGGGTCGTCGAGGCCGCGGTCCTGGTCGATGATTCGGCGGCGGAACCGCGACTCGCAGGCTTCTACGCGTCCGAATCCCCAATCCCGGCGGACCGGATTCGCGCTTCCCTGGGCAAGGTGCTGATCTCCCAATTCATCCCATCGGTGCTCATGCAGGTCGATGCCCTGCCGACATCCGCCGCCGGGAAGCTGGATCGCGCCGCCCTGCGCGCACTGCTCGATCAGCAGAATGACCACACAGATGCTTCCGTCACCACCACGGTTGCCACCCGGCTCGCGGACCTGTGGCAGAACGTACTCGGTCGTCCGATAACCGACCACCACCGCACGTTCTTCGAGGCCGGAGGCACGTCACTGAGCCTGATGCGGTTGCAGCTGCGGCTCCAGGAAACCTTCGGAACCCAGATCGGCATCACCGATCTGCTCAGCCACCCCACCATCGCGGCCCAGAGCGAGCTGGTGGAGCCCCAGCGGGTTTCGTCCGAGAAATCCACCGGTCCCGCTCACACCCTCGGCGACGACATCGCCATCATCGGGATCGGCCTGCAGGTGCAGAAGGCCCAGGACGTGCACGATTTCTGGAAAATTCTGGTCGCCGGCGAGGAAACCATCACCTTCCATGACGACGATGAACTCCGCCGCCTCGGAGTTCCCGAGCACCAGCTGCGCGATCCCAACTACGTCAAGGCCTCCGGTCGCATCGAGGGAATCGACGAGTTCGACGACCATCTGTTCCGGATCGCGCCAGCGGAGGTGGACGTCACGTCCCCCCAGCTGCGCCTGCTGTACAAATGTTTCTGGTTGGCCTGTGAGGACGCGGGCTACGACCCCCGGAAGCTGCCGGGACGAGTGGGAGTCTTCGCGGCGGGCAGCGACGACTTCGAATGGTATCAGCGCACCGTCATGAACCCCGCCTCGTTCGGGGATGCGTATCAGAACTTCACCCTGGCCACCAACCATTTCCTCAGCACCCGGTTGTCCTACCACTTCGACCTCACCGGCCCCTCGCTGTCGGCCCTGTCCGGCTGTTCCTCGTCGCTGCTGACGGTGCACCTAGCGGTTCAGGCGCTGCGTTCCGGGGAATGCGACCTGGCAGTGGCCGGCGGCGTCACCGTGGAGCTGCCCAACGGGGGTGGCTATCAGTGGACTGACGGCATGATGCTGTCTCGCGACGGCCACTGCCGGCCGTTCGACGCCGACGCAAGCGGCACGGTGTTCTCCAACGGCGCCGCCCTTCTGGTACTCAAACCGTTGACGAGCGCTCGACGCGATGGCGACCCCGTCTACGCCGTCATCAAGGGCTCTGCAAGCGGCAACGATGGCCGACGCAAACAGTCCTACACCGCCCCCAGCGAGGACGGGCAGTACGAAACCATCTCCGCCGCCTACCGCACTGCGGGCATCGATCCCGCCACGGTGAGTTTCGTCGAGGCCCACGGGACCGGGACGCTGCTGGGTGATCCCATCGAGGTGGCCTCGTTGGCACGGGCCTTCTCGACAGCACCGATGGGGAGCTGCCTGCTCGGCTCGGTCAAGGGCAACATCGGGCACACGGACTCCGCCGCAGGTGCTGTCGGGCTGAGCAAGGTGGCGCTCAGTCTCAAGCACCGGTTGTTTCCGGGCACCCTCAACTTCTCCCGCCCCAACCCTCACATCGACTTCGAGGCCACACCGTTCGAGGTGTCGTCGACGAACCGTTCCCTGGATGGCGACCAGATCCGCGCAGGCATCAATTCCTTCGGAGTAGGAGGCACGAACGTGCACATGATTCTCGACGAGGCACCTGTCCTCCCGGAGACGGACGACCAGCCCCACACGTTGCTGCAGTTCTCCGGGGCCAGCCGGGAGGCCATGATCCGCACCGCGAAACGCATCGTGGAGCACGTGGCCGCTGACAACTCGGTGAAACTCGCCGACGCCGCCGTCACCCTTCGTTCGCGCGCCGAGCTGCCCCACCGCGGCACCCTGGTGATCTCCCCGGACGAGCCTCGCGACACCGACGCGTGGATCAAACGCCTGCACCACAGCGAGCTGCCCGCCGAGACATCGCGACCCCGCGTCGCCCTCCTCTTCTCCGGTCAGGGCAACCAGTACCACCGAATGGGCCACGGCCTCTACACCAGCGACAGCTCCATCGGAGGGATGTTCCGCGGCTGGATGGACGACCTGATCGACATGCTGCCCCGGGACGATGCCCGCGACTTCCGCGAAGTGCTCCACACCGGTTCCGACGACGGTCGCATCCACCGCACCGAATGGTCGCAGTTCGCTCTGTTCAGTACCCAGTTCGCGCTGGCGAAGGTCCTCGAATCCTTCGGGATCGTCCCTGATGTTCTCCTCGGGCACAGCGTCGGCGAGCTGACCGCAGCCGCCCTGGCCGGGGTGTGGGGCCCGGAGGACGCTGCCCGCCTGGTGCGCGAACGCGGGCTTCTCATGCAGTCCCAGCCTCCCGGGATCATGATTGCCACGCTGGCCCCCGCAGCGCGCGTCGCCGACGCGATCGCAGGAACACCCGATGCCTGGGTCTGCCTCGACAACTCGCCCGAACGCTCCGTGGTCGGCATGGCACCACACGCTCTTGATGACGTGTTGGCGAAACTGGATGCCGCGGGCATCATCGGCACCCGGCTGCACACGTCCCAGGCCTTCCACACCCCGATGATGGATGCTGCGGCCACCGCTTTCACCGCTGCGGTGGCGAAGGTGACCTCACGGGACCCCCGGCTCCCGATCATCTCGAATCGTTCCGGACAGCTCGTGCGTCCCGGCGAGATGACCGAGCCCGGCTATTGGGGTGACCACATAACCGGCGCGGTGCGGTTCACCGACAGCATCACCACGCTGCTGGCCGACGGGCCGGTGTTGGGAATCGAAACCGGCCCCGGCAACAGCCTGGCCACGTTCGTCGCCCAGGTCGGCGGCACCGATCGCCAAGTGGTGGGCCTGGTGCGTCACGCAGCCTCCGACGTGGCCGACGAGGCCCATCTGCTGGCCGGGCTGGGGGACCTGTGGATCGCAGGTCTGCCCCTGGACTGGTCCGAGCACGACACCGGCCATCGCAGGTCGTTGCCCGGATACAGTTTTGACGCCGATCCGCACCCGGTTTCCGGCGGAACCGCGGCCGTCACCACACCGGTCCGGGAGGAACCGAGATTCGTCCACACCAACCGGCTCGACGCGTTCCGTGACGCCTTCCGTCAGGTGCTGGGTCACGCCGACGTGTCTGCCGACGACAACTTCTTCACCCTCGGCGGCGATTCCCTCAAGGCCACCGGCCTGACGGCCCAGCTCAAGGCCCTGCTCGGCGTGGAAGCCACCGTGGCAGACGTGTTCGCAGCCCCCACCCCCGCGGCCCTCGAGGCGCGTCTCCGCACGGAAACTGCCGTCACCCACATGGCCAAGGCACCCGAGGCGGCCGATCATCCCCTCAGCCCCGCACAGGAACGCATGTACCTGGCCGCCCGGCTCGACCCGGAGTCCGTCACCTACAACATGGCATCAGCCACTTGGCTGAACGGCCTCCTGGACCGCGACCGGTTGCGTTCCGCGCTGGCGCGGCTGGTGGAACGTCACGAGCCGCTGCGCACCACGTTCGCGGCACGGAACGGCGAGATCCGCCAAGGCCTGACCCGCATCGATCGGAACGATCTCCCACTGAGCTTCACCCGCGGTCCCGCCACCCCCGAATCGGCCGGGGAGCACCTGGCCCGGTTCGTCCGCCCGTTCAACCTCGAGACGGGTCCCCTGTTCCGCATGGAGATCGTCGAGGACACGAACGCGAGCCTGCTGCTGTTCGACCTCCACCACATCATCGGTGATGCCACCTCTGCAGAAATCCTCGCACGCGACTTCGGCGAGTTGTACGACACGGAGCTGCCACCACTGCCCCACCAGTACACCGACTACATCCACCACGTTCGAGTCGTGGAACAGGATGAGAATCTCGCGGAGGCGGAGAACGCCCTGCTCACACAGCTGACCGATCCACCCACCGCAGACGTGCTTCCTCTTGACCGCCCCCGCGCAGAACGCGCTTCCGGTGCGGGCCGCGTCGCCTGGACCCTCAGCGCCGAAAGAGCCGCGGAACTGACCGAACTCGCCGAGGCCCGTCAGGCCACCCTCTCTATGGTGATGTTGGCGGCCTGGGGTGCGGTTCTGTCCCGCTACAACGGAACCGAGGACCTGGTGATCGGCACCCCGGTCAGCGGACGCACGCTGGCCGAGACCCGGGAAATGATCGGCATGTTCGTCAACATGCTTCCCATTCGTCTGAAACCGCATTCCGGCACGAGTTTCGACGACTACCTGGCAGACACCCGCACCACCATGCTGGATGCCCTGTCCGCCCAGGACGTGCCCTTCGACCGGATCGTGGAGAAACTCGGCCAGCGGAGAACGGCAGGACGCCACCCCCTGTTCGACGTGTCCTTCGACTACCACAACATGGAACACCACCAACTCCGCATCGGTGGCCTGAAAGGTCAGCAGATCGAGACCGATCCCCTCGCAGTGGGTATGGACCTGGTCATCACGGCAACCGAGACCGCCGACGGCATCCAATTCCTGCTGGACTACTCCTCCGACCTGTTCGACGCCAGCACCATCACGAGTCTGGCACACCATCTCGACGCCTTCCTGGAACACGTCTGCGCTGATTCCACCGCACCCATCGGTACCATCAGCATCTACACCGAGGCCGAACACGACGCCTGGTTGTCCCGGCTCATCGGCGCCCCCTTCACTGCCATTCACGACCTGGTGGCCCGGCAGGCCGTTGAACGCCCCCAGGCCACTGCCGTGATCGACGGCACCGGCCGGTCCTACAGCTTCGCCCAGCTCGATGCCCACGCCAACGCCGTGGCCACCCGCCTTCTGGAAGCCGGGGTGAGCCCCGGCGATCCCGTGGCCCTGGTCACGGTGCGCGATGCTTCCCTGCTCATCGCACAACTCGCCATCTGCAAGGCCGGAGGGGCCTATGTTCCGCTGGACCCCACCCAGCCTGTCGATCGTCACGCCAGCATCCTCGATGACGCCCGGCCCCGCGTGGCTCTTGCCCCGGCTGGATTCACCAGTACGGCAACAATCCCCACCGTGATCGATCTGGCCACGTGCACCCAGGCCGGAACGAAGCACTTCAATGGCCCGAAGGTGTCGGCGGACAGCCCCGTCTACGTCGTCTACACCTCCGGCTCCACGGGACGCCCGAAAGGCATCGCCGTGAAGCATCGCGGACTGGCGAACCTGTTCCAGGATCACCTGCGACGGGACATCTTCGCACCGGGTGAGGTCATCATCAGCCTGGCCGATCCCACCTTCGACATCTTCGCCTTCGAAAGCCTGATTCCCCTGGCAGCCGGCGCCACCGTCCACCTGTGTCCCTCCGAGGACCAGAAGGATGCCTCCGCCATCGCCCGGCGGATCGCCGCCCATCGGGTGACCCACATCCAGGTTCCCGTCTCGAAGATGACGGCGTTGTGCGGCAACCGCCGGTTCCGCGACCAGCTTCCCCGCCTCCGTGTCATCGTGTGTGGCGGTGAGCACTTCTCCGAGAACCTGGTCGATCTGCTGCACGACAACACCGATGCACGGATCTTCAACATGTACGGCCCGACGGAGACCACCGTCACCACCACGGTGAAGGAACTCGCTCCCGGCGACGCGGTCACGATCGGCTCACCCATTTTCGGCTCCCACGTCCTGGTGGTGGGAGAAACCGGCATGGCGCAACCCGCCGGTGTCCCCGGAGAGCTGTGCATCGCCGGGCAGGGGCTCGCCGCCGGCTACGTCAACCGTCCGGATGAGACGCGACGCGCCTTCACCACACTCCCGGAGCTCCCGGAGCTCCCGGTGTACCGCACCGGCGACGTGGGCGTTGCCCTGCCCAACGGCGAAATCCTGTTGAAGGGCCGTACCGACCACCAGGTCAAGGTCAACGGCAATCGCATCGAACTCGGCGAGATCGAACAGACCGCCATGCGCGCCCCCGGGATCACCTACGCGATCGCGCTCGTCGAGGACGGTGACATCGTGTGCTACTTCACCACCGACGAGTCCGCCAAGGACCCCGTGACCGCGATCCGTTCCGCGATCGCCGCTTCCCTCCCGTGTTACATGACACCCCAGCACTTCCATCAGGTATCTGACATGCCCCGTCTTCCCAACAACAAGATCGATCGTTCGGCCCTCAGCACCCTCCGTCCCGACACCCAACCGGCGACGAAAGCACCCACCGGAACAGATTTCCTGGACGTCATCATGAGCACCTGGACCCAGGTACTCGGCCGTGGCGTGGCAGCAGACGACAATTTCTTCGACATCGGCGGCAACTCCTTCAAGCTGATGCTGGTCAACAACCAGCTCAACGAGATTCTCGACCGCGAGATCCCGTTGGTGCAGTTGTTCGAGTACCCCACCCCGCGGGCGCTCGCAGCGATTCTCGACAACGGTGGGGCGCCGGAACGGCCACGGACGGAGAGGACCTTCTCCCTGGAGGACCTGAGCGACGTCGAGGACCAGGGCACCTCCGATGCCCCGATGCTCCCCGAGGACCGAAACACATCCGCTCCGCCCGTGAGCAGGCGCATCGCCGTGGTGGGAGTCGCAGGAACTTTCCCGGGCGCACCCTCCGTGAGGGAACACTGGAACAACCGCGCGAACGGCGTGGTCAGCGTCCGACGTTTCACTCGAGACGAGCTGTTGGCCTCGGGCATCGACCAGACCATCGTCGATCATCCGGACTATGTTCCCGCCCGCGGCCACATCGCGGCCGACACCTTCGATTTCGACTTCTTCTCCTATTCGCGACGCGACGCCGAGACGATGGACCCACAGCTCCGGCTACTCCACGAAACCGCCTGGCACACGTTGGAGGACGCCGGCTACGACCCCCGACGGCTCCACGGTGACGTCGCGCTGTTCGCAGGCAGCGGAACCAATTTCGCCTGGCTTGCCGGTTTGCTGCAACAACATTCAGAGCCGTTGGCTGCCTTCGAGGCGATGACCAGCAATGAAAAGGACTTCCTGGCCACCAAGGTCGCCTACAAACTCGACCTGACGGGGCCCGCGGTCACAGTACAGACCGCCTGCTCCACGTCGCTGGTGGCCATCCATGAAGCGGTCTCGTGTCTGCGTCGCGGTGAGGCCGATATGGCACTCGCCGGCGGGGTGGCGCTGAACTT
The DNA here is from genome assembly GCA_938012815.1 of uncultured Propionibacteriaceae bacterium. GTDB lineage: Bacteria > Actinomycetota > Actinomycetes > Propionibacteriales > Propionibacteriaceae > Arachnia. The sequence continues at coordinate 48,107 of CALLVV010000059.1, forward strand.
CCCGCGCGTCGAAGGGTACGTGTGGCACGACGGGATGATCCTCAGCCCCGATGGCACCTGTTGTCCGTTCTCCGCAGACGCCTCGGGCACCGTGGCTGGTCAGGGCTGTGGCATGGTACTGCTCAAACCGCTCGACCGGGCGCTCGGCGACGGTGATCATATCTACGCCGTCATCGCGGGTTCAGCCATCAACAATGACGGTGACGCCAAGGTCGGTTACACCGCACCCGGCGTGCAGGGTCAGGAACGGGTGATCCGGAGCGCGCTCGCCGACGCGGGGATCAGCGCGGACGAGGTGGACTTCGTGGAGACCCACGGAACCGGAACGGCCCTGGGAGATCCGATCGAGTACACGGCCCTGTCCCACGTCTATGGCCAATCCTCACCGTGCGCACTGGGAGCGGTGAAAGCGAACATCGGCCATCTCGATGCCGCCGCAGGCGTGGCCGGGTTCCTGGGCGCTGTCGGTGTCCTCCACCAGCAGCAGATCCCGCCGCTGGCCAATTTCGCCGAGCTCAACCGGGCCATCGATCCCGCCGGACAGCTGTACGTCCCCGTCGGCCAGGCCGTGGCGAGCACAGTGCGCAAGGCAGCGGTCAGTTCCTTCGGTATCGGAGGTACCAACGCACACATCATCCTGGAGCAGGCCCCACCCACCGATGATGGGGAAGTCGCACCGACCTCCTCGGTGATCCTCGGTGTCTCCGCCCGCACCGAGGAGTCCCGGCGCCGGATGCAGTCCGATCTGGTGGACGCGATCGGCTCAGGAGCCCCCATCAGGGACGTTGCGTACACACTCGCGACCGGCCGCAGCGAATTCGATTCCCGAGCAGCGGCTCTCGTTTCTCCCGGAGCGCCACTGACGTGGATGGATGCGGACACCCCCGCCATGCTCGGTGAGGCCTCGGATGACGTCCACCTCGTGGTCGCGGACCACCGCGACGCAGAGGACGCCCTCGTCGACGCCTACCTGGAACAGGTTGAGCTGTGGTTGTCGCGATTCGATGCGAAGGCCCGCACCGCCGTTCAGGACGCGCTGACAGGACGCTCCGGGGACGGGATCGTCCGTCGCATCGCTCAGTTCGTGCTGCGTGCCGCGCTGCTGTCCACCCTGGGGCCTGATTGCCTGACCGCCCGCCACGGACAGGACCGGCTCCTGCGTGTGGCCCGCGCCCACGCGACCGGCATGCTTGATGCCTCCCAGGCAATGTCCCGGCTTCGTTCCCGTGACATCCCGGTTCCCGCTCTGCCACCCATCGCGGATGGCACCACGGTGACCGGCCCGATCACCGGAGATCTTCTACGCACCCTGTTGGCATCTCTCTGGGTTCGAGGTGCCGATGTCGATCGCAACTGGTTCCACACCGGGGGTCACAGGATTTCGCTTCCGGGTTATGCCTTCGTCCCGCAGCGCCTCCCATCGGATGTACGCCTCGACCAAATGCTGAAAGCCACGGAACGGACAGGAGCCGCCCCCGCGACGGTGCCCGCCCCCACCGACCCGGCTGAGCCGCAGGACGCAGGAGATGCCTTGAAAGCTGCCTGGGCCAAGGTCATCGGCACCGTACCGGAGGAGACGGATGACTTCCTCACCAGCGGAGGCGACTCCCTGACCGCCGTACACCTGTGTTCCCTGATCAAGGAGGCCACGGGTCAGGCCCTGAGCGTTCGCGACGTCTTCGCCACCCCGACCTTCGGTGCGCTGCGGGCCCAACTGGCCGGATCGGTCGTGAAGAGTGCCGCTCCAGAACTCGCCGTCGAAGCGGTGCACGGGCTGTTCCCCGCATCCGCCGCCCAGCGCAGAATCTATGCGCTCTGCTCGATGCGAAACGACACGACCGCCTACAACATGGCCATCGACCACAAGGTCACGGGACACCTCGACATCGACAGGCTCCGGCGGGCCTGTGCGGCGCTGGTGAGCCGCCACGATCAGCTGCGCGCTTCTTTCCACCTGGAGGGAACCGACCTCATGATGCACGTCCACACTGAGGTTTCCGATGTCGTGACGCACGAACGTGTGACGGCGCAGGAGGCCAGGCGGCGACTCGCCGCTGAGCCCAGGGCGTTCGACCTGACCCGGGCGCCGCTGTTCCGCGTGGAAGTGCTGACCGTCAACGACACCGAGCACTACCTGCGACTCGAACTGCATCACATCGTCGGCGACCAGACTTCGTTGGCGGTGCTCGGCAAGGACCTCACCGCGGCATGGGCAGGTCGCGAACTGGACGTTGCACCGCTGCCCTATCCCACGTACATGGCTGCCGTGGCGGAACTCGAGGCATCCGGTGCATTCGCCGAGGACGTCGCCTTCTTCACCGACATGATCTCCGGAGCCCCTCCACGTCTCGAGCTGCCATACGACCAGTCCCCTCCGGAAGAACCCACGTTCTCCGGGGACCGGCTGACAATCGACTGCGCCGTGGACAAAGAGTCCTTGGCCACTCTGGCCTCGGTTTCCCGGGCCACCCCCTACGCAGTGTTCCTGACCGCCGTGACCAGGGTGTTGAGTCTGTTCAGCGGCCAGTCGGAATTCCTGCTGGGGACCGCGCTGGCCGGACGGACGCTGGCAGGCGCCGAGAACACCGTCGGGATGTTCGTCAACACCCTGCCGTTGTGCATGAAGGACGCATCCGACCGGAGCGTGCGCAACGCCGTGCGAAGCGCACGCGACCACGCGGCCGAGGTCCTCTCCCATCAGAACGCCCCCTTCGAGCAGGTACTCGCGGCCAGCGGAACACAAGTCGGTGAACAGGCCCAACCGCTGTTCGACGTGTTGATCAGCTTCGTCAACATGGGCACCGAGGATCTCGAACTCGACGGACTGACACTGGAGGCCCTGCCACCAGGAGAACTGCGCAGCCGCTACCCCCTGTCCTTCAGCATCGCGGAACACGCCGACCGCTACAGCATCGATTTCGAATACCAGACGGAACTGTTCCGCCGGGACACCATCGCCACGATGGCCGGCCACCTGGACCGCCTCCTGGTCGAGATGGCCGAGGATCCCGACCGCGCCCTGGCTTCCGCACCGTTGGAGTCCGCCGAGGAGCATGCCCGGCGACGCGAGGCGATGACGGGGAGCGGGTCACCCGTCACCACGGCCCTGGACACGCCCCTGCGCACGTCGTTCGCCCGTCACGCGAAGCTGCCGGCCCTGCGTTGGGAAGGCGAGGAATGGACCTACGCCGAGGTGGACGAAATCACCGACGCCCTGGCCGGAGGGTTGCAGCGGGAAGGAGTCGAACCGGGAACTGTGGTGGGAACCATCATCGACCGCGGCCCCTGGCAGGTCTGGTCCCGGCTCGCACTGGCCAAGTGCGGGGCCGTCGAGCTCCCCCTCGATCCCGGAGCACCGGCCAAGCGGATCAACCAGACCCTGTCCGATGCCCGGGCCCGAGCGGTGCTGTGCAGCGACCCGCGGTCCCACATACTCCCTGAGGACGTGACGGCGTATCGCCCGGACCTTCTCTCCGGCCCCTTCCAACAGCCCGGCAGCCTGATTCCCGACAGCCCACTGATCATGATCTACACCTCCGGCACCACGGGACGCCCCAAGGGTGTGCTCGTCACCCACGGCGGCGTGCTGAGCGCCTGCGCGGACACGGGATACATGCACTACGGACCGGGTGATCGCGTGCTGCACCTGACCAGCTACACCTTCGACCCATCGATGTTCGACGTCTACAGCGCGTTGCTGTCCGGGGCGACCATCGTGATGGGTGGCCACGACCACAACATGGACATGCACATGCTGGCCGATCTGCTGACCTCGGAGAAGGTCACCAAGGGTTTGCTCATCACTGCCGTCTTCCATCTGCTGATGGCCGAGAACCCTGAGGCGGTGGCGAACATGTCGGCCCTGTTCGTGGGTGGCGAGGCCATGCAGCCATGGGCCGCCCAGCGCGCTTACGATGTCATGGGCCCGGGCCGGTTGTTCAACCTGTACGGCCCCACGGAGTCATCGATCGTCAGCACCTTCTTCCGCATGGACGAACGTCCTGAATTCACGCGCATGCCGATCGGGTTCCCCACGAACAACCGGGAGCTTTTCATCCTGCATCCCGACGGCACGGACGTGCCCCGCGGCGTCCCGGGTGAACTGTGCATCGCAGGTGCCGGCCTGGCCCTGGGTTACCACCAACGCCCGGAGCTGACCGACGAGAAGTTCCCGGATTGCCTGGTGGGTCCGGGCAAGCGCATTTACCGTACCGGGGACCGGGTGGTCCTGGATGACGAGTACCGGGTGGTCTACCTGGATCGCGTGGACCGGCAGGTCAAGCACGCGGGCTATCGGATCGAACTGTCCGAGATCGAGATCGTGGCCCAGGCCCATCCCGGGGTGGTCGAGGCCGTCATCGTCCACACCAGCACGGGCGAGAACGATAGCCGCCTGCTCGGGTTCTACACCGGTGATGCCGATCCTTCCGATCTGCGCGCACATCTCCTGACCTCACTGCCCTCCTACATGGTTCCCCAGCAGCTGCGTCGAGTGGCCGAGTTCCCCCTGACCGGCCACGGCAAAGTGGACCGTCACCGTCTGCTCGCCCTGTGCGACACCATCCCCGAGGCGACCGGACAACCCTCCACGACGGCAGAGCCCTCCCCGGACATGGCAACGGAGAATGTTTCCCGGGACATCCTGGCCATGGCCAGGGCAACCTTCGGCATGCCCGAGCTGTCCGCCACCGCGAATTTCTTCGCACTCGGTGTCCAGTCGATCCAGGCCATCGCCCTGACACGCAAACTCCGTGAAACCGGCCTCGAGGCCCAGGTCAGCGACATCTACCGCTATCCCTCGGTGGCACAGCTCACCCAGGCCCTCAGGGCATCTGATTCGTCCCCCAGCCCAACGGTTCCCGTCGCCCCGACCGAATCAACTCGCCGACTGACCCAGCGGCACCTGGACCGGCTGGCAGCTGACATCGTCATGGACGCCAGTGATCTGGCCGAGGCCTTCGCCTGCGACGCCCCGAGCTACCGATTCGATGCGGGAGTCCTGAGCCACCTGCACGCCTCACGGGCGTCGACCGGCGGGTTCGTCCACACCGTCGGCGACACGGACGCCGTCACGCTTCTGGAAGCGCTGGCTGACATCGTGGCCGACCACGAGATGCTGCGGGCCCGTTCCACCGGTGATGGTTTCGACGTGATCTCCGCTGAAACGGTGGCTGATCTGCCCGTGCTCATCCGAGTTCACGACCTCAGCCGGATTCCGGCCGACCAGGTGATCGACATCACCAATGCCGTGGCCCGGGACCTCACGAACGCGCCTTTCGGCTCAGGTCTGCTGTGGCGCTGCGCAATCATCCTGGAACCCGAGAACTCGGCACGCCTGATCTGGGCGTTCCACCACAGCATTTTCGACGGCTTCAGCGCACAACTGCTGCATGACGAGCTGCAACACCGTGTCCTCGGGGACGCGATTCCCCCAGCCCAGCGGTACAGCGCTTTCCTGACTGACCTCGCCGTGGACCACGACTGGGAGGACGAGCTGCGACGCTTCGACTACTCCCGCTGGTTGGCCTCCAACGAGTCCGTGACCAGGGCGCTCCGCACCTCCGGGCCCCTGCCGCGTCGCCTGTCAGTGCCCTTGAACGGCGAGAACCCTCTCGATCTGGGCCTGCGTTCGGTCCATTCCCAACTGGCCGAGCTCAGCAACAAATCCGAGATCGCGGTGGGAATGGTCTCCGACTGTCGCCAGTGGCAGGACACGAACTACTCGTCCTGCGTCGGGGAATTCCTGGATGCGGTCCCGGTCATGCTGAACGGCGAGAACGACCAACCTGCAATCACCGCACGACTGGCGAACGCGAAGAACCAAGGCCTGCACTACCTGCACACGCTGTTCACCACCACACATCGAGACGAAAAGCTCCTGGAGCAGCTCCGCTCCACATACCACGGCGACGACGGAAAACTCGGTTTCATCCTGGTCAATTTCCAAGGCCGCATCGACCCCGCCGATCTTCCCTCCGAGGATGTCGCTGGCCCCACACTGGCCACGGCCCAGGTCAACCTCTGGTACGACGACGACGCGCTGCACGTGCAGTGGATCACTGATTCCGAGCAGCTGGTGGCAGGCGGTGCGGCATGAGCAGCGCACCGGCGATCGCCATCACCGGACTTGCGCTTCGTCTCCCTGGAGCCGAGACCCAGGACGAGTTCTGGCAGCTCCTCGCCGACGGGGTGGACAAAACGGCTCCTGTGAGCCAGCACCGACGTGACCTGGCATCGAACCAGAACTGGACGGACACCGTGGGTGAACTGGACGACATCCAACGCTTCGACGCCGAGTTCTTCGGGATCGAGGCCGAGGAGGCCAGGTTCATGGACCCGCAGCAGCGCATCCTGATGGAGGTGGCCCACGACGCCGTCTGCGACGCGGGACTCGTGGAACCCCATCGCCCCGCGGATCGTCGTTATGCGGTCTACATGGCGCTCGCGACGAATTCCTACTACCCGTTGGTGTGCCAACACCTGGCGCGCAACGGCCAGGACAGCGTCCATCCGCGCACGATCATGAACAGCATCAACAGTGCCGTTGCGGCCCGAATTTCCCACCAGCACAACTTCACAGGCCCGGTCATGTCCGTGGACACGGCCTGCTCATCATTCCTGAGCGCGTTGGTGGAAGCGCTCGAGGCCATCGCACACTCGCAGTGCGACGGCGCCGTGGTGGGGGGAGCCAACATCCTCAGCTCTGCTTTCTCGAGCATGTTGTGCAACGCAGGTGGGATCACCACCCCCACCGGTGTGACACGCGTGTTCGACGCGGAGGCCAACGGCACCCTGATCGGGGAGGGCGCAGTGGTGGTGGTTCTGGAACGCGAGGACATCGCCCGCCGCAAGAACCGTCACGTCTACGGCCGAATCCTGGCCCACGCCATCAACAACGACGGCGCTTCACTCAACATCATGGCGCCCAATCCACGTGGCCAGGCCCGAGTGATCCGGGACTGCTACGCCTCTGGCGTGGACCACACCCGCGTCGGCTACATCGAAGCCCATGGCACGGGAACCCGGATCGGCGACCCCATCGAGGTCAATGCGCTAGGGCAGGTCTACCGAAATGAGGATTTCACCGATCGCAAGGTGGGCATCGGCTCCGTCAAATCGAACTTCGGGCACCTGCTGGCCGCCGCTGGCGGCGTCGGCCTGGCGAAACTGCTTCTCAGTCTTCAGCACGGCCGGATGGTTCCCAGCCTCAACCTGCGCACCGTCAACCCGTTGCTCCAGCTGGAGGAGACCCCCTTCGAGGTGGTAACCGAGTTGCGGTCGTGGGACCGGACCGATGACCAACCGAGGGTTGGGGCAATCACGTCGCTGGGGCTGGGAGGCACCAACGTGCACCTGGTGGTGGCCGAAGGCACCCCCCCACGCCACGGCGCCGAGCTGAAACACCCCGTGCTCTGCCTTTCCGCGACCACCCCGGTCGCACTCGAGGAACGCACCGCCGAGGCACGCCGGCTGCTCGCATCCGGTGCCGATCCCTACAACCTCGTCATGACGTTCAGCCGGTTCCGGCCAGCCCATGAATGGCGCGCCACACTGCGCTGGGACCCGACCGATCCGCAGGACGTCCGGGTCACGGCCGGCAGACCCCGGGCCACTGTCCGGAAGCTACTGCTACGACCCACGCCGGAAACCCTGACGCGGGAGGACTTCTTCCGCCGGGTGTTCACCGGACGGGTGATCGTCTCCTCTGCCGCCGCCCGCCGTACCGATCTCGCGGTCGTCATCGGAGAACCCGGAGAGAAAGACCTCCTCGCTCTCGACCCTGATCTGCCGGACATGGAAATCGCTACCCAGTTGTTCCTGAACGGCTGCCTGCTCGACTGGGAAGTTTTCTTCCCCGACGGCCAAGGCACCCTCCTCACCCTCAACCCCTACCCCTTTGCGCACACCGCGCACTGGATTCCCGCGTGACAACGACAAGGAGAAACATCATGAACAAGGAAACCATCAAGAACGCACTGATCAACGAGATCTCCTCCGAACTCAAGGTCGCCCCCACGGATGTCGACGAGTACGCCAGCTTCACGCGGATGGGGGTGTCCTCGGTGCAGGCACTGAAGATCATCAATCATCTCCGGAAGGAACTGTCCGTCAACGTCAACCCAGTTGCGCTGTTCGAGTTCAACACCGTCGACGACATCAGCACCTACCTAGCCGAAGAGTTCGCCTGAACAACGGCGAGACGGAAAGGAAAACCCATGACCGCGACAATCGAACCGAAGACGATCAGGTCAACGAACAACCTGGCCTACCACGAAAGGCTGAAACGCATCCTTCCCGGCGGGGTCCACTACAACTTCAACATGCCCTGGGAGGAGATTCCCATACACTTCGTCGGGGGTGACGGAAGCCGACTCACCGACATGGACGGCAATGAATACCTCGACCTCTACGCGCGTTTCGGCGCCATGATCCTGGGGCACCAGAACCCCGAGTACCTGGACGCCCTCACTGAAGCCATGCAGCGCGTGCTCTGCGTGAGTCACTGCGACTTCGACGCAGACGCATTGGAGATCATGCACGCTCACATTCCCTCGGCAGAGATGATCCGCTTCGGGCTGTCCGGCACCGAAATCCTACAGACCGCGTTGCGACTGGCGCGGGCCCACACGGGACGCAATCGCTTCCTACGGTTCGAGAACCACTACCACGGAAATGCCGACAACATCATGGGGGGCCATGTGGTCGACCCGAGGCATCCGGTTCCCGTGGAATTCCGCGGCGACTACAAGGGCACCGCGGGACGAGCGAAGGACATCATGGCCGACCAGTCCTTCCTGCTGCCGTGGAACGATGCCGAGAGGCTCCAGCAGTTCTTCGACGAGCACGGCCACATGCTGGCCTGCGTGCTCACCGAGCCCGTGTGTGTCAATGGTGGCTCCATCGAGCCCGCGCCCGGTTTCCTCGAATTGCTGCGAAAACTGTGCACCGAACACGGCGTCGTGTTGATCTTCGACGAGATGATCACGGGAATGCGACTCGGCGTGGGCGGGGCACAGGCCCGCTACGGCGTGACCCCGGATCTGGCAACCTTCGGGAAGGCCATCGCAGGGGGTGGTGTTCCCGTCTCCGCAATCACCGGACGACGCGAGATCATGTCCTTGCTGGAGAACAAGAAGGTCATCCACGCCGGCACCTACAACGGTTATCCCCTGGGCAGCGCCGCGGTGCACGCAACGTTCGAGATCCTGTCCCGCAACGATGGCGAGGCCCTGCGCAACATGTACGAACGCACCGAGACCCTGCACAAGATCCTGATCGATTCCGCCGAAACAGCCGGCCTGCCGCTCATCGTGCAGGGACCGGCCGGACTCGCTTCCTTCCACTGCGCGCCGAGGCCTCTGCAGCACCCTTCCGAGTACGACTTCGAGGTGATGGCAAAGGACATCATCGTCGCCACCGCGCTACAGCGTCACGGCGTACTGGTCTCCAGCATCTCCCGTATCTACCCCAACATCCAGCTGAGCGATGCGGACCTCGAGTACTTCGCACGCCGCGCTCCCCTCGCCCTGCGCGAGGCGAAGGCCACCATCGACGAGATCTACTGATCGAGGAGCTCCCATGCCCACACCATCCACGCCCTCACCACGATTGTCCCGGCGCCCCTGCACGTCCTACGTGGCGGTTTTCCTGGCGCTCACGATCGGCACCGTGTGGGGATTGTGCCTGTTCTACCTGCTCAACTATGAATTCGCCGCGGCCGTCCTGGGTCCGCTGGTTCTGACCAATCCCGTCGTGATACTCATCCTGCACTCCCCGGCGCTCGCAGCTTTCGGCCTCCTGCTCGCCTACGACGGCCCTCGAGGCGTGGCCAATTTCCTGCGAACCCTCGTCCCGCGTCGCCGCGACCTGCTGTGGCTACCCATCCTGGTGGTCGTCATGCTGGCCTACGTCTTCGCCGTCCGGCTGGGATGCATTGCCGTAGGAATTCCTGTTCCCCCCGATCCGATGCCGCCGCTGGACATGCTGACCAGTTTCTTCCCCATGCTCTGGGGTGAGGTCGGCATGGTGGCCATCGGCATCGGCTGGTTCGGGGTCTTCCTTCCCCTCATGCACCGCTTCACGGGCAACCATCTGTGGTCGGGTATCGCCACTGGCGCAGGAGTCGCCGTGTTCGCCGCCCCCGGCAATCTGTTCTCGTCATTCAATCTGGCCATGGCGTGGCCCCTCTACGCCCTGCAGCTGGTCGTCCTCGGGGTGGCCATGAGTCTTCTGCTTTCCCGCATGAAGGGGAACACGTTGTTCTTCCTGATTCCCTTCTGGGTCTCGGCCTCCGGCAGCCTGTGGCGCGCGTACTATTTCACAGCCGCAACTCAGCTCGTCCAGATCACCTTGCTACTGGCGTTGACCGGCCTCCTGTATCTGGTGTTGCGCCATCAGGCCCGCGGGAACATGGCGGTTCCTCACACGTTCCCCGAATACCTCGAGCAGGACTACACCGTCCGCGCCGGGGCCATCTTCCCGGGCAGGGGAAACAGGAGTTCCGAGACAGCCACCGGCTACACACCGGCAGCACGGAACCTCGCCGCCAAGGGAGCACTGTGATGGACAGCACCTTCTGGAACCTGCGTCACTCCGAGACCGGGCGTCAACTCATCATGTTCCCGTTTCTTGGCGGTTTCGGAGCCTCTTACAACCGCCTCATCTCTGATCTGGAAGGCGACTGGGACATCTGGACGGCGAATCCGCCGGGGCACGGGCCCAGCCTGGTGCCGCCGCTGACCGACCTAGTCAGTCTGCGAACCCATTACTTGGATGCGTTGCGCGACATCCTGAAACCAGACGCGGTGTTCTTCGGTCACAGCATGGGCAGCGTGGTTGCCTACCATCTCCTGATCTGCATGCGTCAGCTTCCTACCTTCGTTGATCGCATGCCAACGGATCTGGTGCTGTCGGGTTCCTGCGCCCCACATCACCTTCCGGTGACGGGCAAGGCCGACCTGGCCGACACTGATCTCGTGCTCCATCTCGCTTCCTTCGGAGCCATTCCCGATGAGGTGGTCAAGGACAAGTCCCTGATGGATCTGTTCGTGCCTGCTTTCCGAGCCGACTACAAGGTTCTCGAAGAAATGAAAACAACCCCCACCGGAAACCTACCGATACGTGCTCGCCTCGTTTTCGGAGGACACGACCCCCAGATCCCGGAGGGCACCCCCGCGGCCTGGCAGAAGTACTTCGCTTCTCCTGTGAAAACCCATGTGCTGGAACAGGAAGAGCACATGTTCGTTCTCCATACCACCGATGCGTTGAACCAGATCCTCAACGGGCTCTGACCTTGCTGATACACCGAAAGGAACGCCCATGAGCGTCATCACCCATCCATCCGAGGATGCTGACACCCTGTCCGGCACCCCTTCTCCAGGCCCATCCACCGATACCCGTTCCCGCCGCAATTTCCGCAGTTTCATGGTGATCTGGGCAGCTCAGCTGGTGGCCAGGGTCGGAAACGGGCTCACGGCCTTCGGGCTCGGGGTCTACGTCTATCAGCAGTCGGGCCTGAGCACCGCCGTGTCACTCGTCACGCTGGCCGCTTTCCTACCGTCGCTGCTGTTGGCCCCGTTCGGGGGTGTACTTGCCGACCGGTATGACCGCCGTCTCCTGATGATCTTCGGCGACACCTTCTCCGCATTCGGTCTTCTCGCCATGATCATTGCCTTCCACACCGATTTCGCGAGTATCCCCATCATCTGTGGCTGTGTAGCGCTGAGCTCCGTGTTCAGCTCCGTCATGGACCCCGCCTATCGTGCCACTGTCACCGATCTGCTCACCTCCGAGCAGTATGCCCGGGCAGGAGGGCTGGTCCAGTTGGCCTCCGCATCCCAATACCTGATCTCCCCCGCCATTGCCGGATTGCTCATGGCCTCCTGCGGAATCACGACGGTACTCACGATCGACATCGCCACCATGGTTCTGACAGTGGTGTGCATGCTGCTGGTGTGGCGAACCGTCAAAACCCCGCCCCGCCGGACAACAACCGGTTTCTGGGCTGACTTCCGGCAAGGAATCAGCTTTCTGCGCCAGCAATCAGGCATCACCGTGTTGATGGCTCTGATCACTGTCGTCACTTTCTGCATGGGTTTCTTGCAGACCCTGCTCACCCCGATGCTGCTCGATCTCACGGACGAGTCCACGCTCGGTGCGATCCGTTCCATCGCTGCTGTAGGCATGATTGTTGCGAGCCTGATCATCGGTGTGTTCAACATGAAAGGGTCCCACCTTACCTACATCACGTGTTTCCTGGCAGCAGGTGGTGTTCTCATTTTCTTCCTGGGAACCACCACCAGCATCGTGGCCATCGGAGTGCTGGCCTTCGCCTTCTTCATGACCCTCCCCCCGCTCAACACGAGCATCGAGGTCATCACCAGGTCCTCCATACCCAACGAGACCCAGGGCAAGGTCTGGGGCCTCATGGGACTGATCTCTCAACTCGGCTACGTCGTGGCCTACGCGGTTTCCGGCGTCCTCGCCGACAGCGTTTTCAACCCTCTGCTCCGTGAGGGCGGCGCGCTTGCGGACTCCCTGGGTGCCCTCATCGGAGTCGGCACCTCACGCGGCATCGGGTTCATGCTCATGATCGTCGGAGTCCTTCTGATCGGCATGGCGGTTGCAATCCCCCGTGCCCGCAGCATTCGCTCCCTCCAGAACAACCTGTCCCTCACCAAGAAGAAAGACGCGTGACATGTGGATCCTCGTACTCATAGGGCTCGGCGTCATCACTGGCCTGGCACAACTGGCCCTGGCAGGCTTCCCGTCCGAGACCGCCATCATCATGCACACGCTGCTGCTGCACCAGTTCGTGGTGACCCACGGACTCCTGGCCGTCATCGGATTCTTCACCAACGTCATCACACCCAGACAGACGGCGGAGAAACTCGGTTGGGCCACCAGCCCCTACCAGATCAAGTACGGTTTCCAGCAGCTCGGCCTCGGGGTCATCGGCGCCCTCACCATCTGGTTCCAGGGAAACTTCTGGGCCGCCGCGCTCATCACCCTCTACATCTACGGTGCAAGCGGCCTGTGGACCCACACCCAGGAAGTTGTTCGGAAACATCGCGAAAACGGCACCACGGACTGGATAGAAATTGGCAACATAGTGCTTGACGTGATCTACCACGTCGTCCTGACGTGGATGTCCCTGCTGATCCCCGGCGTCTGGAGCCTGGCATGAAAGACCGTTTGTACCTGCGGTACTCCCGCAATGATCTGAAAAGGAACTGGGGTGTCAACACGGCCCTGATGGCCATCCTGGTCCTCAGCGCCTTCCTCATGGCAACTGGCTGCATGGTGATGGAGCGCCTCCTCGGCGGCATCAACCAGCTCTTCGAGGAGGCCAAACCACCTCACTTCCTGCAGATGCACACCGGTGACTACGATGCCAAAGCTCTCGACGACTTCGCAGCCACACATCCCGAGATCGACTCGTGGTTCATCGAGAACATGGTGGGGTACGACTCCTCCTCTCTGACATGGTCCCGGTCCTCGACAGGTGAATCCGGAAGCCTGGCAGCGAGCCTCATCGATAACCTGTTCATCACGCAGAACAAGAAATTCGACCACCTGCTGGACGGCTCGGGAACCGTCGTGGAACCGGGCAACGGGGAGGTCTACGTCCCCGTTGCCTACCAGGACACTTTCGGCCTCCAAGTCGGCGACACCCTTTCGGTCCAGACGGACACAGGGCCCCGTGACTTCACGATCTCGGGTTTCGTCCGCGACTCCCAGATGGCCTCCTCGCTGTCCTCCGCAACCCGGTTCGTCATCTCCCCTGACGACTTCGCCGCCCTCGAGTCCGCGGGCGGGGGAAGCAGCGAGATCATCGTTGAGTACCGGCTCACGGATGCTTCCAGGGCCAGCGCCTTGCAGACGGCATACGACTCGGACCACTCCCTTCCCCGCAATGGCCAGGCCGTCACGTTCGACATGATCCGTCTGATCAACGCGTTCAGCGACGGGCTCGTCGCGGTGGCGCTGGTCTTCGCCAGCCTCCTGCTGGTGGTGATCGCCCTGATCAACCTGCGTTTCGTCATCCGGGGAACCATGGAGGACGAGGTCCGTGAGATCGGTGTCATGCGAGCCATCGGGCTCCCCACGCGAGCGATCACGGGGCTCTACCTGGGCAAGTACAGCATCATGGCGCTCCTGGCATGCGTCATCGGCGGGCTGCTCGGCATCTTCGCCACGAATCTGTTGACGGCCAGCATCGTCAAAAATTACTCCTCGTCGACTCCCGGCCTAGCAACCGTACTGACACCCGTGATCGCCCTGGTACTGATGTATCTCCTCGTCGTCGGAATCTGCCGCGGCATCCTGCGCGGGATCCGTCGCATCGAGGTGGTGAATGCTCTGGTACACGGCAGCACCCTGAATGACCGGCAGACCGCGAGGAAAGCTGCGAAGCTGGCTCGCAGGGCGCGCAGCACCAGTCTGAGTGCAGGACACGGCAGCATCAACCGGCGCCTGTCCTTGGCAGATCTGCGCGCCGAGATGGGGCAGTGGATCCTCATTCCGTTGGTATTCCTCCTGGCCTCGCTGTTGCTGATCCTTCCCATGAACCTGCTCAGCACCTTCACCAGCCCGCGGTTCGTCACCTACATGGGAGCCCCCGAATCCGACATCCGCGCTGATGTGCAGTTCTCGAAAGAAGTCGAGGCCACACGTGGCGAGCTCGTGAGAGCATTGGAGAACGACCAGCGCCTCACCAACATCCGGACCTACGCGAACGTCCTGTACGAAACCCAAGGAAAAGAAGGCTGGGAGACGCTGCGCGTGGAGGTCGGTGACTACTCGGCCAACACCGTGAAGTTCCTCACCGGCAGCCGCCCGGAAAGCGGTCAAATCGCACTGTCCACGTTGAACGCGAAGAAATACAACGTCAAAGCCGGTGACACCATGGCCATCAGGCTCGACGGGCAACCGAGCACCGTCACGGTATCGGGCACCTACCAGGACGTCACCAGCGGCGGCCACACCGCCAAGATGCAGGGCTCCGTCACGGAGGGAGCAGCAAGCTACGTCATCTACGCCGAGACGGTCGGTGGCGCTGATCCCATGACGATCGCGGCGGAATACGACTCACAGTACAAGCACGCGAGCATCGTCCCGATGCAGGAGTACGTGAAACAGACCCTGTCATATGTAACCGATGCGTTCCGCAGCGCCGCTTTGCTGTCGCTCGTCTTCGGCCTGGCGGTGTCGGCCCTGATCACTGCGTTGTTCCTGAAGCTGCGGCTCACCCGGGAGCGCCGCCGAATGGGTGTGTTGTCCGCGCTCGGGTTCTCCAGGAACGAACTCATCAGCCAGGTCAGGCTCAAGACCGTACTCACCGTGGCGGTCGGCACCGTCATCGGCACTGTGTTCGCGGCCACTCTGGGAGAAGGATTGATCAGTGGACTGATCTCACTGACAGGCATCGGCCTGACCAATCTGAGTTTCATCCCCAATCCGCTTCTGGTCTACATCGGTTACCCCTTGCTCCTCATCACGGTTGGCTTCCTCGCCTCCGTGCCGCTCACCGCTGAGCTGCGCCGCGGCGAATCCAGCGAATGGCTCAACAAGTAAGAGAGACGATCATGCCAACCATCACACTCGACTGCACTGAAATCACCAAGACCTACACCACCACAGATCCGCCGACCCACGTGCTCCACGGAGTCGATCTCCAGGTGACCGAAGGAGAATTCCTGGTCATCATGGGGGCCTCCGGGTCCGGCAAGTCAACCCTGCTCTACAGCATCAGCGGCATGGACCGGCCCACCAGCGGAACGGTGCGTCTCGAGGGGCGGGACCTGACCGGCCTCGGTGACAAGGAGATGAGCCGGGTCCGTCTGACCCGCATGGGGTTCGTGTTCCAGCAGGCGTATTTCCTGTCCAATCTCACCATCCGTGACAACGTGCTGCTCCCCGCCCTCAAGGCTGACCCGAAGAGAGCCAGCGAAGCAGCATCCCGTGTGGATGCATTGCTCGACCGGTTCGGTATTGGACACGTCAAGCAGCACGGAATCACGGAGGTCTCCGGTGGCCAGCTCCAGCGCGCTTCCATCTGCCGGGCACTGGCCAGTGAACCGACCATCGTGTTCGCCGACGAACCCACCGGAGCGCTGAATAGCTCCATGACCACCGAGGTCATGGACGCCCTGTCTGAAGTTCACGCCGATGGGCGGACCATCGTCATGGTAACCCATGACCCGACATGCGCAGCCCGCGCGGATCGAGTGGTGTATCTGAGAGACGGGCGGCTCGTGGACTCGCGTTCCATGAACCGCTGGCATCCTGCACATGCCACGCAACGCGAGGATGACCTCCTGGCCTGGCTGCGCGGCCTCGGATTCTAAACCCAGAACACACAGAACACCCCGAAACACGGATCAGGAGAGCAACTCAGCTCCTGACCCCATGGTTGGTTGCGCCCTCAACAGCCGCGACACCCCATTTCACACCCCACCTCACGACACAAGGAGAAACCATCATGACCGAAATCGATTTCATCACCGCCCTGGCCGAGTTCACTACCCGCACCCCGGAGACGCTCACCCTCGAGGATGACCTGAATGCCGTGGGGCTCGACTCGATCGGTGTCTTTGAGTTCTCCATGAAGCTGGAGGACGAGCTGGGGCAGACCATCCAGTTCACTGACAAAGTCACAACCGTGCAGGATCTCTTCGACTGCCTCGAAGAGGCTGCACAACCTGTAACCGGCCGCTGAGGAGCTCTCATCATGCACGACGTAGTAATCACCGGCATGGGTGTGGTGAGCCCCCTCGGCGCCACCACTGACGAGTTCGAGAGAAACCTATTCCTGGGACGCCACGGCATTGTTCCCCTCCCCAAGGAACGACAAGAAGGCCTGACCGTCCAAGTTTACGCTCCTGTGGCGGGGTTCGAGCCGGAAAGTCACTTCTCAGCCCTGGAACTTCGTCGGCAGGATCCTTACACCACTTTCGGCCTGGCCGCTGTTCGCGAGGCTGTCTCCCAGGCAGGTGTGCTCGGAGAGGTCGATCCATTCCGGCTCGGCGTCTATCTCACGTCGGGCCTGGGAGGTGCCACCACTGTCGTGAACGAGTACGAAACCCTACAACGAACAGGGCCGCGCAGGGTCTCCCCCATGCTGATTCCCAAGTGGACAACCAACATCCTGGCCGGAATGGCCGCCATCGAGCTGGGGGCACATGGCCCGTCTCTCGCTCACGTGTCAGCTTGCGCGTCGAGTGCCATGAGCATCGGCGAAGGCACCCGTGCCATCCGTCACGGCTACGCCGATGCCATGGTATGCGGCGGGGCGGAGATGCTGGGAACCCGGCTGGCCATGGCAGGGTTCCAGAACCTGCGCGCGCTCACCCCGGTCGGTGACCCCGATCGCGCGAGCCTCCCCTTCGACAGGACCCGGGCAGGATTCGTCATGGGCGAGGGCGGTGCAGCCGTGGTCCTGGAGCGAGAGGATCGCGCCAGGGCCCGCGGTGCCAGGATCCTTGCACGGATCACGGGTTATGGGAACACCACGGATGCGTTCCACATCACGGCACCCTCCGACGATGGTGCGGCCGTGGACCGGGCCATCGATGACGCCTTGGCAGAAGCCGGTCCCACCTCAGGAACCGTACACATCAATGCTCATGGCACAGGAACCGTCAAGAACGACCGCGTGGAATCCCGAGCCATCTCCCGAGCGTTTGGGCATCATTCCCCCGTGACCTCGACAAAATCGATGACCGGTCACCTCATGGGGGCGGCAGGCGCCCTAGAAACGATCGCATCGGTCCTCAGCCTGCTTCGCGATGAGGTACCACCCACGGTTGGCACTTCAGAGCTGGATCCACACATCGACATCGATGTGGTGCTGAAGGCCTCCAGAAAAACCAAACTCGCACGCGCTGTTTCCCTGTCGTTGGGTTTCGGGGGACACAATGCGTGCCTGATCCTGGAGAAGGCGACATGACGGTCGATCTTGTCATCACCGACGCCGATGCGCTCGATGCGCACTCGTTCAGAATCCTGAAATCACTGCTGCCACACGAGCGGCAGAAACGAAGCGACCGCTACGACCGGAGGGTGGACCGCTACACGAGCGTCGTGGCGTTCGCACAACTTCAAAAACTGTGGGCGGAGCGCCACCATGGCCCGTTGCCGACGATCACGGTGGGCAGGTTCGGGAAACCGAAGTTCAGCACGGACACCGGCCTGCACTTCAACTGGTCCCACGACTCGGCGTTGTGCGCCTGTGCATTGGCCCCGATGCCGGTGGGGGTTGATATATCAGGCCCCGTCCCCTTTGAGCAGAATCTGTTTCACTATATGGCGGCCCCGGGAGAACGTCGTCTCGGAAGGCATCTGCAACGCAAGAACGACCTCAGTGCGCTGTGGACCCGGAAAGAGGCAACAGTCAAGCGCACCGGCATGGGACTGACAACGCCGCTGCAGCAGATCGACACCACAACAGCGAAGGACATCCTCACCTACACGTGCGAAACAATGGACTTCCAGGTCAGCGTGAGTGTCCAAGGCCTCACCGCGGATGCGCTCCGGGACCAGCTGCGGGTGCGTTTCCTCACCCTGCGCCCCTTTGCCACGTGGCTCGAGGGGCCACGACACCCTCTCCGCCAACTGACCCCCACCCTGACGTGAGATCCGCCACGGCCGGGAGCCACACAATACCAGCCCCGGCCTGGGGGATCTTTCATCGCTGACCATGCAACACACGACGTTCCGTTCTTCCGAGATTTTTCCATCTAGTTCCCGAGGCACCTTTTCCTTGATAGCGTGATGCCGTGGCATGTTACATCGCAGTCATTTCGCAGAGGAGATGGTTTCGCGACAAGCTTGTCACGTCATTTTCCCTGTCCCGCGTGACTCACCCACATCGAGGGTTAAAACTTCAATAAGCTCAGGTAGAACAGGCGAGCATTCCGGAACAATCAATTTCATGATTCAATGAAAGGGTGTCATGAAGAAACACGTCAGACCATGGCTGACTCTGGGCGCCGCATTCCTATTGCTGCTCTCTAATGCAACACTCGCCCACTCGGAGGATCAGAATCCCAAGACTCTTTCGATCGTCCACCTCGGCGACTCTTACTCCGCCGGAAACGGTGCGGGAAATTACCACGGCCCGGCCGACTGCCGGCGCAGCGGCCGGAACTGGGGTGCCCTCTTCGCCTCCTGGGCGAACTCGCAGGACATCGCCGCCAGTTATCAGAACCGGGCATGCTCGGGAGGAACCGTGGGGGACCTGTTCTCGTCTCGCACCCTTCCCAAGCAGTCCCCCAGAGGGGTGAGCGCTAGCTCTGCGGAGGAGGCCAAGGCCAAACTCAACTCCTCCGATGCCTGCTCCACCCGAGCTGTCGGCGACGATTTCCTCTCGGTCGAATATCACCTCAAGGAGAACAACGGGTGGCCCTGGGCCAAGAACTACACCTACGAGTGCCAGATAACCATCCGTGCGCAGGCGGACTTCGTAGGTCCCCAGACCGATCTCGTGCTGCTGACCATGGGCGGGAACGACCTCGGGTTCTCCCACCTGGTGGCCGATTGCTTCGGACCCAAGATCCCATTCATCCAGGAAGGTGCGCACGCCGTGAAGTGCCGCGACGACATCGCCTCCGCCAGGAATGGGCTCCCTGACACGGTGAAACGCCTCAGGGACGCGATATCCCGGCTGATCACCAACCGAATGACCGGAAGCACGACCTCCAAGGTCGTTCTGCTGAGCTACCCGCTTCTCTCGACGAACCGGTCCTACGTGTTGAACAACGACGGCGTCCGGTTCGACGCATCCCGTGGCATCAGGGAGCTCGGGGAATTCGCGGTCACGGAACAGAAGCGCGTCATCGGCGAACTCGAGGCCATTTTCCCCGGCCGCGTGGAGTTCGTCGAGGACACCCCGGCGGCATTCGCCGGCCACGAGCCCGATCCCCGCGTTTTCGCGAGGAATGATTACCGCTGGATCAACGAATTCCTGGAAACCCAGGGGGACTACACCCCCAGTGGCAAGGTCGAAGGGCCGTTCTCATCAACCTTCTCTGACTGGTACCACCCGAACCTCATCGGACAGCGTGAAATGTCCAAGCTGGCACAGACCTCCTCCGGCAGCTCCGCCGCGCAGGAAATCGGCGAGGGCCGAGGAGACATGGACACGACCTTCGTCATCGACGCCGACAGCCCCCTGACCACCCGGATCGATCAGATCAGGGCGGCCATTGCGGCCGCCACCGACAGGGTCTCCGCCCGAACCCGTTCCGCCCGGTTCGCGCTCGCGGTGACGGATGCAGGCGGTGGACAGCGGGTGATTCAACCCTTCACCGCGGACACCGCGGCCTTCCTGGACGCAGCGGCGAAACTGGATCCCGTCCGGGCCGCGACGGAGCCGTCCGGAGAACCCACGGCTTCGCTGGATTGGCGCTCCGGGGTACGCCACACCACGCTCGTGATCGGCGGCGAGGACTCCGCGGAAAGTTCCAAGGACTTCGTTCCCCGGATCGACGCGGGCCCCACGGCCCAGGTGCTGACCATCGGCACCGACCCGGCCACGCCACGGCAGGTGTCCGGGAACCGGGAAGCCGAGACCAGCGCCCTCACAGTGAAGGACGCCGCCGAGCTGGAGAACGCGGCGGCAGCGGCACTCGACACCCTGCTGGACGCCCCCGTCGCCACGATTCAGGGACCATACACGGCAAAGACCGGTGAAGATGTGGAACTGGACGCCCGGGGCAGCCATGCGTTCGGCGCTCAGGTGACCCGTTACGAGTGGGACTTCGACGGGGACGGAAACTACGACGAGACGACCACCACCGGATCAACGACCCACACCTATCCGGATCCGGTGGACAACGGTTTCGTGAAAGTCCGGGTTACCGACGGCAACGGTCGCCAGTCCACCGCGTCGGCGAGGCTGGACATCACCAAGGACGGCGACACCGTTCCGGATGAGTTCGACAACTGCCCGACGGTGTCCAACCCGCAGCAGGAGGATCTCGACCACAACGGCGTCGGGGATGCCTGTCAGGATCCCGACACGTGGAACGCCTCCGCCCCGCAGGGCGCGGAAGACCCGCAGGGCGCGGAAGAATCGACGCCCCCCGAATCCCCGGATCCCACACAGGAATCGCCCACGCCGGCGAAACCCGCAACCCCGCTGCGTCCCGGTCTGCCCCGGACCGACTCCTGAGGGCTGAAAGCCTGACGCCGTGGCCCCGATTCCCCGCCGGAACCGGGGCCACGGCCGCTCCGGTTCCCGGTACCGGATCCCGTGCTAACCTTTCCGATGCCAGCTGGCCGTCCGGAAGAACATCGCTTGACGCCCTTCCCGGCCAGGACGCCCCGAGTAGGGCGGGATAACGGCCCGGCGCCCGCGCTCCCACCTGAGGAGGTGTCAAGGAGATGCCTTGGCCCGAGGCGTGGTCAATCGTTTCTTCTACGGTCGCGAATCATCAGATCACGCTGACGCCACCCCTCGAACGGAAGGGCAAGGAATGCGAGGCCTACTCAGGAAATGGCTGATCCCGGGCATTGCCTTTCTCGTGCTGCTCCCGCCGGTGCCCGCCCACCCGGACACGAGGGAACCCAGGAGCCTGTCCATCGTCCACCTCGGGGATTCCTACTCGGCGGGCAACGGCATCGGAAACCATCACGGCCCCGCCCCCTGTCTGCGCAGCAGCCACAACTGGGGTTCCCTCTTCGCGTCCTGGGCGAACTCCCGGGGTGTGGCCACCAGCTACCAGAACCGCGCCTGCTCCGGCGGGAACCTCGATGATCTGTTCTCACCGCGGGTACTTCCCAAACAGTCCCCCAAGGAGGTGACCGCCGATTCCATCGAGGAGGCCCGGGCCAGACTGGACGAGACCGACGCCTGCTCCGCCCGGGCAGCCGGCGACGACCTCCTGTCCGTCGACTATCACCTGCGGGAAAGCGACGGCCTGTCGCTGTGGGCGAGGAAATACACCTACGAGTGCCAGCTGACCATCCGCGCCCAGACCGATTTCGTGGGGCCCCAGACGGATCTGGTGTTGCTGACCGCGGGGGGAAACGAGCTGGGATTCACCGACATCATCGCGAACTGTTTCGGACCGCGGATCCCCGGCACACTGGCGGGGGCGAACGGGACAAGGTGCCACGAAGGTGTTGCGGCTACCACGGCCGGGCTCCCCGAGATGCTGGACCGGCTCAAGTCGCAGATCTCCCGGCTGATCGCGGAACGGATGACCGGAAACCCCACATCGCAGGTGATCCTGCTGGCCTATCCCCTACTGTCCCTGGACCGCCCCTATCCCCTGCCCGACGGCGCGGTGTCCTTTGACGCCGCCCGTGGGGTGAGGGAACTGGGATGGGCCGCGATCAGGGAGCAGCAGCGGATCATCAGCGAACTGGAGAGCAGCTTCCCAGGCCGAGTGAAGTTCGTCGGGGAGATCGCGGAGGCGTTCGACGGGCACGAACCTGATCCGCGCGTGTTCACCAGGAACAAACACCGCTGGATCAACGAGTTCCTGGAATCCTCGGGTGACCACGGGCAGAACGGGGGAATCAGCGGCCCCCGGTCCGGTTCCAGCACCGACTGGTACCACCCAAACCTGGCAGGGCATCGCCAGATCGCCAAACTCTTGCAGGATCCGTCGAACCTGACCAGTGCACGTTCCACCACGGAAATGCCCGACTCCCCCACCGCGACGCTGCAGGGCCCGTACGTGGGAAAGATCGGTGAGAACCTGATGCTGGACGCCCGCGCCAGCCTCTCCTCGCGAGGACGGATCACCCGGTTCGAGTGGGACTTCGACGGCGACGGCACCTTTGACGCAACCACCGGCGACGGACGCGTCCTGCACAACTACCCACAGCAGATCAGCGGATACGTCCGGGTCCGGGTCACGGACGACTCGGGTGCCCAGGCAACGGCATCCGCGCTGCTGGACATCACCCAGGACGGCGACACCATCCCCGACGAGTTCGACAACTGCCCCGAGCACCCCAACCCATTGCAGGACGACCTCGACGGCAACGGCGTCGGGGACTCCTGCCAGGACCCCACGGCCTGGGGAATCATCGCACCCCTGGGCAGCGACGAACAAGCGGTGACGCCCCCTGCCGAGGAGCTGCCCGCCCCGTCCCTGCCCCGCCCACCGGTGCTCCCTGCCTCACCCGGCCTGCCCAAGACCGGACAGTAGAAGAAGAAACGCCGGGGCCCAGTCCCCGAAGGGAACCGGGCCCCGGCGGTTTCGCCCCGCCTCAGGCGGGAATCACCTCGAAGCCGACCCGCGCGGTGACCGCGGGGTGCAGCTTGACGGATGCGACGTGGTTGCCGACGGTCTTGACCGGTTTGGCAAACGACACCGACCGCTTGTCGATGGCGGGACCACCGGCCTTCTTCACGGCCAGGGCCAGGTTGGCGGCGGTGACGGCACCGAACAGCGAACCCGACTCGGCGGCGCGGGCCGGAACTTTGATGGTGAGTTCCTCGATCTGGGTGCGGAGCTCCTGCGCGTGCTCGACGCCACGGACCTCACGGGCGTCGCGGGCGCGTTTGATGCCCTCGATCTGCTTCTCGGCGCCACGGGACCAGACGATGGCCTTGCCCTGCGGGACGAGGTAGTTGCGGCCGTAGCCGTTGCGGACCTCGACGACGTCTCCGGCGATGCCGAGCTTGTCGACGGTGCTGGTCAGAATGAGTTTCATCTGTTCTTCCTCCGATCAGCGGGCGGTCGAAGCGTAGGGCAGCAGGGCCACCTCACGCGCGTTCTTGACGGCGAGCGCGATCTTGCGCTGGTCCTGGACGGACAGCCCGGTCACGCGGCGGGCGCGGATCTTGCCGCGTTCCGAGATGAACCTCTTCAACGTCGCGATGTCCTTGTAGTCGATGTTGGCCACGCGAGTGGTCTTCACCGGGATGATCTTCTTCTTGTTCACAGACTTGCGCTGTGGACCGGCCATTGTGGTGCTCTCCTAGTCTTGTGGGCCTTTCCGGCCCAGTGGGAAGCCCGTCGTGAGACGGAATGTGCCAGCCGACCCGGCGGGTCGGTTGTGCGGGTGGATCAGAACGGGGGCTCCTCCGCGGCAGACTGGTTCCACGGGTCGTTGCCGCCCCGGTTCCCGCCGCCGTAGCCTCCGCCGCTGCTGCCCCACGGGTCGCCGCCCTGGCCCTGCTGGGGCTGGTTGCCGTAGCCACCCTGCCCTTGGTTGCCATAGCCACCCTGGTTGCCGTAGTTCTGTCCGCCACCCTGGTTCTGATTGCCCTGCCAGTTCCCGCCGCCCTGGCCCCCACCGCTGGTGCGGGTGACCTGCGCGGTGGCGTACCGCAGGGAAGGACCGACCTCGTCGACATCAACCTCGAACACCGTGCGGCGATCGCCCTGCTGGGTCTCGTAGCTGCGGGACTTCAGCCTGCCCTGTACGATGACGCGCATTCCCTTGGTGAGGGACTCGGCGACGTGTTCGGCGTACTGGCGCCACACGGCACAGTTGATGAACATGGCCTCGCCGTCGCGCCATTCGCCCGTCTGTCGGTCGAAGGTGCGGGGCGTCGAGGCGACGGTGAAATTGGCCACCGCGGCACCGCTGGGGGTGAAGCGGAGGTCCGGGTCTCCGGTGAGATTGCCCACCAGCGTGATCTGGGTTTCGCCTGCCATGTTTTCCTCCGGGATCGGACTTGTCTTTCGTCAACACTATGGCCGTTTCCCCCGACAGAAATCCTCAGGCCGGGGATCCGGCGTCAGTGTTGAAAGCTCACTTCTCGAGGCGGAGCACCTTGGTGCGGACGATCCGCTCGTCGATGCTCATCAGGCGGTCCATCTCCTGGACCAGCGCCGGGTCGCAGGTGACCTGCAGGACGGTGTAGCTCGCCTCGGACTTCTTGTTGATGTCGTAGGCCAGACGCCTGCGACCCCAGTGGTCGACGTTGTCAACCGTGCCACCACCGGCGGTGATGGCCTCAAGGTGCTTCTCGATCAGGCCCGGAACCTGGCGCTCGTCAATGTCGGAATCGACGAGGACCATGATCTCGTACTTGCGCATGGGTACTGCCCAACCTCCTTCGGACTGGCGGCCACGGGTCGTTCCCGCGGCAGGAGGGCATGACCGACCGGGTGGTCAGCCGGGAGCCGAGTTTACCCGAGCGGCCCCGTCGCGGGAAAACCCGGCAGGTCCGGGTGCCCGGACGATTCGATCGCCTCCCAGAAGAGGTCCGCCCAGACCCGGTATCCGGTGTCGTTGGGGTGGAACCAGTCCGCCGCGGTGTTGATGTGGTAGCGCAGCGGCCCCAGACCCCGGGTGGTCTCGTGGACGTGGACCCGGTGATGGCCGTGGAGTGTGATGAGGTCGGCCACCGCGTCGTTGAACCTCTCAGCCCGCCGGGACAGCACAGGCAGCGTGAACCAGGGAACGTCCGCGACAAAGCTGCCCGGGGGCAGCTGGGTGAGGATGTCGGCGAAGTGTTTCTCGAAGGATTCGAGGGTGTTTCCCGGCAGCACCACGTCGTTGCCGCCGATGTCCAGGGTGAGGATGTCGGGCGCCCGGTCGAGTTCCGCCAGCCGGGGCAGCTGGTAGCGGACGACATCGCGGCTGGTGGCCATCGACACCGACAGGTTCGTCACCACGACCTTCCGTCGGCTCACCTGTGAGATCCGCTCCGCAAGCAGCGCTACGTAGCTGGTCTCCACCCGGCTCGCCCCCACGCCCTGGGCCGCGGAATCCCCGAGCGCGACGTAGTGGATCGCGTCCTCAGGGACGTCGGTGGCCACCCGGCGCCAGTGTTCGGCGTAGTCGACTGCGTGACGGTTGATCGTTGCGCGCCCCATGACATAGGCCGCGCCCAGCGCTATTCCCGCCGCCGCGAGGGCGGCACCCACCCAGCGCTTCATCGGCGGCGGTAGGGGCCGGGGATGATCGGGTTGCCGTCGCGGCCCCAGGCGATCAGCCCGCCCGCGACCGACTCCGCAAGGATGCCCTTCTCCCGAAGTTCCGCAGCGGCGATGGAGCTGCGCAACCCGTTGTCGCAGATGACGACGACGGCGGAGTCGAGCTCGGCCAGGGGGTCGCCGCCGTGAATGGCGTCGAGGGGATCGTCGTGCAGGTCCTTGGGATCGACCGGCCGGGCGCCGGGTGCATGCCCGGCCTCGTACTCGGCCTGGGAGCGGACGTCTATCAGAACGGCCCCCTTGCTGAGCGCCAGCACCGCATCCTCGACGCTCAGCCCAGAGGAGCGTTTGCTCAGGAAGTCGAACAGACCCATGCGGTCAATGATTCCACGGCTCCCCCGAGCAGTGACCGAGCCATGCCGGTCCTGTTCGGGATGGTCGTGGTAGGAGCGTGGTTCCGCTCCTTCTGGCACGTCCTCGCTCGGGCGACACGTCCCCAGCAGGGCGCGATTGTCGGGTTGTCCCCACCCCGGATTGGCCGGGTAGCGGGATGTGGCGCGAGATCACGAATCGGAAGGCTGGAGGCCATGGACACCACTACCTCGATCTTCGTCCGCGGCCTGACCCGCATTTACGATGTGCCGGGACGCGACGACGCCCGCGTGGTCGCGCTCGACCACGTCGATGCCGACTTCCCCACAGGCAGTTTCACCGCGATAGTCGGCGCCTCCGGTTCGGGCAAGTCGACGCTGCTGCACTGCATGGCGGGCCTCGACCAGCCCACCAGCGGCCAGGTATCCATGCTCGGCACCGCCACCTCGGAGCTACAACCTGCCAAACGCGCCGCGTTCCGCGCCGCCAACACCGGGTTCGTGTTCCAGGAATACAACCTCATCGCATCACTGACCGCCGCCGAGAACGTGTCCATGCCCTCCAGGCTGGCCGGCAATCCGCTCCCGGGCAGCCAGATCCAGGATGCCCTCGAAGCCGTCGGCCTCGGGCACCGGGCCAACCTGAAACCCCATCAGCTCTCCGGCGGTGAACGTCAGCGCGTGGCCATCGCCCGTGTGATGGCCAGCCAGCCCAGGATCGTCTTCGCCGATGAACCCACCGGCGCCCTCGATCTCGACTCCACCGGCCTGGTTCTCGACTGGCTGCGGGAGCTCGCCTCACGGGGGACGACGGTGGTCATGGTCACCCATGACGTCGAAGCCGCGGCCCTGGCGGACTCCGTCGCGGTGATGAGCCAGGGCCGGCTCGCGGAATGGTCGACCACTCGCGACGCCCGGGTGATAGCCGAACTCGTCCACACGGTCCGCGCGCTCTGAGGAGGTGGAAAGATGTCAACCTTGATTTGGAAGGACCTGCGTCATCACGCCAGCGAGTGGCTGTGGTCGCTGCTGGTGGCCACCGTCGGCGGCACCATCATAGGAGTCGTCATCACCTCGTGGTGGAGCGCCGTGCACTGGTCCCTGGCCCACCCGGATGGGCCGTACATGCTCGCGAGCAACATACTCGGCAGCAACATGGTGGGATATATAGGAATCTCAACCGCCATCGTCATATCAACGACCCTCGGCCTGACGGTGACCGCCCAGCAGCGTTCCCACGCTCTGTGGAAGGTGCTCGGCATACCCGGCCGCCGTATCCGTTCGGTCATCC
Source organism: uncultured Propionibacteriaceae bacterium (assembly GCA_938012815.1). Taxonomy (GTDB): domain Bacteria; phylum Actinomycetota; class Actinomycetes; order Propionibacteriales; family Propionibacteriaceae; genus Arachnia. The sequence continues at coordinate 75,619 of CALLVV010000059.1, forward strand.
TGTGGCAGGTCTGTGCCGTCGGTCTGGTCGGTGGGCTGCTAGGAGGGTTGCTGGCCCTGCCAACGGCCCGTGTGTACCTGTTGACGTGGCGTGAATTCAACCTGTTCCCGGATGACCTGCCCCTGTCGATGCCGTTGTTCGGGATTCCCGCGACAATACTCGTCACCGCCCTGTTCAGCGTGCTCGGCGGATTGGGGGCTGCGCGCCGGGCAGCGAACGTCCCGGAGATGCAGGCGCTGCGGGAGGCGGCATCCCCCAGGACCCGGACGAAACTGTGGCAGTGGATCGCAGCCGGCCTCTTCCTGATTCCCGTGGTACTGATGCCAATCCTCATCAACCTTCCCCCCGAGGCCTTGCACAGTGATTACACCCCGGAGATGCCCGATGTGCCGGCCGAGGCGGCGACCCCGAATTTTGAATCCCCAGGCGACCGTGCCGTCATGGGCGGGGGCATCGGGCTCATGGCCACCCTGGCTGCGTTGTTCATCCCGAACTGGACCGTTCGCCCGCTGCTGATCGGGTGGACGAGCCTGATTCCCGGCCGCAGCCCGGCCTGGTTCGCCGCCCGCGCCAACGCCCGGCATCGCTCGGCATTCAGCTTGACGACGATCGTGCCCTTCGCCATCGCCGTCGCCATGACCGGCGTCTTCCACACCGTAGCCAATGCCGGACGGGCTGCCGGTGGCATGCATGGCGGGGTCAACGGTTTCCTGACCATCATGGTCCCGATCTTCTTCGTCGCCGGCGCCGGGGGCATCGCGAACATCGCGATGGTGGGACGGACCCGCCGCCAGGAGGGAGCCCTGCTCGGGGTGATCGGAGCCAGGTCGGGCACGATTCTCGGATCCACGGTCCTGGAGGGCGCGATCTACGCCATCACCGGAATCCTTTTCGGGCTGGCTGTGACCCTGCTCAGCGCCACCTCCGCTGCCCTGATGTCCGGGGGCGGGCTGGAGGTCTTCATCGGCTCCATCCCGGTCACAACACTGCTTCCCGCGATCGGGGCATCGCTCGTGCTGGCCATCACCACCACGTGGCTACCCGCCCAGCTCGACCGCCAACCGATGATGGAGAACCTGCGTCAACCGGTCTGACGCCGGGAGTTCAACGCTGGTTGAGCCGGAAAGCAAGGAGGTCTCGTCACCGCCCGGCTCAACCAGCTCGGGGAAAGATCACCAGCGGTCGTGGTGGACGACCTCCTCCAGGGCGATGCGATGGTTCCAGCCGAAGCGGATCAGGTCGGGGACCTCCTGGAGTTTCGTCACGCGTCCCACGCACAGCCAGCCGACCGGCCTGATCTGTTCGGGCAACCCGAGCAGCTCCTTGAGGAAGGGCTCCTGGTAGAACGACACCCACCCGACCCCGAGGTCGAGGGCGGTGGCCATCAGCCACAGGTTCTGCACGGCACACACCACGGAGAACACCCCGGCGTCGCCGATAGTGTGGCGACCCAGCACGTTGGGCCCGAGGCGTGTCGGATCGTAGGTGGTGACGATCCCCAGCCCGGATTCGCGGATGCCCTCGATCTTGATGGGATTGAACTTCTCCCGTTGTTCCCCGTCGAGGGAGTCGGCGTAGTCCTGCCGGCACTGCGCGACGTGTTCGGCGAAGGCGTCCAGGGTGGCGGGGTCGCGGACGACGACGAAGTCCCAGGGCTGGCTGTTGCCCACGCTCGGGGCGGCGTGCGCCGCGTTCAGGAGGTCGGCGAGCTCCTCCTCGCCCAGGGGGTCGCCGGTGAACTCGGCGCGCACGTCGCGGCGGCGTGTGATGATCGTCTTGAGAGCTTCCTTACAGGCCTGATCCATGCGGAAGACCCTAGCGACGCCTTTCCCGCGGCCTCGGGGAGGGCGGTCAAACCATCTCCTGCGTGATCGTCCTGGCACCTCGGCCGGGGCGCTGACGCCGCTCCAGTGCCTCGTACATGCCGTCGGCGAGTTCCTTGAAACGCGCCTCCACCTGTCAACGACGCACCTCGAGGATGGCTCGATAGGACCGTGGTCCGCCGAGGAAAAGCGGAAAACACGAGAAACGCATCGGGCAGCGAGTCGCTGCGGGTGAGGGACCGCGGCTGACGATCAGAAGGGCTTCGACCGGTCCAGTCCCTTCGTGGATCGCTCCCAACCATCCCCTGATGCAAATTTTCCTTGGAAACTAACAATTAAAAAGTTAGTATTCAAGCATGAAATCACGTGTGGCGCTGCAGCAGCTGGCGGAGGTGACCGAATCCCAGTGGGGCATGGTCACAACCGCCCAGGCCCGCGCACAAGGCATCGACCACATGACCCTCAAACGGCTCAACGATGACGGCCATCTGGTCCGGCTCATCCACGGCGTCTACCGCAGCACCGGCGCCCCGACTGCGGAGCACGAGGAACTCCGGGCAGCGTGGCTCGCGACCGAACCCCGCAGGCTCGCTCTCGAACGCCTACGAGACGACCACCCGGGGATCGTCGTCTCCGGGGAATCCGCTGCCCGGCTCCACGGCATCGGAGACCTCCGGGCCACTCGGAGCGAGTTCACCTCGCCGACACGGCGACAGAGCCAGCGACTCGATGTCCGGTACCGCACCCGAGACCTTCCCCGTGAGGACATCACCGTCCGGGACGGCCTGCCCGCGACCACACGGGAACGCACCATCGCCGACCTAGTCGAAGATCGGCAGGACCTCAGCACCGTCGCAGACGCGCTCCGAGACGCCACCCGGCAGTCCGCCCTGGACACCGAACGCCTCACCGAGCTCCTGGCTCCCCTGGCGCGCCGCAACGGCTGCGCGGCAGGTGACGGCGCGGCACTACTGGAAAAGCTCGCCCGGTCGGCGGGAATCGACGAGGACAGCTGGGCCAGACGCATCGCAGAAAACGGACCCCTCATGGCAAAGATCCTCACGTCTCCCCAGGCGCAGACCATCTTCGAGAAGCTCCCGAACGTCTTCAGTGACCTCCTCGGCACCTCAGGACTCCAAAAAGCCTTCGCAGCAACGAACCAAAAGGTCTGGAAGTCTTTTCACGCAGGAAATACCGAATTCTCCGTCCCGGAAACCACTGAGCTGCTCGCGAACACGATTCACAATCAGCTGATTCACCCGATGGCAAGCGCATCACGTCCCACTCCCCCGCCGCTGGAGTCCGACATGCCACACGAGTGCGAGGATCCTAGATGACAGATCCCTACCGGACGCCGGCGGCGGTTGAGTCGGCAATACGATCGGCCGCTCAGAAAGCAGCCCGGAACGACAAGTCCCTCAGCGTCCAGGAGCGCATCCGACTGGAGTACTTTCACCGTTTTCTGTGCCGGATCTTCTCAGAGACGCCAACCGACGCATGGCTTCTCAAAGGTGGAACGGCCCTGCTGGCCAGGGTCCCATCAGCGCGGGCAACCGGTGATGTCGACTTGTTCAATCGGCGTCACTCGCTGGCCGCCGCCCTGACCGAGCTTCGGCGCCTTGCGGCCCTTGACCTGGGAGATTTCTTCCGCTTCGAGTATGTCAGCCACACGGATTCACTCGGCGGTAAGCAGCAGGCCTACACCGAAGGCGTCCGCGTGAGCTTCGACGTCTACATCGGCATCAACAAAAAGGGCCGGCTGAATGTCGATCTCGTTGTCAAAACCGTTGTGACAGACACCCCGGAGACCATCATCCCGTCGAATGTCCTGGCACTCCCCAAACTCTCGCAGTGCGAGTATCGCCTGTACCCTTTGGTCGACCAGATGGCGGACAAGGTGTGTGCGACACTTTCCCTTTACAACGGTCATCCTTCGACACGCGTGAAGGACCTCGTGGACCTTGTTGTCCTGGCACTCACACAGACCATCGATGGCGGCAGCCTTGAGGTGGCCATCACCCGAGAAGCAGCTTCCCGAGGGTTGCCGCTCCCGGAGACCTTCACGGTACCTCCGGACTGGGATGCCTTCTACAGAAGGCTTGCCTCCCCCATCCCGGACTGCAAGGACTACCTCACCGTCGCATTGGCCACGAGCCTCGTCAATGCGCTGTTGGAACCGGTGCTGGCCAGGAAGACCAAGGGCCTACGGTGGGATCCCGGGATTCGCGCATGGGTTTGAGTCGGCCTGGGAGCAGAACACGAGGAGCTCTGCACGGCGTGGCTCGCAGCCGAGCTCCTCTCGCTGCTTGAGGTAGTGAGTACGGGGGGATTTGGGGATACTTAGACTCGATGCAAGTGAGTGATGGCACTGCCTTCAACCGCACCCGAATGCGAGAATCAAATTGATTCAAATCTCAACTGACTTTTCTGCCATGATCCTCGGCAGAGAGGGAGATGCCGCCCGAGACTGGTTGGAGGCGTTGCCATATACGGTGGGAGACTTGCTCGACAGGTGGCACCTTCGCCAGGAGGGACCACCGATGTACGGGATGTGCGCCGTGGTTCTGCCTGTTCATTGCGAGGACGGGAAACGCGGTGCTCTGAAAGTGAGTTGGCTCGACGACGAGACCCGGCTCGAGTCCGTTGCATTGCGTACGTGGGGCGGTCATGGAGCGGTCTCGGTGTTGCGCACCGACGAGGGGGCCGGCGCCATGTTGTTGGAGCGACTGGATGTGCGGCGGGTCCTTCTGGATGTCCCGATTCAGGAAGCGCTTGACACTGCCGCCGACCTTCTTCGCGAACTGCGCGTTCCTGCACCTGCTGGGCTTCGCAGCGTCGGTGACATCGCTGCCCGGTGGGGCACGGAGTTCCTCGAGGAGTGGCGGCGGCTCGGCGAACCGTGCCCCGAGAAGCTCGTCTCCTCTGCCGTCGATGTGTGCGCAGAGCTGGCCGTCATGCCTTCGGAACCCTCGCTGCTGCACGGCGACTTCCATTACGCCAATATCCTTGGGCGTGGCAAGGATGCGTGGGCCGCCATTGACCCGAAGCCACTGAAAGGCGACCCCGCGTATGAGGTGGTTCCGCTGCTGCGCAACCGCTGGGGCGAAATCCGGGGCGGTGACGAAACGAACACCACGGTACAGCAACGGATAGAGCGGTTCGCCGAAATGGCTGAGCTGGAGCCACTGGCCGTGCGCCGGTGGTGTCTCGTGCGCAGCGTGGATGACGCGATGTGGTTTCAAGAACATGGCTACGAGGCCCGAGCGGAAATTTCTTGGGCCATCGCCAGGTCGATGTTCATGGA
>CALLVV010000060.1 GCA_938012815.1 uncultured Propionibacteriaceae bacterium
GGCTCTTCCGAGTTGAGTGTGGGTGAGTGGGTGTTGGTCGGGGGTTGCGGGTAGGGCTCGAGGTCCTTGGTGATGAGCGGACTTGTACCCCCGCTGTCGTCAAGGACCTTGGGCGGTGTCTCGCCCTACCTGCTGCTGCTGCGTGTCGCTTGGTCGTTGTGATCGGTGTGATCTGCTCGTCGACTTGGAGGGCTTCCATCTGATGGGCGTGGCTCGCACCCCAGATGCTCTGGTGCTCGATGTTGAGTCGTGCAACCAGCTGGTTGGCTGCCCGGGTTGTGGGGTGATCGCTCAAGGTCACGGGCATGTGGTGGTGGAGGTGATCGACGTGCCTTGGGCCGGGGTCCCTGTACGGATCTGGTGGCACAATACGGCGCTGGATGTGCCGCGAACGCACCTGCCGGATCGTGACTTTCATTGAGTAGAACCACTCGGTGTGTGCTCCCCGGGCGCGTCTGGGTGTGCGGGTGATCCGCTGGGCGATCCGACAGTTGCGCGTCGAGGGAGCCACTATCGTGGGGCTGGCCCGCCAGTGAGGAACCACATGGAATACCGTGTGGTCCCATATCAAGCCGTGTCTGCACGGCCGCATCTGAACCCCGCCCGCTTCGCAGGGGTTCAGGTGCTGGGGGTGCGAATCGCGACGCTGGATCCCCTTCCAAGGGGCAGCAAGAACGCCATCGCTTGGCCTGCTCCAAGGACGCCACCAGCGTGCCAGGCGCCTGTCACATCGTCACACTCGCCGGTGATGCCGCAGGTGAGGTGCGCCGTCGCGTCCAGCAAGACACGACCGGACACCGTGGACGCACAGGCGATCCCCTCTACCAAATCCGGCTTCTCCTGCGCGCCTCGCGTGATCGGCTCACGAAGCGTCAACAAGAACGACTCCATGAGGCCTTCACGGCAGATGAGGCGCATATCAGTGTCGAAGTCGCCTACCGCTGCGCCCAGCAAGTCCGAGACGTCTTCCACCAAGCCACACCCGCCCAAGGACGACGCCTAGCCGCCCGTCTCATCGAGAGCCTACCAACGTGTCCCATCCCCGAAATTGCTCGCCTGGGCCGGACCCTACGCACGTGGACGGACGCCTTCGTGGCCTACTTCGACACAGGCGGAGCCAGCAACGCACCCCACCGAAGCCATCAACGGACATTATCGAACGAGGCAGACGCACCGCCAGAGGCTACCGCAACCCCACCAACTACAAACTCCAAATACTCCTCATCGCAGGAGGCCTAGACGCCTCCACCCACACCCAACTCTGAAGAGCCCCTTTTCCTTGGCGGGCGACGAAGCCAGCCTTGAGGAGCTCTCGCTTCAGCTTGCGGTACGGCATTGGTCGCGTCATGACACACGTTTAGTCCCCCTAAACTCGCTGAGCAATGTGATTGCGGTGATTGCTCGGTAGGTAGGGGTTCGCTGTACTGCGAAACGCGGGCGGGGACCCCGTCGGCCCCCGCCCGCGTTTTTCTTGCACACATCGTCGTTGAACCCTTTCCGACGACTGCGTCACGAAACAGCTCCTGACCCGCACTTTCGCCCCTCTCCACCGCGCGCCTGTCAAAGAGCGCGTGGTACAGTTGTGAGCCGCTTTCGGGCACAAAAGGTGGCGAACCGACACACTTTCGCCCGCATTGGAGCAAAGCCATGAAAATAGCGTGGAACGAAATAAAATACCAACCAAAGAAGTTCGTTCTCATCGAGCTCCTGATTGCCACGCTTATGTTCATGGTCGTGTTCCTCTCGGGCCTCACCAACGGCCTCGCCGCCTCCGTGTCCGCGCAGATCACGAACTACGGCCCCCTCACCTACGTCCTGTCGACGGATTCCGATGGCGTCATCCCCTATTCATCGGTCACCTCCGACGACATCGAGGCCCTCGAAGCGGCCGGCATGCACGACTACGCGAGCCTCGTCATCCAGCGCGCGACCATCACCCGGGTCGACGATTCAAACACCCTGGACATCACGTACTTCGCGACCGATCACAACGAGTCCAACACCCTCAAGCCGACCCTCATCGACTCCGACCTGACTATCTCCGACCTTCAGGAGAATGAAATCATCCTCGACAGCGCGTTCGAGAACGAGGGCATCCACGTCGGCGATCGGGTGATCGACAAGATGTCGGAGCAGGAGCTCACGGTCGTCGCCTTCGCCAAGAGGGCGAACTACGGATACAGCGACATCGGTTTCGTCAGCTCGCAGACTTTTGCGGCTATGCGCACGGTGACCGTTCCGAACTACGAATGGCAGGCCCAGACTGTCGTTACCTCGGATGAGATTGAGCAGGGCGCCCTCCCCAGCCATCTGGTGACCGCCAACCGCCAGCAGGTCATCGACAAGATCCCCGGCTACAAGGCCCAGAACCTCACGCTGAAGCTGATGACGTGGGTGCTCCTCGTGGCCTCGTCCGCGGTCCTGGGCGTCTTCTTCTACATCCTCACCCTGCAAAAGCTGCGACAGTTCGGCGTCCTGAAGGCGATCGGCATGCCGATGCGCACCATCACCTACATTCAGATCTCCCAGCTGACGATCATCTCGATCATCGGCGTCGCGATCGGCCTCGGCCTCGCCGCCGCCATGGCGCCGTTCCTGCCGAGCACTGTCCCTTCCATCATGACTCTTGCAGACTCAGTCACCGTCGCGATCAGCTTCATCGTGACATCGATCCTGTGCGGCGCGCTGTCGCTGCTGAAGATCAAGAAGGTGGATCCCATCGAAGTCATTGGCGGAAACG
>CALLVV010000061.1 GCA_938012815.1 uncultured Propionibacteriaceae bacterium
GAGGACTTCCAGCTCGGCGGTGACATCGCCGCGCGGCTGGCGCGCCTGACCTGGCCGGCGACCGTGACCGGATGCGCGATCGCGATGGAACGCGCTTTCCTGCCACCCCGGTTCGAGTCCCAAGTGCCCGCCGACCCCGACGAGGCCATCGAGTTCGTGAACAACCACGAGGCCCGCACCGACGTCCGGGTGGTGGTCGGTGCGCTGCGCGACGGATCGCGGCACGGCCTGGCCCGCGTCCTCAGCAACCCGGAAGACCTGCTCGGGGCCGAGGACCTCGTCCCCGGCCTGGCCGATGCCCTGCTGGCAACGTTCAAGGAGGAAAACGCATGAGCGCGGAAGCCGAAGCCGACACCGAGAAGCGCCGGAGCCCGCTGCTGATCTCCATCCTGATCTTCGGGGTCCTGGCCCTGCTGGTGGTGCTGGCCTCCCGGTTCTACACGGACTACCTATGGTTCAGCAGCGTGTCCGCCTCGACGGTGTTCACCACCCAGCTGGCCGCCCGGGTGGGGTTGTTCCTGGGGTTCGGGTTGCTGATGGGGGGCGGGCTGTTCGGTTCCCTGGTGCTGGCCTACCGTCTGCGTCCCCCAGTTCGGCGCGCGAACCTGGACTCTGAGTTGCTGCTCCAGCTTCGCGACGGCTTGGACAAGCGTTCCCGGACCCTCATGCTGCTGCCTGCCGTCGTGGCCGGTCTGCTGGGCGGCGGGGTCGCGGCCAGCCAGTCCCAGACCTTCCTGGCATGGACCCGCGCCACCGATTTCGGCACCCCGGACGCCGTCTTCAGCTTGGACGCGTCCTTCTACGTGTTCCAGCTGCCCTGGTGGCGGTTCGTGCTGAGCTACGTGAGCTTCATGGTGGTGGCCTGCCTCGTCGGGTCACTGCTGGTTCATTTCCTCACCGGGGCCATGAACTCCACGGCCTTCCGGAAATCGGGGAACCTCAAGGCCGCGGGCAAGGCCGCCCAGCGGCAGGTTTCCATCCTGCTCGGGGTCGCGTTGCTGCTCTACGGGGTTGCATCCTTCCTTGACCGCTACGGCTACCTGACCACTCAGAACAATCTGTTCACGGGCGTCAACTACACGGATGCGACCTCCCGGATCCCGGCCAGCCTGATCGTCGCCGCGATAGCGGGGATCTGCGCCTTGCTGTGTTTCTACAACGCATGGCGGGTCAGGTGGAGCGTGCCCGGTATCGCCGTGGGCCTGCTGGTGATCTCCGCGATGATCCTCACTGCCGTCTATCCGTGGGCGGTCCGCAGTTTCGTGGTCAAACCCAACGAACCCGACCTGGAGCACCCCTGGATAGCAAACAACATCGAGGCGACGCGCGGGGCCTTCGGGATCAACGCGGTGCAGATCACCGACTACGAGGCCGTCGACAGCGTGAGCGCGGGTCAGTTGCGCGCCGACGCAACCGCGTTGCCCGCGATCCGGTTGATGGACCCGGCCATCATCGCCCCGACCTTCGAACAGCTCCAGCAGGTGCGTGGTTACTATCGGTTCCCCTCCACCCTCGACGTCGACCGCTACGACCTGGAGGGGCGGGAAACGGATTCTGTCGTGGCTGCCCGCGAACTCGACCTGAATGCCGTCGAGGCGGGCAACACATGGAACAACATGCACACGGTCTACACCCACGGCTATGGCCTGGTGGCGGCCTACGGCAACCGGCGCGAGTCGAATGGGGAACCCACCTACTTCTCGGGGGGCATCCCGACCGAGGGCCTGATCAAACAGGAACAACCCCGCATCTATTTCGGTGAGGAATCCAAGCACTGGGTCATCGCTGGGGCCCCCGAGGGAGCAGAACCGGTTGAGCTCGACACCCCCGGTGGCGGGCAGGAACACACCGAGACCAAGTACACCTATCAGGGAAGCGGCGGCGTTCCCGTCGGCAGCTTCCTGAACAAGGCCGCGTTCGCCGTGCGCTTCGGGGACATCAACCTGCTGCTCTCCGAACGGGTCAACTCCAACTCGCGTCTGCTGTTCAACCGGGTTCCCGTGGACCGGGTCAAGGAGATGGCGCCGTTCCTGACGGTGGACTCCGACCCCTACCCAACGGTGGTCAACGGGCGCATCGTCTGGATCATCGACGCCTACACCACTACCGCCGACTACCCGAACTCGACCCGGGTCGACTGGACCCAGGCCACCAAGGACACCCGCACCAGCGGTGACCGCACGTCCTCCGGCACGCAGGTCAACTACGTCCGCAACTCGGTCAAGGCCACGGTGGACGCCTACGACGGCACCGTCACCCTCTACGGCTGGGACGAGTCGGATCCCATCCTCCAGACCTGGTCGAAGGTCTATCCGGGGCTCATCACCCCGAAGTCCGAAATCAGCCCCGAACTGATGGCGCACCTGCGTTACCCGCAGGACCTGTTCAAGGTGCAGCGCCAGATGCTGGGGTTCTACCACACGACCAACCCGTACACCTTCTTCCAGCAGTCGGACATCTGGGAGGTGCCCTCCGATCCCGTCAAGGGCGGCGAGAGCGGAACCAAGGAACCCCCCTACTTCCTGACCATCAAGTGGCCGGGTGAGGAGCAGGCGCACTACTCCAATACAACGGTCTTCGTCCCGCGGGGGCGCGAGAACCTCTCGGTCTACATGGCCGTCAACGCGGATGCGACCAGCCCGAACTACGGGCAGCTGCGAGCACTCAAGCTCTCGGATGCCAAACAGATTCCGGGACCGGGCCAGACCTTCAACGCGATCTCGACGAACGAGGCCGTGGCGGAACGGCTGCTCCCGTTCAATCGTCAGGGCAACACGAGTGCCATCTACGGGAACCTGCTCACCATCCCGGTGGGCGGCGGCCTGATGTACGTCCAGCCGATCTACACCCAAACCAGCACCACCAGCGGTGGTTACCCTGCGCTGCGTTTCGTCGTGGCGCGTTTCGGCGAGCACGTCGGGATCGGTGACACCCTGAAGGCAGCCCTCGACCAGGTGTTCCAGGGCGATGCCGGGGCCGAGACGGGGGAGAAGCCTGTGGAGACCCCCCCGAGCGGGCAGCAGACTCCACCGACCTCCGAGGACGCCAAGGAGCAGGCGAAGGCGCTGCTGAAGGAGAGCACGGGCCTTTTCGTGGCGGCCGATCAGGCCCTGAAGTCAGGTGACCTGGCCACCTACCAGCAGAAGACCAACGAGGCCAAGGCCAAGACGGAACAGGCTCTCGAGCTGCTCAACCGGTGATTTCGGCCTCGATTCCGGCGGCCCTCAGACCGGGTTCCAGCAACCGAGCGGGGCCGCCAATCGCGACGGTGATGTCCTCGGGACGGATGTTCGCCCGCCAAGTCGCGTTGACCTGTTCGGCCGTTGCACCCGCCAGCGCCGCGCGGTGCCGGTTCACGAAATCCGGATCGAAACCCGCGGCGATCAGGGCCGCGGTCTGGACCGTGATGTCGGCGGCCGTCTCGTACTCGAGTGGGGAGGCCTGCACCAGGTAGCGGGCGGCGTCCAGGACCTCGCCATCGGTGAAGGGAATGGTCAGCGTGAGCGCATCAAGGAGGCGGGCGACGGCGTCGACTGCCGAATTGTTGTTCAGGGCCGTCTCCACGACGAAGGAGCCCCCGGTGCGGCGCGGCGACACCCCACCCGAAACCCCATAGGTGTACCCGAGACGTTCGCGAAGCTCCAGGTTCAGGCGACTGGCGAAGGCCCCGCACATGATATGCCCGCCTAGTTTCAACGCTGCCCAGTCCGGGGCGTCACGTCCGGGGGTCGGGACGAACGCCTGCACCACGGTCTGGGCGGCCTGCGGGAGATCGACCAGCACGATCCCGGGCCGACCGGGGATTCCCTGGGGGGCTGGTGCTGGGGAGCGGGTACCCCGCCAAGCCTCTAGGGGAGCCGTTAGCGCGTCGGTGTCCAGTCCGTTCAGGTCGCCGGCGAGAATCAGGGTTGACCCCTGGGGCACCCATGCGCGCGCGTGCCAGTTCCGGGCCGCTTGCTGGTCGATCGCCCCCAAGGTCTCGGGGGAGCCTGCGATGGGGCGTCCCTCCCGCTGATCCGGGCCGAACAACGATTTACGCAAGGCCTCCCGGGTGACGGCCGTGGGGGAGGCCATTCTCGTTTTCCAGGCCGCCACCTGGGTTTCGACGTGGTGGGCCAGGTCGGGTTCGTCGAAGGCCGGCTCCCTGACCACGGAGGCGAACAGCTCGAGTACCTTCGGCAGGCGGCGGGCCGGGGCGCTCACGCCCAGCCTGGTGTATCCCCAGGTGGAACGTCCGAGCAGTGCCGCCCCCTGCAACTCCAACCGCTCCACGATGTCGGGCAGGGTAACGGTGGCCTCGTCGCAGGAGTGCAGGACCACGGTGGCCACCCCCTCCAGATTCCGTGGTTCAGCTTCCAAAGGACTGGGCAGCACCAGATCCGCGGAGGCCAGGGCCTGGCCCGGCAAGTCGATGAAAGCCACCTCCAGGCCCGAGTCCAAGCGGGAACGTAACGGGTTCGGGAAACGCCAGGGGCGAGGCTCAGCGATGGAGGGACGGATCACGATGCAGCCTTCGGGAGATAGTGCAACTGGCTGGAGGAAGGGCGACTTGTGAGTGCACGTGTCACATCGTCGGGAGTCACAGCAGCGAGGTCCGCCAGTCTGTGATTGATCAGTGCCGGGTCACCCAGGGCCGTCCACGTATCGGCAGCGACCTCCGCCCTGTCCTCGACAGCGGCGAGTTCCAGGAGCCAACTGCGTTCGTACTGGGCCTTCGCCCGTTCCAGTTCCTGTTCGGATGGGGTGTCCAGGCCGGAGATTTCCTCCTCGAGCGCCTCGGCGAGTTCTCGGGTGTCCACCCCGTCGGCAGGTCTCGCGCTCAGAGAGGCGATGGAGGGTGAACGGAGATGACCCAGCAGTGCGCTGCGCACCTCGTGGGCGAGGCCGCGTTCCCTGACCAGCCGGCGGTGGAGGCGAGACGCGTGCCCGTCGGAGAGCACAGACAGTCCCAGTTCGAGGGCCAGCAGATCGGGGTCGTCGGTAGCTGGAGCCTGCCATGAGCAGTAGAGCAGGGGATGGGGGACGTCGCTGGTCAGTGTGATGCTCCCGCCCGGCAGGGGAGAATCGGTTATGGTCTCTCGGGGTGGTGGGGAAAGGTCCTCGAGGTCACCGAAGTAACGTTCAACCAAGGCGATGGTCTCGTCCGGGTCGAGTGCGCCGCAGATCACCAGTTTCGCGTGGGAGGGGCGGTACCACCTCGAATGGAAAGCCGCGACGTCGGCCAGGCTCGCAGCCGCCAGGTCCTCCATGGAACCTATGGGCAGGTGCCCATAGGGATGTCTGGAATCGAAGTGCTGCCCCACCAGCCCGGCCAGCAGATCCCCGTATGGCCGGTTGTCATAGCGTTGGCGCTTCTCCTGGGCCACCACGTCGCGCTGGGCGTCGAGGTTCTCCTGGGTCACCGCAAGGCTGCGAAGGCGATCGGCCTCCAACCACAGCACCATCGCCAACGCCCCCGTTGGCACACACTCGTGATAGACCGTGCGGTCGGTGGATGTGAAGGCATTGACGTTTCCCCCTGCCGCTTCGATCACGGACATGTGTTCTCCCGGCGCCACCCTGGCCGAGCCCTGAAACATCAGGTGTTCGAACAGGTGAGCGAATCCGGTGCGTCCCAAGGTTTCATCAACGGAACCCACCTGGAAACTGAGATTGACCGCCACGGCCGGGGCGGCCGGGTCGGGCAACAAGGCGAGTTCTAGGCCGTTTCCCAGCCGATATCTGATGACGGTGAATCCGGATGATGTGGGGAATCGGGTGCTGGCCACGATTCAGAGATCGCCGCCCTGTTGACGCTTGCGCCAGCGTTCCTCCAACTTGTTCATGAAATCCGTTCCGGATGAGGAGGGATGGTTGGATCTGCTGGAGGCACGCGTCGAATCCTCCCGACCCTCGACCCTGGACCATGCGCTGATCCCGGTGATCGCCGAGACGAGCATCATCACGAAACCGATGATGGAGATCATGGGCTGGAACTGGACCCCGAGCACCAGGGCGGTCAGCCCTGCCACGAAAAACACGCCCGCCAAAGCTGCACGACGACGCTGAACGTGGAACTGGGGTGCTCCCCTCAATGTGTCCGCGAACTTCGGGTCATCGGCGAGCAGCGAGGCCTCAAGCTGGTCCAAGCGCTTCTGCTCCTGCTCAGACAAAGCCATCGTGGTCTCCCGTCCTAGTCCCTTGCTTGGGGCAGCTAGCCCATCCCCATTGTATGGTGTCTAACCGTATGGGTGGGAAAAGGCTATCGCGATTTCTCCCGGCTTTTCCCGTCGCAGGTGCCCCTTGTCCGCCACAGGGATGCGGGGAGCAGGAAGGCCAGCAGACGCTTGGTGGCGGGGGTGTCGCTACGGAGTTCACGGACCAGGAGTTTCACCCGCCCGGGAAGCTGAACCACGGAGGGGGTTTCGCGGGCGAACTGACTGCGTTGCACCACCTCGGCAACTTCGAGCAGGTGCGCCGCCGTGGTGGCGGGAAGAGCGGGTCCCATGGCTTTGGCAGCTTCTACGGGGGAACCCGGCAGGAACTCCCGGCCCAGATCCCTGTGAACGGCTGCCAGTTCACGCCACGCCGCGGCGGCGGTGGTCGCCGGGGGCCGGCCGCCGCGCAGACGCCACACTCTGATGAGCAGCCGCGCCACTGCGGGTGAGGCCAACAGCAGGAGCGCGGGCAACGCCCAGAGCAGCCAGCCCAGGTTCCCGGGGCCGCCCTCACTGGTTTCCGAGGGCCCGTCGCCGGGGGAAGGAGCCGGGGACGGTGCGAGTGATGGCGTCGGTTCGGTGGGTTGGGGCTCAGGGGAATCGGTCGCGGTGCTCGGGGGAGGAGCGGGATTGGAACTCGGTGAGGTTGGTGGGGGGGATTCGCCAGGGTTGGAGGAACCGATGGACTTGGTCGGCTCGAAGGGCACCCATCCCAAGCCTTCGAAGTAGAGCTCGGGCCAGGCGTGCATGTTGTCGGTGGTCACCTTGTAACCATCCCCGTCGGGGACACCACCCGTGAACCTGACTGCAATGCGTGACGGGATGCCCTCGATCCGGGCAAGCACCGCCATGGACGTGGCGAAGTGGACGCAGTAACCGGATTGGTCGTTCAACAGGAAGGCACTGATGGCGTCCGTCCCGGTCGACGAGGGGGCTTGGAGGGTGTAGGTGAAACTGTCAGAGGTCAGGTACTGCTCAATGGCCTTGGCCTTGGCGCCGTCGGTTGTCGCGTTGCCGGTGATTCTGGCGGCCAGGTCCCGCACCTCGTCGGGGATGTTCTCCGGAACCTTGAGGGTCTCCCCGCCCGCGGGATCCGATCCCGCGCGGGCGGCCGACAGGGACGAACCTCCATCCGGAATCACCGATGTGACCCGGTAGTCGAGATTCGTGGTCTGGTCGGTGCCTTGTTCTCCCGTGGCCACCACCGAAAGGGTGTTCTGATCGAATCCCCAGTTTCCGGGGGCGTCGAAACCGTCGATGGCGAACGGGGCAGGCAGGTACTGGGAGGGGAAACGCATCGAGACATCGACCTCGACCTTCTCCCCGGGAGCATCGTATGCCTCGCCAATGCCCGAGCTGCGCAGCCGCATGGCCTCCAGCTGCGCTCCCTCCGTGGTCAGGTGGGTCAGTGCGGTGGTGCGCAGGTAGTGGGGTTTCTGGTCGCTGGCGCGATAGGTGAGAACATCCACGGGGCTCGGGCGCTGCAGGTTGCGGCTCAGCTCGACGGTCGGGTCGCTGAGCTGGATGGGTTTGTCGGTGCCGCTGTTCAACCAGGGCTGCTTCTGACCCATGGGAAGGACGGAGGTGACACCCAGGGTCAGGGCCGCGGCAACCGCGGCGGTGATCAGACCGGTGACCCAGCGTGCCAGCCGGAATCCCGTCCCGCCGCCGGCGAGTCCCGGACCTTCGGTCGTGAGCAGGATTGCGACATAGCCACCCGCTACCAGCAAAAATCCGGTGACGCCCAGTTCCGCGGGATACACGAGCGCCGTGAGACCGTATGGCAGAGCCAGGGGGGCGATCGTCCAGGCCGGTTGTTCCAAGGGCTCAGCCAGCACATAGGAGACCAGCCACAGCACGAATGCCAGGAACAGGAGCAGCCAGCCCAGCGCAGGATGATCGGGTATCGGCGGTTGTGATGCCCGAAGAGCCTGGAAACCGCTGGCGAACAGGTTCGGTATCCCAGTCAGGGGGGAGCTGCCCGGTGTGGCGCTCATCCCCAGCCAGATCAGCAGTCCGGCCCCGGACAAGGCTGCCAGCAGCGTCGACCAGGAACGTCCCAGACGCAGCAAAGCGGCTGCTGCCGCGATCAGACCAGGGACCCCGGTCGCCAGGAATAGGGACGGAGAGAGAACGGGGGCGGTGAGCAGGGGGCCGAGGGGGAACATGGACAGGGTCACCGCCACCGATATCAAAAGGGGCAGGAAAACGGAGGAACGAGTTTTCATCGGGCCTCCCGTTGGGCGACGAGCCTGCCCCAACCCTGGGGTACGGTGACATCGGGGCCGAAGGCTGCCACGTTCCATCCGGATGTTGTCAACAGTCGGCAGGCCTTCTCGTGGGCGACCACCACATCCATCGGGAGATGGAAGGCGCGGGCGTCAGGGATCAGCGCGTCGACGTCGGTCACCCGGGCGGTTGCGGCAACCAGCGCGGCGGCATCGCGGGAGTGGAGCAACCCGAGACCGGCCACCACGGTTCGCGTTGTTCCGAGGGCGTCCGGGTCGGCGAGGCAATCCTCCAGGAAGGCGCGCCCGGATGCTTCGACGTCGGTGACGGTGGCCAGCAAGCGGGAGGCCGCCCCCGTGGATTCACCGTTTATGGGGCGGAAGATCATCCCGTCGGCGCCCAGGAGACTGACCCGGAGACGGTCGTGAAGCAGCTCGGTGGCCAGGGAAGCACCCAGCGACAGCACCCATTCAAGGGTGGATCCGGGGCCGCTGCCGATGTGAGCTGCCGCCCGGGTGTCAACGATTATCGTCATGGCGGGGTCCCAGGGTTGTTCCTCCAATCGGACCATCAGCTCTCCACGTTTGGCGCTCATCCTCCAGTGCACGCGGCGCATTCCGTCACCGTGACGGTGCTCACGCACCAGGACGTCGTCGGTACCAGCGTTTCCGATGCGCTGTGGGGTGGCGTCCCCGCTGGCTCCTGAAGCGCGGCCACCCTTGGGAAGGGCTAGAGGCCACAGCTTAGGGGTCACGCGCAGCGACGTGGTTTCCCCGGCCGCCTGCCAGCTGCGCCAGGCCACCCCGAAGGCGTCGAGATTGCGCACCTTCAAGGGGCCGAGACGGAAATGACCGCGCTGCCGGGTGACCACGTCGTATCCCGCGGCCTGGTGCCAGCGTCCCAGGCCACGGATCAGGTCGAAGGTTGCATCCCGCCCCAGCGCTTCCGGAAGTCGGTCGCGGAAACCGAGTGCGGAGAAGGAGACTGTCCTGCTGCTCGTGACCGACAGCCGCACCCGGGCCATCTCCCCGACGGGCAGGGAATCCGGTATGACAGAACGCTCGCAGGTCAGGCGCGGCGGCAGGGCCAACACGACCACCAGGCCCACCAAGGGCAGGGAAGCCACGAAAACCCCCACCCAAGCCAGGTCGGGTTCTCCGATCAGGGCCGCGCCCGTCGTGAGGAGCCCACCGAACACCAGCATCGCCAGGCCGCGTCCCGTGAGGCCAAAACGAAACCCCCGCATGTCAACCCCGGTGTGGTGGCTGGGTTGTGGCAATTATGTGTTCGATGACAGTTTCGTTCGACTGACGGGCGACCTGCGCGTCCACGGTCAGCAGCACTCGGTGGGCCAGCACGGGAACCGCCAGGGCGGCAACGTCCTCTGGGATCACGTAGTCGCGTCCCTGAAGGGCGGCCTCGACCCGGGCCGCACGCATCAGGTGGACGCAGGCGCGGGGGCTGGCGCCGAGCCGGAGCTCTGGGTTGTTGCGGGTGGAACCCACCAGCCGCACGATGTAGTCGTTGATGACGGGGGCGACGTAGATGCCACGCATTGTCGAGATGGCCCTTTCCACGTGGGTGACATCCGTCACGGGCCGGACGGCGGTGAGCTGGTCACCCCCCGCTTGGGCGGTGAGCATGGCCATTTCCGCCTGATGTCCGGGATAACCCATCTCGATTCGCGCCATGAAACGGTCCCGCTGGGCCTCGGGAAGAGGATAGGTGCCCTCCATCTCGATCGGGTTCTGGGTGGCAACCACCATGAAGGGTTGTGTGAGCCGGTAGGTCTGCCCGTCTGCGGAAACCTGTCCCTCGGCCATGGCCTCCAGCAGGGCGGACTGGGTTTTCGGTGAGGCTCGGTTGATCTCGTCCCCCAGCACGATGTTGGCGAAGATGCCGCCGGGCTTGAACTCGAACTCGCGGGTCTGCTGGTTGAAAACTGACACACCAGTGACGTCGCTCGGCAGCAGGTCGGGGGTGAACTGGATACGGCTGACCACTCCCGAGATGGAACGTCCGAGGGCTTTGGCCAGGACGGTCTTACCGACCCCGGGAACGTCCTCGACAAGAAGATGCCCCTGCGCGAGCAGCACCAGGACCGCCATGTGTATCTGATGTGGCTTGCCCTCTATGACACTGCCAATCGACTGTTTCACCTGGTCTGCCAGCGCACTCACCTCGGTCAGTGCCAAGGGAGTTGCAGCGGTCTGGGTCATGGGGCTCCTTGGGACTCGCGACGCTATTCCTGACGTGGAAAAAGCCTAGGGCATAGCTCAAACACATCCGTTGGGATTGCCCTGACACACCCGGTGGAGAGGACACGCCTCGGGTGGGGGAAAGTGGGGTAATGTGGTGGCAAGTGGAGCGAAGTGGGGGCTTTGTGGAGGAGAGGGGGTTTCCGGTTGTTCCTTGGCACGTACACGCCGAAATTGGACGAGAAGGGACGGTTGATCCTTCCCGCGAAGTTTCGGGAGGCCCTCGAGGGGGGACTCGTTGTGACGCGCACACAGGAACGGGCACTCGCCGTCTACCCCAAGGACACCTTCGAGGCGCTCATGGCGCCCGTAAGTGCCGCACCCTCCACGCTGAAGCAGGTTCGTGACTATCAGCGCATGCTGACCGCAGGTGCCAGCTTCGAGGTTCCGGACCGGCAGGGGAGGATCACGATCCCCCCGATCCTCCGTTCCTATGCGGGTCTGGAACGCGACGTCGTAGTGATCGGTGCCATGAACAGGGCCGAGATCTGGGACGCCGCGCACTGGACCGAGTATCAGGCGGAGCAGGAATCCGGTTTCGCCGAACTCGACGCGGAACTGCTGTCCCAGTTGGGGCAGTGAGGTTTCCCGAGACGGTGGTCCTTCACCGGGGTTGACCCTGGCCTTTCTTCCCCGAGGCCAGGTGCGACCCGGTGAAGGAACCTCCGTTCCGGGAAGGGAATGAGCATTGAGGAGCCGACGAGGCAGCCGGAGGGAGGCGATTGTGGAGACGCGCTACGACATTCATGAACCGGTCATGCTCGACCGCGTGGTTGAGCTGCTGTCACCGGCTCTTGCCGCACCAGACGCCGTCTACGTCGACTGCACCCTCGGGCTCGGTGGTCATGCCAGGGCGGTCTTGGAGGCCGCGCCCTCGGCGAGGCTCATCGGTATCGATCGCGACCCGGATGCCCTGGCAGTGGCCTGGGAACGGCTAGGTTCCCTCGCGGAGCGAGCCGTTCTTGTCAAGGCCGTCTACGACGAACTCCCCGAGGTGCTGGCTGATCTCGGCATCGGTGGGGTCCATGCGATACTCGCCGATCTCGGGCTCAGCTCCTTGCAGATCGACCGCGAGGAACGAGGATTCGCCTACCGGGTTGATTCCCCCCTCGACATGCGCATGAGCAGGGGAGAGGGACGAAACGCCGCGGATCTGCTCAATTCTGCGTCCCCGGCGGAACTCGTGTGGATCCTCCGTCACTACGGCGAGGAGAAGTGCGCGGATCGGATCGTCGCCGCGGTCGTGGAGGAACGGGAGGTCCGGCCCTTCACGTCTTCGGGCCGACTCGTGGAAGTGATCTCGAATGCCATCCCGGTCGCGGTCCGGCGCTCTGCGGGGCATCCCGCCAAGCGCACCTTTCAGGCCCTCAGGATCGCGGTCAACGATGAACTGGCCGCCTTGGAGGGGCTTCTGCCTGCCGCCACCGACGCCCTCACTCTCGGGGGGCGGTTGGCGGTGCTGTCCTATCACTCCTTGGAGGACAGGCCGGTCAAACGTCACTTGGCGGCGCTGGTCGCCGATGGAGCACCGCGGGACATGCCCGTTGTCCCCGAACACCTACAACCTCGTTTCAAACTCCTGACCCGGGGGGCCGAGCGGCCCCCCGAGCGGGAGATCCGATCGAATCCGCGTGCGGCGTCCGCCAGGCTACGTGCCGCAGCCCGAGTCAAGGAGGCATAGTTGAGCGCTCTTGCCGCCGAAGTCGAGCAGACAACCAAGGAGTCCTCGCGTCCCCGGTTGCGGCTCGTCCCACCGGTCAAGGCCCGTGTTTCCACGTTTGGCTTCCTGTTGATACTCGCGATCCTGGTGGTGCTGGGCATGGCCTTGGTCATGGTCGTGACCACCCAGGTCGGGGCCCAGTCACGAGACCTGGCAAACCTCCGGAAGGAGGCCACACAGTTGTCCTACGAGGCTGCCGCTCGCCGCACGGAACTGCAGGGGGTCTCCAGCAGCGGATCTTTGGCGCTGCGGGCCGCGGAACTGGGAATGGTTCCCAACCCATTTCCGGCATTTGTCGATCTCTCGACTGGCGCCATCCTGGGGCAGCCCCGGTCAGTCAAGGGCGACGAGGCCCCCTACCTGACCGGTCGGTCGGGGGCCCGGCAGCCTCCGGCGCAGGCCTCCTCCGAGCCGACGGATCCCCAGACGAGCCCGATGTCAACGGACGGGATGACCCCGCAGGCAAGTCCGGTGCCGACCGAGGAAGCGACTTCGCAGGCGGGGGAGGGGGAGCGGTGAGTCACCGCCCGCCCAGCCGTCGTCCGGCCGGCCGAGGAAAGCGGCGTACCTGGAAATTGCCGCTCGGGCGTTCCAGTATGCGCATCCGTGCGTTCATGATGACCCTGCTGCTGCTGGTGATGGTCTGCGTCGGGCGTGCTGTTCAACTGCAGGCCCTCGAGGCCCAGAGCTTTGCCGCCCAGGCGGCGGAGAAAATGAAGAACACCAGGGAGCTGTTGCCCGAACGTGGCGCCATCACCGACCGCAACGGGGTGGTGCTTGCCGCCACCCAGCCGGCCATGCGCATCACGGCCGACCCGGACATGGTGCAGAGCAACGGGGCGGACAAGCGCTACCCGATGAGCGCGAAGAAACAGGAAGAGGCCGTCGCGGCACCGAAGGCAGTGGCGAAGATCCTCGCCACCCACCTCGGGGGCAGTGAGTCCCAGTACCTGGAGATTCTGTCGGCCAAGGACACCAGGTACGCGGAGATCGCCAGGCAAGTCCCGGCGGACACCTGGACCAAGATCGATGAGGACATGCAAAAAGGCATCGACGGGGACGGCAAACGCCGCTGGTACGGTCTCTTTGCCGAGAACGACCCCTTGCGTAGCTACCCGAACCGGACGTCCGCGAGCAATGTTGTCGGTTTTGTCAACGGGGAGGGCAAAGGGGCCGCGGGACTCGAGGGGCTGCTTGACTCGCAGCTGGCCGGGATCCCCGGTCAAGAGGTCTACGAACGCTCCACCTACGGGCGCATCCCATTGGGCACCAGCGTTCTCACCCCACCTGTCAACGGCGCCAGCTACTCGTTGACCCTCGACGCCGATCTGCAGTGGTTTGCGGAGCAGGCGCTGGCCGATGGTATCGCGAAGGCCGGTGCGAAAACCGGCTCGGTTATCGTGATGAACCCGAATAACGGTGAGATCCTGGCTCTCGCGACGGCGCCCTCCTTCGACTCCGCCAATCCCGGTACTTCCGATGCCGGGAACCTCGGCAACCGTACCGTGACCGAGGCCTACGAACCGGGTTCCACCGAGAAGGTATTGACCATGGCCGCCCTGGCGGATTCGGGGTTGGTGACCCCGGACACAAAGGTCGACGTGCCGGCCAGCATCACCTCGGGGAGCGGCACCGTAAAAGATTCTTTCGAGCACGGGAGACTCAAGTTGACCGCCCGTGGTGTGGTGGCGCAGTCCTCGAACATCGGCACCATCAAGCTCGCCCGTCAGATGGACAAGGCGAAACTGCGCGAATACCTGACCTCTTTCGGGCTCGGTTCGACCCCGGGGTCGGGGATGCCCGCGGAAACCGCCGGGGCGCTTCCGGAGGCCGGCATGGCCGATTACACACGCGACCAGATCTCCTTCGGGCAGGGGCTGTCCGTCTCGGTCGTGCAGATGGGGGCGGCGCTCTCCGCTGCCGTCAACGGGGGAACCTATCATCAGCCGCAGATCATCCGTTCCGCCACGAATGCGGACGGGACCCCAATCCAGCTGGCAACCCCGGCGTCGCGCCGTGTGATCTCCGAGGAGGCGTCTGGCATGGTTGTCAACATGATGGAGGCTGTCATCACCAGCGGTGGTTCAGAACGCGCAATTCCCGGGTACCGAACCGCGGGCAAGTCCGGTACCGCTCAGCGCTACGACTCCAGCTGCAAGTGTTACAACGGCTACACGTCATCCTTCGTCGGGATCGCACCCGTGGAGAATCCCCAGCTCCTGGTCTACGCCGTGCTCGATCAGCCGACGAACGGCAACCTCGGCAGCCAGTTGGCTCTGCCCGTGGTCAACAACGTGCTCCAGACGGCTCTTCCCAAGTACAATGTGGCGCCCTCAAGTACCCCTGCGCCCAAGGAGCCACTGGAGTGGGAGTGAGCACACTCAGACCAGAGTCCGTCCACGTCATCGGCCTGCAGGACGCCGTGACGGGTCTCGGTGTCTCGGGAGAACCCGGCGCGGTATCCATCTCCGGGGTTTGCCTGGACTCGCGCCTTGTTCGCCCGGGTGACCTCTACGTCGCCCTGCCAGGACTCCACGCCCATGGGGCGGGGTTCGCCGGCCAGGCCGTGGAGCGGGGAGCCGTTGCCGTCCTGACCGATCCGGAAGGGGCCTGGATCGTAGAAGACGCGGGGGTTCCCGTGTTGGTCAGCCACCGATTGCGTCCCGTGATGGCTGAGGTGAGCGCCCGCGTCTACGGTGAACCCGCACGTGAGCTCGAACTGTTCGGTATCACCGGCACCAATGGCAAGACCACCACGGTCGCGCTGCTGGAGGCCACGCTGGCCGCCACGGGGCGGCGCGTCGGAACCATCGGGACACTCGGTTTCCGCCTGGACGGCAAGGTGCTGCCATCCGGCCGCTCCACGGTGACCACCCCGGACTCGCCGGATCTCCAGGCGTTGCTGGCCCTGATGCGGGAACGGGGCGCGGAGGCCGTGGCCATCGAGGTGTCCAGTCATGCCATGGCCATGTCCCGAGTGGATGCATTGAAGTTCGCAGTGGTGGCCTTCCTCAACCTCGGGCGGGATCATCTCGACTTCCACCACAACATGGAGGAGTACTTTGAGGCAAAGGCCTCGTTGTTCACTCCTGAACATGCCCGGGAGGCCGTGGTCTGGATCGACGACGAATACGGTCGCAGGATCGCCGACAGGGCCCAAGGGGCCGGCCTTCCGACCGTCACGGTCGGTACCTGCGAGGAGGCGGACTACCGTCTCACGGGCTACGAGCCGGTCCTTCCGCTGGGGGGACGCGCGCAGCTTCACACCGCATCGGGGGATGTGACGGTGGAACTGGCGCTGCCCGGGTGGCACAATATGATGGACGCGGCCATCGCAGTGGCGATGCTCGAACGCGCCGGGATTCCGGTCGGGACCACACTTCCGGGCCTGGCCCGGGCGCAGGTGCCCGGACGGATGCAGGTGCTGCCGTTGCCCGAGAAGGCCCCGACCGTGATCGTGGACTTCGCCCACACCCCACAGGCCGTGGCTGCCACCTTGGATGCTCTCCAGGGATTCGGAGAGGTGATAACCGTCGTGGGTTGTGGCGGGGACCGGGATCCCGACAAACGTCCTCTGATGGGGCGCGCCGCTGCTGAGCGCAGCGATGTCCTGATCATCACCGATGACAACCCGCGCACCGAGGACCCGGCCAGCATCCGGGCTGCCATGCTCGCCGGAACCGCCGATTCACGGGCCCGGGTCGTTGAGGGCGGGGGAAGAGGTGGCGCGATCGAACTGGCGCTCGCAACGGCTGGGCGCGATAGTGTTGTGGCGATTCTCGGGAAGGGACACGAACAGGGTCAGCAGATTGGTGACAGGATCGTGGCCTTCGACGATGCCCTGGTCGCTCTCGAGACCTGGCGACGGATGGAAGGAAGTGGTCGATGAGGGCGAGGCGGCTCAGCGAGCTGGTGGAGCTGATGCAGCCAGCGGCCGTCGAGGTGGTGGGTGACGACACCGTGGTCGGCCCTGACGTGGTGCTGGACAATCGCAAGGCCACCCCCGGCAGTCTTTTCGTCGCCATCCCCGGCTCCCGGGTCGATGGCCACTCCTTCGCCCCGCAGGCCGTGGCCGCAGGGGCAGCCGCGGTGCTTGGAAATTTCGTCACCGAGGCCGATGTGCCCCACATTCTGGTTGAGGACACCGTGCAGGGACTCTCGTGGCTGGCGCGGGGACTGGTCCGGGAGGAACGCGTCCGGGGAATGGTGAGCCTCGGTGTGACGGGGTCCTCCGGGAAGACCTCCACCAAAGATCTCCTGGCGCAGGTGCTGGAAGCGAGGGGAGCCACCGTTGCGCCCGCGGGCAGTCAGAACAATGAAATTGGCGTGCCACTGACGGCCTGCAGGATCAATGAGTCCACACGTTTCCTCATCAGCGAGATGGGTTCCCGGGGGGTCGGGCACATCGAATGGCTCACCTCGCTGGTGGGTCTCGACGTGGCGCTGGTGCTGAATGTCGGGCGCGCCCACGTGGGTGAGTTCGGTGGGATCGAACAGACCGCCCGCGCAAAGTCGGAAATAATTGCAGGACTGGAACCCGAGGGATGGGCGGTGCTGAACGCCGACGATCCTTCCTGCCGGGCGATGCGGGACGCGACCGTGGCCAGGGTGGCGTGGTTCGGAGAGGGCGACCTGCCCGAGGGGGATCTGCTGGTCGCCGCCCGCGACGTCGCCTCTGATGAATTCGCGCGGGCCGTATTCACCCTGGCGGTCACCCGCGGGAGAGAAACTGTCTCGGCACCGGTCTCGCTCCGTGTGATCGGGAGACACCAGGTTTCCAACGCCCTGGCCGCGGCCGCCGCAGGTCTGGCGGTCGGAATGACCGTTGTGGAGGTGGCCGGGGCCCTGTCGGTTGCTGAGTCCCGTTCGGACTGGCGGATGGAGCTGGTGCGCTGCAGCAGGGATCGGATCGTCCTGAACGACGCCTACAACGCCAACCCTGATTCGATGGCCGCCGCCCTGCGCACCGCGGCCAATCTGATCGCCGGGCAGCGCAGACGTCATCCAGGGGCCCGCGCCGTGGCGGTGCTGGGGGACATGCATGAACTCGGCCCCGAATCGGAAGAACTTCACACCGAGATCGGGGCGCTGGCCGCCGATCTCGGGATCGACGAAATGCTCTCGGTCGGGGAACATGCCGGGATCATGGCGGAAGCGGCACATGAACGGGGGATCGAGGCCCGGGTGGTCACCCGTGAAGAGGCCTCGCGGGTGGAACTCGCACCGGGGGATCTTCTCCTGGTCAAGGGTTCGCGCAGCGTGGGCCTGGAACTGGTGGCTGACGCCGTGACGAAAAGGATCGGAGGCGTCCCCGAGTGAGAACGATCCTGGCGGCGGGTGGCCTGTCCCTTCTGCTGACGCTGCTGGCCACCCCACAGTTCATCAAGTTCCTGACCCGGCGCCAGTACGGTCAGTTCATCCGCGACGACGGCCCCAAGGAACACCTGACCAAGCGTGGCACCCCGACCATGGGCGGTGTCGTCATCGTTGCCTCTGTGGTGTTGTCCTATTTTCTTGCTCACCTGATCCTGTGGGAACCGGTGACGATTTCTGGGGTACTGTTGATCGGGGTCATGACCGCTCTGGGTTT
Source organism: uncultured Propionibacteriaceae bacterium (assembly GCA_938012815.1). Lineage (GTDB taxonomy): Bacteria > Actinomycetota > Actinomycetes > Propionibacteriales > Propionibacteriaceae > Arachnia. The sequence goes on from CALLVV010000061.1 coordinate 17,995, forward strand.
CCTCGGTTTCTTGGACGACTGGGCGAAGATATCGAAGGAACGCTCCTTGGGACTCACCCCGAGGGGAAAGCTGATCGGGCAGTTCGCGATAGGCGGCGTGTTCGCTGTGCTGGCGCTCAACTTTCCCGATGAGCGTGGTCTTCGTCCCGCATCTGAATTCGTTTCCTTCCTGCGGGACCTGCCTTGGTTGCACCTCCCGTTCTTCCTGGCCGTGATCTGGATCGTCTTCCTGCTGATGGCCTGGCCCAACGCGACCAACCTGACCGACGGCCTCGACGGCTTGTTGGCGGGCAGCGCGACGCTGGTGTTCGCGACTTTCTCGCTGGTCAACATCTGGCAGTTCAACCAGTGGTGCGGCAGGGTCTCCAGCGTCGGTCCCCTCTGCTACGAGGTGCGTGACCCGTACGATCTGGCGGTGGTCTCGACGGCGCTCGCTGGCTCCTGTTTCGGTTTCCTGTGGTGGAACGCCAAACCCGCCCGGATCTTCATGGGTGACACCGGCTCCATGGCCATCGGCGCGGCCTTGGCAGGATTGTCGATCATGACCCGCACGGAGCTGCTGCTGGTGATCATGGGTTTCCTGTTCGTCATGGAGGCCGGTTCCGTGGCGCTCCAGGTGGGGTATTTCAAGGCGACGAAGGGCAAACGTATCTTCAAGATGTCGCCCATCCACCACCATTTCGAACTTCTCGGGTGGCAGGAGGTCACCGTGGTGATCCGGTTCTGGATCATCTGCGGCCTGTGCGTCGCCATTGGTGTCGGCATCTTCTACGCGGAATGGGTGGTTGGTCAGTGAGGGAGTTCCTGTTGACGGCGAATCGGCTGAGCGACTGGAGCCGGGTGCACGCCGTCGTTGCGGGTCTCGGTGTTTCGGGTTACTCGGCGGCCGACGGGCTGCTCTCGCTCGGGGCCAGGGTCACGGTCCTGGACGAGTCGGACGCCCACGCCGACAAGGCCGCCATCCTGGAGACCCTCGACGCCACGGTGCGGCTCGGAAAGGGAGCAACCGCCGAATTGCCCGGGGACACGGACCTGGTGGTCACATCCCCGGGGTGGCGTCCCGACACCCCGCTGCTCACCCGGGCGCTGGAGTGCGGTATCCAGGTGTGGGGGGACATCGAACTTGCCTGGCGGATGCAGCAGCCCGACCGCGCCATCCCGTGGCTCGGGGTCACCGGCACCAACGGGAAGACCACCACCACCCAGATGGCCGAGGCCATGCTCCAGGCCGCCGGGATGCGTGTGGCGGCGGTCGGTAACATCGGCCGCCCCATCGTGGAGGCCATCCTCGACGACGAACCCTACGACGCGCTGGTGGTCGAGTTGTCCAGCTTCCAGCTGCACTGGGTGCACACCGTCGCCCTCCACTCCGCTGCGGTGCTGAACCTGCACGAGGACCACCTCGAGTTCTACGACGGACCCGGGGGGTACGAACGCTACGTGGCCGACAAGGCAAGGATCTTCGAACGGGTCACGAACGCCTGCGTCTACAACGTGGCCGAACCGGAGACCGAACGTCTCGTGGAGGAGGCCGAGGTCACGGAAGGGGCCCGCGCCATCGGTTTCACCACCGGCATCCCCGCGATCTCCATGGTCGGTGTGGTGGACGACCTGATCGTCGACCGCGCCTTTGTCACCCAGCGGCACAGTTCTGCGCTGGAACTCGCGAAGGTCGCGGACGTGCGGCCCTACGCCCCGCACAATGTCGCCAACGCCTGCGCGGCGGCGGCGCTGGTGCGCAGCCTCGGGGTGCCGGCGAGATCCGTGGCCCAGGGGCTCCGTGACCTGCGGCTCGCGGGGCACCGCATCGCGGAGGTGGCCGAAATCAACGGTGTGCGCTGGATCGATGACTCGAAGGCAACGAACCCGCACGCGGCGGACTCGGCCATGCGGGCCTTCCCGTCGTTCGTGTGGGTGGCGGGCGGCCAGACCAAGGGAACCAGCTTCGACGAGCTGATCACCACTCATCGCGACCGCATCCGGGCGGCGATCCTCATCGGCGTCGACCGGCAGGTCATAGCGGACGCATTGTCCCGACACGCGCCCGATGTGCCCGTGATCATCCTGGACAGCAGCGACCATGGTGTGATGGACGAGGTGGTCTCCCACGCGGCGCGTCTTGCCCGTGAGGGTGACGCGGTGCTCCTGAGCCCCGGAAGCGCCTCGCTCGACATGTTCACGGGCTACGATGATCGCGGCGAGTGCTTCGCCGGCGCGGTCCGGAGCCTTCAGGCACCGAGCAGTTAGGCACACTAAATGGCCAAAGCGCCCTCCGCCGGACGTTCGTCCGGCAACGTGGTGCGGGCGCTGACCCGGTCCCCGATGGCGGATCACCATCTCATCATCTTCGCGACGGTCATTCTCACGGCCATCGGCGAGATGATGGTGCTGTCGTCGTCGTCGGTGATCGCGCTCGTCCAGGGAGAGTCCCCTTACTACTACATGACCCGTCAGATCATCTTCTTGGTCGTCGGACTGCTTCTGATGATCCCCACCAGCCGTATGAAACCCGAGACACTCCGAAAACTGGCGGCCCTCGCATGGGCGGCCTCCATGATCGGGTTGGTCCTGGTCCAGACCCCCTTGGGTTACGAGACCAACGGTAACCGCAACTGGATCCGGATCGGAGGGTTGCTGACCATTCAGCCTTCTGAGTTCGCAAAACTGGCCCTGGTGCTGTGGGCGGCCGCTCTGTTCCACAACAAACGCCGTCGCTTGAAGGAACCAGCACAGCTGCTGCTTCCCTTCATCCCGGGGGCGTTGGCGATGTTGGCGCTGGTCCTGGCCGGGCGGGATCTCGGTACCGGCTTGATCTTCGGAGCCATGATTTTCTCCCTGTTGTTCTTCGTCGGGACCTCGCTGCGGATCCTGGTGCCGTCGCTGCTGGCGGCTATTGGTGTCGTGCTGGTGTTGGTGATGGGGTCGGAGAACCGGATGGCGCGCTTCATGGCCTTCTTTGATCCGCAGGCCAACCCCGACCTCGCTTCCCAGCCCCTCTCGGCGCTGTACGCACTGGCCAGCGGCGGCTGGTGGGGGCTCGGGCTCGGCGCGGGTAAACAGAAATGGGGTGGTTTGAAGGATGGCGCCCACACGGACTTCGTGTTTGCTGTGCTGGGGGAGGAGCTCGGGTTGTTCGGGGTGCTGCTCGTGATCGGGTTGTTCGCCCTCCTGATGCGCAGCGGATTCCAGGTGGCCCTCAAATCCGACAAGCTGTTCAACCGTATCGCCGCTTCCGGGGTGACCGCGTGGTTCCTGCTCCAGACGATCGTCAACATAATGGTGGTCATGAACCTGCTTCCCGTGCTTGGTGTCCCCCTGCCATTCATCTCCTCAGGGGGTTCCGCTCTGATGGCCAATCTGCTCGCCGTGGCCGTGTTGCTGGCTTGTGCCCGTGACACGCCTGATGCCCGTGCCTACCTTGAGAACCGGCGCCGGGGGGCGGGGCCGCGCATGACCAGCGTGCTCGCGGCGGGAGGGAACTCGTGACCCGTATCGTGCTGGCTGGTGGCGGCACCGCCGGCCACACCTCCCCGTTGATCGCGACGGCCCAGGCCCTGGCCGAATTGGATCCGGCGGTGGAGATCACCTGTATTGGGACGAACAAGGGGCTCGAGACCAGGGTGATACCGCAGGCCGGGCTCAAACTGGAGCTGATCCGGCCCGTACCCATGCCGCGGAAACCGAACCTCGACCTCGTCAAGCTGCCCTGGAACCTGAGGCAGTCCGTGCGCCAGGCGCGGGCCATCCTGAGCCGGGCGAAGGCCCAGGCCCTGATCGGTTTCGGTGGTTACGTCGCCATTCCCGCCTACCTGGCGGCCCGGGCCATGAAGGTCCCCGTTCTCGTGCACGAGGCGAACCTCGTGGTCGGTATCGCGAACAAGGTGGCCGCCAAGTTCGCGGCCTTCACCGGCTACACCTTCCCCGACACCCGGATTCGGGGGGGAAACCGGATCGGGATGCCGATGAATCGCAGTATCACCCGGCCCGGCATCACCCGCCCCGAGGCCAGGAAGCGTTTCGGCCTGGACCCCGAACGGCCGACGCTGCTCGTCAGCGGGGGCTCCCAGGGGGCGCGGGCCATCAACCAGGCGCTCTCCGCCGCGATTCCGGCCATCCTGGACGCGGGAATCCAGGTGCTGCACGTGCTGGGTGCCAAGAACTTCACGGACGCGGACGTCGTGATCGAGTCCGGGAGCGGGGCCCGCTACGTCCCGGTGGCCTACGTCGACGCCATGGTTGAGGCATACGTGGCCGCTGATCTGATGATCGGGCGGGCCGGGGCGGGCACCGTCATGGAGACGGCGGTTCTGGGGTTGCCCGTGATCTTCATTCCCCTGCCGTGGGGCAATGGCGAGCAGGCCCGGAACGCCGCGGGACTGGTGGCGGACGGAGCGGGCATCCTGCTTCCGGAGGCGGAACTCAACGCCGATAAACTATCGGACCTGGTGATCCCCACCATCACGGATGCGGAGAAACTGGCTCGCATGGCCGAGCTGGCTCGTCCCCACTCGCCCGCGGATGCCGCTGATGTCCTGGCACGGGCCGCCGTGAACGTCGTTCGAGGAGAAGAGAAATCGTGAGCTTGCTCACCCCCATCGAGGTCCAGCCCGCTGCCGAGATCGGCCCCGTTCATTTCATAGCCGTCGGTGGTTCCGGGATGAACGGCATCGCCCGGCTCTACGCGAAGCTTGGCATCCCCACCAGCGGTTCCGACCGATCGGACTCTGCCACGCTGGACTCCCTGCGGGAGGCGGGAATCACCTGCTATGTCGGCCACGACGCATCCCAGCTCGGTGATGCCAAAACCGTGGTGATCTCCTCGGCGATCCGCGAGGACAACCCGGAGCTCGCCGAGGCACGCCGCCGCGGCCTGCGGGTTTGGCATCGTTCGGCGGCGTTGGCCGCCCTCATGCTGGGTAGGCGTGGGGTCTCGATCGCTGGTACCCACGGCAAGACCACCACCACGGCCATGACCGCCGTCATGTTGCAACAGGCCGGGGCTGATCCCAGCTACGTCATAGGCGGAAAACTTGCGGCCACCGGGGTCAGTTCAGACATCGGTACGGGGGATGCCTTCGTCATCGAGGCGGACGAATCGGATGGCTCCTTCCTCCAGTACCCGACCCGGATCGCGATCATCACCAGCGTCGAACCCGACCACCTGGTCAACTGGGGCACCCCGGAGGCCTACAGCGAGGGCTACCACACCTTCGCGACCCTCCCCACCGTCGAGTGGGCGATCGTGAACGTGGATGATCCCGGTGCCCGCGTGCTGGCCGACAGGCTTCGCGCCGAGGATCGGCGGGTGATCCGCTACGGATTCGCAGAGGACGCCGACGTGCGGGTCTCAGACGCCAGCCCGGTCAGGGAGGGTATCACCGGAATTCTCCGATACGAGGACGAGACGGGTGTGCTCCGGCTCAAGGTGCCGGGCAACCACAACCTGTCCAACGCTTCGGCCGCCTACGCGGCGGGACGCGTCCTCGGTCTTGGGCATGAGGAGGCGCTGGCGGCGCTCGGACGGTTCACGGGAACGCTGCGCCGGTTCCAACTCATCACCGACACCGCCGGGATCCGGGTTTACGACGACTATGCCCACCACCCGACGGAGATCCGGGCGGCCCTGAGCGCTGCGCGGCACGCAACCGAGGTGGGAAACGAGGACACGGGACTGGACGGGCGTCTGATCGCCTGTTTCCAGCCGCACCTGTACTCCCGGACCGCGGATTTCCACGAGGAACTCGGCGAGGTGCTGACCCTCGCCGACATCGCGGTCATCAACGACGTCTGCGGTGACCGTGAGGACCCGATTCCCGGGGTCACGGGGCAGCTCGTGGTGGATGCTGCCCGGCGGCACGGGGTTCGCGAGGTGGTCTACGTGGTGGACAAGTACGACCTCCCGGCGGCCCTGAATGAGATCTCCCGCCCCGGGGATCTCATCATTACCCTCGGCTGTGGCGACGTCACGATCGTGGGCCCGCTGCTGGCACCGCTGCTGGCCCGGCGCCCGGAGGCGCAGAACAGTTGACGACCACACCGGGCGAGTTCAAGAAGGCGTTGCAGGCCAAGCGCCGCAGGCAGCGCCGGATCCGCTGGATCGTCCTGGGTTCTGGGCTTCTCGTGCTGCTACTGGCCGGGATCGCCACATGGCTGGTCTGGTTCTCCTCGGTGTTCGCTGCCACCGAGGTCAAGGTCAATGGTTTGTCGCTGCTCACCGAGCAGCAGGTCACCGACGCCGCCGCCGTCGAGCTCGGCGGCCCGCTCGCCGCTCAGGACGTGGACGCGATCCGCGGTCGGGTGGCGGCGCTGGCGCCGGTGGCCGAGGTGCGCGTGGAGAGGCACTTCCCGCACACCATCGAGATCACGGTCACCGAACGCACCCTCGCCTACGTGTGGATGGACGAGGATGTGGCCCGTTGGGTCGATTCGAACGGTATCGTGTTCCACGAGGGGGGAGAAACGACGCAGGAGATCGTCAGGGCGAACATAGCGGCCCCCGATCAGCGTCTCTTGAAGGACGTGGCCACGGTGGTTTCCGCTGTGGCCCCGGTGCTGGGGGATCGGATCACACTGCTCCAGGCGTCGGCCGTGGATCGAATTGAGATCCAGTTGTCCGACGGGGACACCGTCGTGTGGGGTAGTGCGGAGCAATCCCATGTGAAGGCCCAGGTGCTCTCGGTGTTGCTGAGTCAGGACGCCAGCGTCTACGACGTCTCAGCTCCGCACGCCCCGACGACACGCTGACAGCCCAGAAACCCTCAACCTATGGTTGAGGTGATTTCTGGAAGTTGCGGCATGGTCGTTGGATAGTGCGCCCGTCTGCCCCTAGCCTTCTTTTCGACTACGAGGACAGGAATGGCGGTCATGGCAAGCGCATCTCAGAACTACCTGGCGGTTATAAAGGTCGTTGGTGTCGGCGGCGGCGGGGTGAACGCCGTCAACCGGATGATTGAGGCCGGGCTGCGCGGCGTAGAGTTCATCGCCGTCAACACCGATGCCCAGGCGTTGCTCATGAGCGATGCCGACGTCAAGCTCGACGTCGGCCGTGAGTTGACTCGTGGTCTGGGAGCCGGGGCGGATCCGTCCAAGGGTCGCCAGGCGGCCGAGGACCACGCCGAGGACATTGAGGAGGCCCTGAAGGGTGCCGACATGGTCTTCGTCACGGCCGGTGAGGGGGGTGGCACCGGCACAGGGGCGGCTCCCATAGTTGCCAAGATCGCCCGTTCCCTCGGCGCCCTCACGATCGGTGTGGTGACACGTCCGTTCTCTTTCGAGGGTCGTCGTCGCGCCACCCAGGCCGATTCCGGTATCGAGGCGTTGCGGGAGGAGGTGGACACCCTGATCGTCATCCCCAACGACAAACTGTTGCAGATGACCGATCACCAGGTGGCCATTCTCGACGCCTTCAAACAGGCGGACCAGGTGCTGATGCAGGGTGTTTCCGGCATCACGGACCTGATCACCACTCCAGGCCTGATCAACCTCGATTTCGCAGATGTCAAATCGATCATGAGCCAGGCAGGTTCCGCTTTGATGGGCATTGGATCCGCTCGGGGCGAGGACCGGGCCCGAGCCGCGGCGGAGATGGCGATTTCCTCTCCGTTGCTGGAGGCGAGCATCGACGGTGCCCACGGAGTGCTGTTGTCGATCGCGGGCGGCTCGGACCTCGGGTTGTTCGAGGTCTCGGCCGCGGCCCAGCTCATCGAAGAGGCCGCGCACGACGAGGCAAACATCATCTTCGGAACGGTCATCGACGATGCGCTGGGCGACGAGGTTCGAATTACCGTGATCGCGGCCGGCTTCGATGGCGGGCATCCGCCCCGTCCGCCGCGCATCGAGGCCACCCGTGGAAACCAGCAGCAGCCGCCCCAGCCTCGTGGAGGTCTTGGAGGAACTACTCCCGGGGGTCCCAGCCCGATCGTGGGGGGCACACCTCTCACCGGTTCCCGCATGGCCCCTCCGCACGTCACACCCATGCCGCCGACCCGTCCGGAACCGCGACCGCTGCGGGCAGACGATGAGGACGACCTGGATGTGCCCGACTTCATGAAGTGACGGCGTGTCGGCGGTCATTGCACCCGGTTCCGGGCACCTTGTCTGTAGTCTCAAGCGACGAAAGCGTTTTAGGGAGGCGTGCCGTGGGTGTACGGAAGCTGGCTGAATGGATGGGTCTCGTCGAGGACGGGCGCTACAGCGACCCCAAGGACGAGCTGTCCGAGGAGTACTCGGTGGATGAGTACGTGGAGCCGGAGTCCGAACCCAAACCCGTGGCCAAGCTCCACCGTCGTCCTCACGCCGTCAGGTCCGATGTATCCGCGCCTGCACCGGCGCCGGTTCCTGCTCCGGCTTCCGGGGCGGCATCCGTACCCACCCCCACCCCGGAGCCGCGTCAGGTGACAGATCTCAGCCGAATCATCTATGTGCGGCCCCGCAGCTACAACGAGGCCCGCTCCATCGGGGAGAACTACCGTGACGGTATCCCCGTCATCATGAACCTCTCGGACATGGAACGCGGGGAGGACAAGCGGCTCGTTGACTTCGCCGCCGGCCTGATCTTCGGGCTGCGTGGCAACATCGAACGCATCTCCAGCCAAGTTTTCCTGCTGTGCCCGCACAACCTCGTCGTCGGACCCGAGGACAAGCAGAAGCTGGCAACCGGTGGTTTCTTCAACCAGAGTTGACCCGTGGTTTCGCTTACGCTGTCCTGGTTCTTCCAGATCTACACACTGATCCTCCTGGCGAGGGTACTGCTCTCCTGGATTCCGCTCATGAGTCGGGGCTGGACCCCGCGCGGGGTGGTGTTGGTGGTGGTGGAAGCCGTTTACTTCATCACCGACCCGCCCCTGAAGTTGCTTCGTTCGTTCATCAAACCGGTGCGGATGGGGGCGGTTGCACTGGATCTGGCGGTGTTGGCGCTGTTCCTGGTGATCTACCTGCTCAGGAGCCTCGCTCTCTGGATCCCGTTCTGACCGGGCGTGTCGTTCTCGCTCAGGGTCGTTGGATCTGCTGAACTATTAGAGTAACCTTAACGTTGTGCCCGGGGTTTCTCAGGATCGGGCACAAAGATTCTTCAACCGTGTGGGAGTAAAGATGAGCCTGACCCTGGAAGAGGTTCGCCGAGTCCGGTTCCGGATGGCACGCCGAGGTGCCACCGGTTACGAGGTCGGTGATGTCGACACTTTCATCGACAAGGTGGAGGAGTCGTTCGCGCAGTTCGAGAACGAGCGGGACCTGCTTCGCCGTGAGGTTGAGGCTGCCCGCACGACTGGTGATTCGGTGCCCGCGGGCAATGATGAGGCCCTGGCCGCCAAGGACCACGAGATCAACTCGCTTCGCGGAGAGATCGAGCGGCTGCGCAACCAGATGGCCCAGCAGGCCAAGCAGCAAGTTCCCGTCGCGGCTCCCGGGCAGCTGGATGACAAGCGTGTCGCACAGCTCACCCAGGACAACGAGCGGCTCCGCAGCGAGCTCGACCGCACTCGTCGCGAACTCGACGAGGCCCGTAGTTCCCGCGTCAGCCACATGGCTGGCAACACGGAGACCCTCCAGGTTGCCACCCGCGAAGAGGCCACCCCCGCGGTCGTGCGGCTGGTGTCGCTGGCCACGGAGCAGGCGGAAAGGCTCGTGGACGAGGCCAACAATGAAGCCCAGCGCAAGATAAACGAGGCGAAACAACAGGCCTACGAGATCACCACGGATGCTCGCACCCGCGCCGAGCGCATCGAATCCGAGGCTCGTGTCAACGCGGACCAGATCAACCGTGACGCCCAGAGCCGTGCGGACCGTGTGAATGGTGAGGTGGATCGCCGTCGCACCGAGCTGTTCGCCGAACTGGAACGGGAGCAGGGGGTCCTCACCCAGAAGGTCGCCGCGCTGCGTGGCTTCGAGTCCAGCTACCGCGAGAACATGCGGGGCTACCTGTCGCGGCATCTCGAGTCCCTTGAACAGAACCTTCCGGAACCCTTGGACGTTCCGGAGCTGGCTGAGCGTTCCAGGACCCCGCGCTTGGATGCGCTCGCCGCTCAGGACCGCTTGGCCTGAGAGAAGGCAAATACTGGTTGATGGTCCGGTGAAGGTGTACTCTCCACCGGACCATCACTCAAACCCCGAGGACGACAATGCCACCCACCAGCCCCTCAGAGCCCGTGATCCTTCCCGTCCGTGACGGCGAGGAACCATGGACCTCGGAGGAAATCCAGGAACAACGTGAGGTTCTCGTCGAGGAACTGGAGAGACTCGACAAGAAGGTGGCCGCCACCGACAGCGAGTTGAGTGATCTCCTCCTGCAGGGCAACGATGGAGCCGGACGCGATCCCGCCGATGTCGGTTCGTCCAATTTTGAACGCGATCAGGAGTTGTCCTTGGCACAGAACGCCCGGGAGATGGCAGATCAGGCGCGGCTCGCCCTGCACCTGTTCGACGAAGGACAGTACGGGCTCTGCGAGGTGTGCGGGGACCCGATCGGGAAGGGCAGACTCCAGGTTTTCCCGCGGGCGACGATGTGCGTCACCTGCAAGCAGCGCGAGGAACGCCGCTGAACCGCAGGCTCCCGACCCTGCTGGCCTTTGGCGTCGCCCTGCTGGGGTTGGGAGCGGATCAGGCCTCCAAGGAGGCCGTGCTGGATGGCGTCACCCCTGGGCGGCCTGTCGAGGTGGTCGGTACTCTGCTGCGGTTCAACCTGACGTTCAACCCGGGAGCGGCTTTCAGCCTCGGGACATCGATGACCTTGGCGCTCAGTATCTTCGCGATCATCGCGTTGTTGGTCTGTGTCTTCATCGCGTTGCGTAAGGTTCGCACCTTTGCCCAAGGACTCGCCGTCGGGCTGTTGATGGCGGGTATCTCGGGAAACCTGCACGACAGGCTCTTCCGAGCCCCCGCTCCGCTACTGGGACATGTCGTCGACTTCATCCAGCTGCCTCACTTCGCCATCTTCAACGTGGCCGACATATGTATCACCAGCGCGGCAGTCCTTGTGGTGTTGTTGAGCCTGTGCAGCCCCTCTGACGTTGAAAAGAGGTCCGGGAGGAAATGAGCATTTTCCTGGTGCCGGATGCATTGGCGGGCCAACGGGTCGATGTCGTCGCGTCCCGGGTGACGGGGCACAGTCGTTCCCGGGTGGCTGAGCTGATCGCGGCCGGTGGGGTGCTGCTGGATGGTGAGACGGTGAAGCGGGCCTCCCGGGTAGTTGCCGTGGGGGCGATGCTGGAGCTGGTCACCGATCCCCGACCCACCCGGGTGGTGGCGAAACCACGGCTGACCGGTGGCTTGGAGATCATCCATGAGGACCGCGACATAGTCGTGGTGGACAAGCCAGCGGGGGTGGCTGCTCACCCGAGCCTGGGTTGGGAAGGCCCTTCCGTCACCGAACACCTGGCCGCAGTGGGGGTCGCCATCGCCACATCGGGGGCTCCTGAGCGGCAGGGGGTGGTTTCGCGGCTCGATGTCGGGACCTCCGGGCTCATGGTGCTGGCCCGTTCCGAACGGGCCTACTCCGTGCTGAAGCAGGCGTTCCGGGACAAGGCCGTGGACAAGACCTATCAGGCGCTCGTGCAGGGGCATCCCGACCCGTTCTCGGGAACTATTGACGCACCGATAGGCCGTCATCCGGGGCATGAGTGGAAGATGGCGATCCTGGAGGGTGGCAGGGAATCGGCCACACATTACGAGACCCTCGAGGCGCACCGTGCGGCCACCCTGGTCGAGGTCCGGTTGGAGACCGGGCGCACTCACCAGATCCGGGTACACTTCGCCGCGATCGGGCACCCCTGCTGCGGGGATCCGCTCTATGGCTCGGATCCCGCCCTGGCTGGGCGGCTCGGGCTCGACAGGCAGTGGCTGCACGCCACCCGCCTGGCCTTCGAACATCCGGTGGAGGGAAACCGTGTCGAGTTCGAATCGGAGTTGCCCCGGGACCTCGAACACGCCTTGCGCGAGGTGAGGTCAGACTGAGGTCGTGAGGTAGGGTTGCGGCGTGCGTAGAGCAAAGATCGTTTGTACTCTGGGTCCGTCTGCAAACACGACCGACCGTCTCGTTCAACTCATAAACGCCGGAATGAATGTCGCTCGTCTCAACATGAGCCACGGGGATTACGACGAGCACGAAGGCCGTCTCAATGCCGTACGCGAAGCCGCCCGGATCACCGGTCGCACCGTGGGTGTCCTGGCCGATCTCCAGGGGCCGAAGATCCGTCTCGGCAGGTTCGCCAACGACCAGAAGCACTACTTGGAGCGGGGGGACCGCTTCACCATCACCATCGAGGACGTCCTCGGAACCAAAGAACGCTGCTCCACCACTTTCAAGGGTCTCCCCGGAGACGTGAAACCGGGTGACCAGGTCCTGATCGACGATGGCAAGGTGGGGCTGCGGGCCTTGGAGGTCTCGCCCACCGAGGTGCTCTGCGAAGTGGTCGTCGCGGGTCCGGTCTCCAATAACAAGGGAATCAACCTGCCCGGGGTCGCCGTGTCCGTTCCAGCCATGAGCGAGAAGGACGAACGGGACCTGCGCTGGGCGCTCTCGAAGGACATCGACATGATCGCGTTGTCCTTCGTCCGCAGCGGCGACGACATCAAACGGGTCCACGAAATCATGGAGGAGGAGGGCCGCCGCATCCCCGTCATCGCGAAGCTGGAGAAACCGCAGGCGATCGCGAACCTCCAGGAGATCGTCGATGCCTTCGACGCCTTCATGGTTGCTCGCGGCGACCTCGGGGTCGAACTTCCGCTCGAGGACGTGCCATTGGTCCAGAAGCAGATCATCCGTGCGGCACGCAAATGGGCGAAACCCGTCATCGTCGCCACCCAGATGCTGGAATCCATGATCTCCTCCCCGCGGCCCACCCGTGCCGAGGCCTCCGACGTGGCGAACGCGATCCTTGACGGTGCGGACGGTGTGATGCTGTCCGGCGAGACCTCCGTCGGCGACTACCCGGTGGAGACCGTCCAGACCATGGCCCGGATCGTCGAAGCCACGGAACACGACGGCCACGCCGAGATCCACACCATCGATTGGGATCCCCACACCACCGGAGGTGTTCTCGCGCACGCGGCGGTGGAGGTCACCAGGCGGGTCGGTGCCCGCTACCTGGTCGCTTTCACCAAGTCCGGCGACACCGCCCGGCGGCTGTCCCGCCTGCGTCCCTCCATCCCGCTGCTGGTGTTCACCCCGGAGGTGACGACCCGGCAGGCCATGACCCTCACCTGGGGTGTCGAGGCTCACATCACCCCCGACTTCACGGTCCAGGAGCAGATGGTGGAAACCGTCGACGCGTTCCTCCGTGAGCGGGGCATGATCGAGGTTGGCGAACGCATCGTGATTCTGTCCGGATCGCCCATGGGGGTTCCGGGGAAGACGAACAACCTTCGTGTTCACAAAGTCAAGGCCAAGGACGAGAACAACACCCAAGCCCTGTTGTGAAGCGTGCTGTCCGGGCGAGGGCGTGCCGGGCGGGATGGATGTGGGAGCCGGTTCATCGGCTCCCACATTTTCGTGTCGCAGTACCCGGCAGGGGACTCGAACCCCTACGGCCTTTTGGGCCAACTGATTTTGAGTCAGTCGCGTCTACCTATTCCGCCACCCGGGCGACGAAGGCTATTGTGCCACAACTGTTCGTTTCTTCGCCCAAACCCCTAGTGGCGCGCTAGAATGCCTGCTGAATCCATGTCTGGAGACCTGTCGGTCCACTCGAAGGGGAATGGAGCTAGAAGCATGGGCCAGAAGCGGCCGAAGAAGGTGCTCATTGCCGAGGACGAGGCGCTCATCCGCCTCGACTTGGTGGAGTTGCTGACCGAAGAAGGTTTTGAAGTTGTGGGGCAGGCAGCGAACGGCGAGGAGGCCGTCAAACTTGCCCGGGAGCTGGAACCCGATCTGATCATCATGGACGTGAAGATGCCCGGTATGGACGGCATCACCGCAGCTGAGGTCATCGGTGAGGAACGCATCGCCCCCATCCTCATGCTCACCGCCTTCAGCCAGAGCGAACTGGTTGAGCGGGCACGTGACGCCGGTGTGATGGGGTATCTCGTCAAACCCTTCGGGGCGAACGAGGTGGTGCCAGCCATCGAGGTAGCAATCGGGCGTTTCGCGGAGCTGCGGGCCATCGAGGAGGAACTGGCCAATCTTGAGGACCGTTTCGAGTCCCGGAAGATCATCGACCAGGCCAAGGGAATGCTGCAGGAGGGGCTGGGGCTGACCGAACCGGAGGCATTCCGGTGGATTCAGAAGACCGCCATGGATCTGCGCAAGTCGATGCGTGAGGTCGCCGAGGGCGTCATTTCCCACAAACGGAAGAAATGATCATTCCCGAGGAATCATGAGCCGGGATGTCAGGCGACCGACGGCGGTGAGCCGCCCCTTCTCGTCACGTATCTCCACCGTGTGAACGGTGGTCCCGTTTCCCAGATGGGCAGGAACCGCCCTGCCCATGACCCTGCCCGATGTGACGGGGCGCAGATGGGTGATGTTGAGGTCGACTCCCACCGCGATCCGCTCCGGTTGGGCGTGCAGCCAGGCCGCGGAAGAGGCCAGACCCTCCACCAGGGCCGCGGTTGCTCCCCCATGCAGCAGTCCGGCGGGCTGGGTGTTTCCTGTCACCGGCATGGAACCGACCACTTCCGCTGCGCTGGCCCGGGTGATCTCGATACCCAGTTTCTCATGCAGCGACGAGAGAGGTAGCGCAGTGGCGTCGATCATGATTGCCAGTCTCGCACAGTAGATTTGGTGGCGTGAATCGCCTGCTCCTCATCGACGGACACTCCATGGCCTACCGGGCCTTCTTCGCGCTACCGGTCGAGAACTTCCAGACCTCGACGGGACAGCACACGAATGCAGTGCACGGTTTCATCTCCATGCTCATCGGGTTGCTGACCGCCGAGAAACCGAGCCACGTGGCCGTCGCCTTCGACGTGGGTCGGGAATCCTTCCGCAACGAGACCTACCCGGAATACAAGGCCACCCGGAGTGCGTCGCCGCAGGAGTTCAGGGGGCAGGTGGAGCTGATCAAGGAGGTCCTCGACGGGCTGCGGATATCGCACGTCGAACTGCCCGGCTACGAGGCCGACGACATCATCGCAACCATGGCCACCCAGGCGGAGGCCGCGGGCTACGAGGTGCTGATCTCAACGGGTGACCGCGATGCCCTGCAGCTGGTGACCGACCACACCACGGTGCTGTACCCGCGCAAGGGGGTGAGCGACCTGATGCGGATGACACCCGCCGCGGTGGAGGAAAAATACCTCGTACCGCCGCGGCGCTACCCGGAGTTGGCGGCGCTGGTGGGGGAGACCAGCGACAACCTGCCCGGGGTTCCCGGGGTCGGCCCCAAGACCGCGGCCAAGTGGATCAACACCTACGATGGCCTGGCGAACATCATCGAACGCGCCGAGCAGGTTCCTGGCAAGGCGGGCCAGTCGCTGCGGGACCATCTCGACGAGGTGCGGCGCAACCGGTGCCTGAACCGGCTGCTGCGGGACTTGGAACTGCCCGTGGGATTCGAACAGACTGAACGCCGCGATTGGGATCAGGAAGCCGTCACACAGTTGTTCGCCGCCCTTGAGTTCCGTTCCCTGAGGGAACGGCTTTCTCAGCTGTACGGGAACAACGGGGATGAGCAGAACAAGACCCGGGAGGCGTTCACCGTCACCGGAAGGGCCTTGGAACCCGGTGAGGTGGCGGCTTGGCTGGAGGAGAACGCCGCGGGGGAGGTGGCTCTCTCATTCGTCGGCGTCTGGGGGGCCGGAACGGGTGATCTGCGGGGCCTCGGCCTGGCGGCCGCCGAGGGGCCGGAGGCGTTCGTCGATCCCGGAAAACTGACCCCCGCCGACGACGAAGCGGTGGCGAGTTGGCTAGCCGACGTGGAACGCCCCAAGGTGGTCCACGACGCAAAGGGCCCGCTGCTGGCGATATGGGCCAGAGGCTGGGAGCTGGGTGGGGTGGTCCTGGACGTGGCCCTGGCGGCCTATCTGCTGCGGCCTGACGTCAGGGGGCAGGAACTGGCCTCCTTGGTACAGCGGTACCTGCACCGCGAGTTGGTGGCGGAGGTGGCCGCCGAGGCCCAGGAATCCCTGTTCGAGGTGGACGAGGGGGCCACGGCCGGGGCGGCCATGCTGAATGCCCGGGCGATTGCGGAACTGGCCCGGGTGCTGCGGCCTGAACTCGAGTCCCAACCCGCGGCGGAGCTCCTGAGGGATGTGGAACTGCCGCTGCAACGGACCCTGGCGAACTGCGAGCGCGTTGGTATCGCCGTGGACCGGGATGTCCTGAACGGGTTGCGGGCCGAGTTCGACTCCGCCGTTGTGGCCGCCCAGAAGGCGGCGTGGGACGTGCTGGGGCACGAGGTGAACCTCGGCTCTCCGAAGCAGCTACAGGCCGTGCTGTTCGAGGAACTCGACATGCCGAAGACCCGACGCACGAAGTCCGGGTACACCACCGACGCAGAGGCCCTCGAGGGGCTCTTCGAACGCACCGGGCACCCGTTCCTGGAGCATCTCCTGGCGCACCGGGATCGCATCAGGCTGAGGCAGACCGTCGACGGATTGCTGGCAGCCATCCAGCCCGATGGCCGCATCCACACCACCTACGTGCAGACCATCGCTGCGACGGGAAGGTTGTCCTCCACCGACCCGAATCTGCAGAACATTCCCATCCGCACCGAACTGGGGCGGCGGATCCGCAGCGCCTTCGTGGCCGGCGATGGGTTCGAGGCGCTGATGAGCGCCGACTACTCGCAGATCGAGATGCGCCTCATGGCGCACGTCTCGGGCGATGGGGGGCTGATCGCCGCATTCAGGTCCGGCAGGGATTTCCACGCGGAGATGGCGGCCATCGTCTTCGGGGTCGACCCGGAAGAGGTTACGGGGCAGATGCGGGCTCGGGTCAAGGCCATGAACTACGGGCTCGCCTATGGGCTCGGAGCCTACGGGTTGAGCACCCGACTCGGGATTTCCGTCGCCGAGGCGAGGGAACTGATGGAGGTTTACAACTCGCGGGTCGGCGGGGTGCAGCAGTACCTGGCGGAGGTGGTGGCCGAGGCCCGGAGGGCGGGCTACACATCGACCCTGCTGGGAAGACGACGCTACCTACCGGATCTGAGCTCCAGTAACCGGCAGCGGCGCGAGATGGCGGAGAGAGCGGCGCTGAACTCCCCGATCCAGGGTTCCGCGGCCGACATCATCAAGCTGGCGATGCTCGAGGTTGAACGCGGGTTGATTGCGGCGGGGTTGCGCAGCCGCATGCTGCTCCAGGTACATGACGAACTCGTCCTGGAAGTTTTCCCGGGTGAACGAGAAGCGGTGGAGGAGTTGGTGCGGAAGGAAATGGGCACCGCCATGGAACTGGCGGTGCCCCTGGAGGTTTCGGTCGGGGTCGGCGACTCGTGGTTCACAGCGGCTCATTGAGCCGCCGACCCTTCGGGATCAAGCTGCGTGGGTCACCGGCTTGAACTTGATGAAGGCGCGGGAATCCCACTCGTTGGTGCTCTTGTTGTGGTCCCAGCAGATGACGATGGCGAGCCCGGGGTCTCCTTCGTGGCGTTCGAGGACGTCCGAATCCGGGTTGTACTCGGAGACTGCGAGCTTCTGGGATTCGGTGTACTGGTAGCAGGCGACGCGACCGTCTTCTCCATAGAGCTTCAGAATGGAGCCTTCCGCGAGCAGACCACCATTGTCGCCGTAGAGCTTGTTCCCCACGGCGTCACCGGTCTGGTAGGTGTGGATGGTCAACACCACCTGGCCGGCGTTGGAAGCGGCCTTCGGGCCTTCGTTCCACCACAGGGCGGTCCGGGGCTCGCCCTTCGGCGGGGCGGCTACGGCTCCGTCCTCCTCACGGCCTCCGGAGATCACCTTGTCCTCAACGCCTATGCTCTCGATCGAGTAGCGGACCGGGATGAAACCAGCGGCGTCGGGTGTGACGCAGGCCCCTGGGCTGGCTGGGGGAGAGGAGGCATCGGGGGAAGTGACAACCGTGCCGTCGGCGGTTCCGCTGGCCGACGCCGTGGCGCCGGCCTGGGAGTTGTCGCTCTTGGGTTGGAGGACCCACATGAGAGTCAGGGCTACGGCCAGGAGGACGGCGACTGCGGCTATGCCGATCTGCACCTTCCGGTTCTTGAGAGCTTCGACGAGATTCACGGGGAACAGATTAATCCCTGCCCCACCCGTGGCAAACAGGCCTACCGCATTTTGTCTACCTCAGCATCGTCCGGGCTGGATTGATCTTGACCGCTTCCTGGGGTAACGATAGAGTTGAACGGCGCTGTGGCCTGCCTGCCCCCGGACCGAGTGGGGTTGGCGCGTCCGTCCTCCCGAGTCCCATCCCGACCCGGGATGAAGGACAGGGCACAGGGCGAAACCTTATTGTGAAAGCCCTACTACATGTCCTCCTCCTCCACTGAGGCCTCGACCGTGGCGGTCGATGATTTCGGTTCCCCGGAAGCCTTCATGGCGGCCGTCGACGCCACCATCAAGTACTTCAACGACGGCGACATCGTCTCTGGGACCGTTGTCAAGGTCGACCGGGACGAAGTCCTCCTCGACATCGGTTACAAGACCGAAGGCGTCATCCCATCCAAGGAACTCTCCATCAAGCACGACGTCGATCCCTTCGACGTGGTCCGGGTCGGCGACGAGATCGAGGCCCTGGTTCAGCAGAAGGAAGACAAGGAGGGCCGCCTGATCCTGTCCAAGAAGCGTGCCCAGTATGAGCGCGCCTGGGGCACGATCGAAAAGATCAAGGAAGAGGACGGCGTCGTCTCCGGTTCCGTCATCGAGGTGGTCAAGGGTGGTTTGATCGTCGACATCGGCCTGCGCGGGTTCCTGCCCGCCTCGCTGGGCGAGATGCGTCGCGTCCGC
>CALLVV010000062.1 GCA_938012815.1 uncultured Propionibacteriaceae bacterium
GACTTCGAGGGGCTGGTTCCAGGCGGTGGTCTCGTGGGGGCGCGCGGTGTTGTATTCGATGCGGTAGTCCTCGGCTTGCTCGACCAGCGTCAATGCGTCGGGCAGGCGTTCATGCTTCAACGTCGCGAACCCGCGTTCCCGGGACTCGTTCTGGTGTGGTGTTCGGACCCGTGTGCGGACGTGTCGCAGGTCAGGGTGAGAGGTGATGAACAGCTCGAAGTTCAGCGACCGGAACGGGCCACCATTATCGGTCACGATCGTGACCACGGGTAGCAGCTTTCCGGTGTTCTCGTCGATGGGGCAGGTATCGGCCAGCGGATGCCCGAGCATGCGCTCGTAATCGACCAGGGCGAGTTCGACCGCAGCGATCGCGTCATGCTGGTTCGCAGTCGGCGAGGTATGGAATGGGTACTCAAGCTTGGAGTACCAGTCCCGGCATCCCGTGATCCGTCAGGTTCCACCAGTTGTGGTCTCGAACTCGGGCAAGATCCAGTTGCCACACCTGATTCGGGCCGTTCGGGATCTTCGCGAACACCGCTTTACGGTCCTTGGCGAGTTCACGACGTTGCTTGTGTACGTCGGAGGGCAGCAACAGGCCCTCGTCACGCAGCAGCTGCAGCACAGTCGCCTGCGACGCCAAGTGCCCATCATGACGGGTCATCGCCCAGATCTTGCGATGCCCCCCAGGCCGGCTTGGCCAACGCATGTCCGACCACAAGATCCCGCGCAGCCATACGAGCCGGTTGGGGCCATGGTCCCCTCGGCGACTCAGCCTCAAGCTGCTGCTCCCGGAACGCGGGCTTGGACTTACCCGCCACGATCCCAGCTCTGCCACCTTCAAGGAACTGCCGTCTCCAGTTCCCGATCGCCTACTCAGAAACCCTCTCCCCGCGGGCTGCCTCAGCGATCGAGATCTCACCTTGCAACTAGAGCACTGCATCAACAACTAACCACCCCTGCCACATAGTCTGACGCGCGACACTGGCAACCACCCCACAAGCAACAACGCCCATCGCTCCCGAAAACTTCAATGCTCCCGTCACCCAAAAAGACGACACCCAACCATCCGCTAAGGGCACACGACACAAACCTGGTAAACCCGGTGGGCTTCACCCGTCTCGTGGCGCTGACGCCGCTTCAGCTCAGTCGATCCGGGTGATAGCCTCGGCCCTGCTGCTGTCCGGCCCGACCCCCAGGAGACCCATGAACTGGCTGCACGCCGTCATCCTCGGCATCGTCGAAGGGATCACGGAGTTCCTTCCCATCTCCTCCACAGGACATCTCAACATCGTCGAGAAGCTGCTCGGCTACGAGATCAGCTCGGAAGGCATGACGGCCTTCACCGCGGTGATCCAGGTGGGCGCCATCCTCGCCGCGATCATCTACTTCTGGAAGGACATCGTCCGGATCGTGGTGGCGTGGTTCAAGGGGCTGGCCAGCAAGGAGGCCAGGCAGGACCCCGACTACACGCTGGGCTGGGGTGTGATCCTCGGGTCGATTCCGGTGGCCGTGGTGGGACTGCTGCTCAAGGACTTCATCGAGGGCCCGGTCCGTTCCATGTGGGTCATCGCCGGGGCGCTCATCGTGTGGAGCGCAGCCATGTGGCTGGCCGACCGCCAGCAGAACCTCACCAAGGGCATGCGGGACGTCAGTATCAAGGATGCCCTGATCATCGGCTGCTTCCAGGCCCTCTCCCCGGTCTTCCCGGGCATCTCCCGCTCGGGCGCCACCATCTCCGCCGGCCTGTTCCTGCGCTTCGACCGGGTCACGGCCACCCGCTTGTCCTTCTTCCTGGGCATCCCCGCTCTCGTGGCCGCCGGTGGCCTGGAGGCCATCACCGCTGGGAAGCACATTGCCGACGCCTCGATCGGCTGGGGGCCGACGCTCGTCGCCACCGTGGTCTCTGGGGTGGTCGCCTACGCGACCATCGCCTGGCTGCTGAGGTTCGTCTCCTCCAACAAGTTCACGAGCTTCCTCGTCTACCGCGTGATCCTGGGTGCGGTCATCATCGCCTTGATCCTCACCGGTCTCGTTGCTGCCTGAGCGATCCCGAATCCGGTTGAGCTGACGGCCTGCTCTGCGTCGCGGTCCTGCTCAACCAGCTTCGATGTGGTCGGGATGCAGGTTGGCGTCCTGTGCCGCGAGCGCCGCGCCGATGATTCCCGCCCGGTTGCGCATCTTCGCCGGGACGATGGGGGTGTGAAGCTTCAGCAAGGGCAGGAACTTCTCCGAATCCTTCGACACCCCGCCGCCGACGACGAACAGGTCGGGAGAGAACAACATCTCGATGTGGCTGTAGTAGCGCTGCAGACGAACGGCCCACGCCTTGTAGCTGAGCTTCTCCTTGTCCTTGATGGAGGAGGCCGCCCGGGTCTCCGCGTCGAAACCGTCGAGCTCCACGTGCCCCAGCTCGGCGTTCGGCACCAGCACCCCGCGATGGATGATGGCGCTGCCGATTCCGGTGCCCAGGGTGGTCATGATCACCAGGCCATCGTTGCCCTTCGCCGCGCCGTAGTGGACCTCGGCCAATCCGGCGGCGTCAGCGTCGTTGACCAGGGTGACGGGTCGTCCCAGCTGGTCCTCGAAGAACTCCGCAGCCTCGAGTCCCGCCCACGATTTGTGGAGGTTCGCCATGAACGGCACCCTTCCGTGCACGACGGGGGCCGGGATGGTCAGGCCGATGCGGGAGCCGGCAGGAATCTGCTCCTTGAAGTTCTCGACGATCTCCGCCACCACTGCCGCGACGTTCTTGGGACTCGACTTGGCAGGGGTGGGGATGCGCACCCGGGCCTCGGCGAAGTCTCCGAGCGTCAGGTCAACAGGGGCACCCTTGATGCCGGAGCCGCCAACGTCAATGCCCAGGATGTTCATGCCGGCAAGCATAGGGGGTTCCGTCGTGGCCTGGTGCATCCCGGCTTGCCAAGCGTGTGCGAACCTCCGCTAGACTGGGGTCCGTCACTGAGCGACGCGCGGGCGTAGTTCATCGGTAGAATGGAAGCTTCCCAAGCTTCAGAGGCGGGTTCGACTCCCGTCGCCCGCTCCATGGTTCCCCGTTCCGAATCCGGTTTGCTGGCCTTCCGCAAGGCAGACGAGTCCGTGGGGGAGAGATCATGCGGGTGGCCTCTTAGCGGAACATCACCCAGGCCGCCTTGGTGAGTACACGCGGATCCCGCTCGTAGTGGTGCAGTTTCGTCAACGGCTTGTCCAGGCCCAACAGCGTGTACACGGCCACCTGCGCGCACCGCACCGAGTACTGCTCGGTGAAAACCATGTCGAACGGCATCTCGGCGAACTGGCTGACGAACGCCAGATTCCTCGACCCGTCAGGCACCACCTTCGGGCGGTCCAGCGTGGTGCGCCGGTTGAACAGGGCCGACGCGTAGGGCATGTGAGCGGGCACCACGTTGATCACCGAGGCCATCAGCTCGTCGACGCGATCCGTGATCGGGTGCGCGGTGGTGTCGATGCGACCCAGGTGCCCAATCGTCTCCAGCAGCATCTCCCGCCCCGTCATCTCGATGAACGGTTTGGCGATGAAATCTCCCGGGCGGCGCGGATGGAGCGCATACCCCCAGAAGACTCCCTGCTCGGGGGTCTGGGCGTGATAGTGCGGCTGGTGGTGCACCACCAGGGAGATCAACGGGCCGGAGTCGACGAAGGTGTTGAGCGCGTTGCCGGGCAGTTGGCGGGTCAGCCGGGAGATTTCGTTGATGAGGCTGTGGTCGGAGGTGGTGACGGTGAAGCTCGTCCACTCCGACTGCGAACGGTCGTTGAAGAACTTGTCCGGATGGCCGAGGTTGTAGAACCGTCCCGCTGCCTGCTTCCACAGCAGAGCCGACGGCGCGTAACGGTGGTCCTCGACAATTGCGGTGTCCAGGTCGCCGATCGAGGTCGAGTCCGTGATGGAACCATTGGTGTCGAACACGAGATCCTCGGGACGTACCTCGATCAGGCCCTCGGCGTCGTTGTTGTCCACCTCCTCGTACCTCAGCCCGGTGACGATGATCTCGTCGCGCAGTGGGGTGTCCGCGAAGACGAACTCGGTGACCTTGCGGTTGGTGATGAAGGTGACGCCCTGCCCCTGCAGGTGGGCGCGCAGCGGCAGGATGACCGATTCGTACTGGTTGTACGGCGTGCGGGTGACTCCCTCCAGGGTGTTGATCCGGGAGAACTCGAGGATCATGCGATTCATGTAGCGGCGCAGCTCGGCCGCGGAGGAGACGTCCTTGAAGGCGAACGTGGTCTCCCACATCCGCCAGAAGTTCGTCGTGAAGAAGTCCGGTGTCTCGGCGAACCAATCGCGGATCGAAACGTCGTCGAGCTCGCTCTCGCGCGATTCCGGCAGCATCATCAACCGGGTCAACAGCAGACGCTGCTTGTTGGTGAACTGCATGTGCCGGTACCCCCTCGGGCCCGAGATGCGCAGTCCCTCGGAGTCGATCAGCCTGCCGACGTCCTTGGTGGGGTGCGCGTGATCGAAGTCGAGGATCTCCTGCGTGACGGACTTGCCCGGCTGGTCCAGCGACGGCACGCTGCTCATCACATCCCAGAAGTTCTCGTAGGTCTCCTCGTTGAGCATCCGCCCGCCTCTGTTGAGGAAACCCTCGGAATTGCCCAGCGGGTGGTGCCCGTACTCACCCTCGAACTCCTTGACGGCCGCGCCGTCGTTCGCCCCGTGCGTGTCAAGCCCCAGGATCGTGATCTGGTCGCCGCGCCAGCCGCCGTCGCGGATCAGATAGACGGCAGCGGCGAGGTTCCCGATCCCCGCGCCGATCATGTACGCCTTGCGAGTCATGTCTCCCAGCTTTCATCCATCCGGCGCCGCGGCCTCCGCGACGCCCCTAAAACGGATTGTACTCCATTTGGAGCGTGCTCCAAAATGGTATCGTGGAAGCAGTTCCGACGACGTTCCGTGACGAGCCAGGTGATAACGATGAACATGCTGCAGCCGACGCCGGGAACCTCGCTGCGCGAGCGCAAAAAGACGGCCAAGCAGGAACGCATCCTGGAGGCCGCCGTCAGGCTCTTCGCCGAGAAGGGCTACGAGACGGTGACCACGGCGGAGATCGCGGAGGCCGCGGAGGTGGGGGTGGGCACCCTGTTCAGGTACGTCGGCTCCAAGGCCGAGCTGCTCGTCGCGGTGATGAACAGCCGTTTCGCCGAGGGCATCGAGGCAGGCCTGTCGGAGGCGACAGAGGGGCGGACGATGGTTGAGTCGATCATCTCCATCCTGCGGCCGGTCGTTGAGGAATCGATGACCCACCCTGAGAACATGCTCGCCTACGAACGTGAGGCTCTGTTCGGCAGCGTCGAGCACCGGGAAGAGGCCACCAGCAGTGTCTCTCGCGTCGAACAGGCCATCCTCCAGGTGATGCTGCTGCACCGGGCGAAACCGCGAGACCCCTCGGCCGAGCTCGAGGACATCGCCCACGCGATCTACGCCGTGCTGTACCTCGACATCGTCAAGGTCACCACCGGGCGCAGTGCCATGGCGGACCTTCCGGCCCGGGTGCGACGTTCCGTCGACTTCCTCACGGGGGCGCTGCTCAAGACCTGAATCCGTCGCATGCATCGGAAGGTGCGAGAACGGAAAAGGCGAAGCTGGTCGTGTTGAAACCATGGTGAGCGTGTCTGTGGACTTGTGGTCGGGCATGCTGTTCGGATGCCGGTGGTTTCGACTCGGACTGCTCGTCCCTCGCGCTCCGGCTCAACCGGCTTCGAAATGGCGATTTCGACTCAACCGGGTTGGGGGAGAACTGTCCTACGACCCGAAAGTTAGATCCCGTTAGCCGGGTTTGAATGGTTGTTTGCCGTGATGAAAGAAAAGCATTTCCATCTCTGCTTTCCGGGTGCCGGGGATTGCCCATATGCTGACCCATGATTGCGTCTCCCCGGGCGATTTTCTGGGGTCGCAGGTTTCAGGAGGGGGAGTCATGACAGATGTCCGAACGTCGTCGCCGTGGCGGCGCGCCATCGCGATGTTGGCCGCTCTCGTGCTGGCTGTGCTGGGCATCCCAACACACGACACGCCGGCGCGTGCCGAGGAGAACGGCGCCATCAAATTCGGTCCGGTGTCATTGACCCACGTCACGGAGGACGGCGTCCCGGTGCCCGCTCCAGGGCGTCAACTCCTCCGGGGAAACTATTTCTTCCTGGACGTCTCCTTCGACGCCACGGCCGCCAATCCCCAGCCGGGGGACACCTTCTCCATTTCCATGCCCGAACCATTCGTGAACCGCGACGCGGGGAACTCCCAGAGGGAAGTCATCAAACCCCTCATGGTGGGTGCGACCCGGGTCGGTGACTGCAACATCAAGGCCAGCCTCATCACGTGCACCCTGAACGACGTGGTGCGGGGCCGCACTGACATCCTGGGGACGCTGCGGGCGCAACTGGTGGCAGAGGGGGTCACGTCCAGAACCAGCAGTACCTTCGTCATCAACGGACAGAACCACGTGCTCCAGCACCCCTGGGGTGAGGACATCGTCGCGCCCGGGATCGTGCCGTTCACCCCGGGCACCAGGGCGGTCAAGGGCGCCACCGGGGTCGGGTCCGGATCGAAGGTCATCAACTGGCGCGTCACCTTCGGTGGCACCTGGCTGAAGAACAACTACCCCAACGGTGGACCCGTCACCATCAAGGACGCCATCAGCGCGGGACTGGAGGTGCCGGACCCCTCCACCGTGCGGCTCATCGAGGTGCACGGCGATCCCGGCACCGGCAAGGCCACTGATCGTGTCGTCGCCAAGGGGAATGGCACCGGCGAGTTGGACGGCTTCAAGGTGACCCCCAGCATTGAGGGGCGGACCGTCACCTTCAAGGTCGAGGGACCGCTTTCCACGGAAAAGGACTACCGGGTGGATTTCAACACCCCCTTCACGGGCGGTGAAACGGTGGTTCCCGGGTTCCAGTACACCAATGCCGCGACCTTCGTCGAGGCTGGCCACACCACTCCTACTGCTGTTCGCAGCTATTTCGAGTCCTTCAAGGCGATCGTCACCTACAAGCAGGGTTTCGGCGGTTTTGAGGTGGGCAAGAGCATCCGGGGCGACGTGGTCCCGCCGCGGGGCCAGAAGTTCGACGTCACCGTCAACTACACCCTGCCTGCAGGCACCACGGCAGCGGATTATCCCGGCTGGGATGCACCGGAGAACCCGACGAAACTGACCGTGACGGTCGGGGGTACTACCCCGTACATGCCGACCTTCCCCAAGGGAACAAAGGTCACCCTCAGCGAAGACGTGGCCTCCGCGGATCCCGCGACCCCCGGAATCACCTGGGGCGCTCCGGTGTTCTCGTCGACCAACAAAAAGGTAAGCATCAACGGTGACAAGACCCAGGTCACCTTCACAGTCGAGGACCAGGTGACCCTTCCCGTCTCGCTGATGAACACCACCGAGGCCTCCCCCAACGGAGCCTTTGCGATTTCCAAGGCTGTTGTTGATGGTGGTTCCGAGGGCACCGATAGCTTCGGTATCGAGTACAAGTGTTCTGCCGCAGGTGAGGATGATGATGGTGCTGTCGCTGCCACGGGCACTGTGGCGGTGACCGCGGGTGTGGACAGGGTTGTGGGTAGGTTCCCGGCGGGTACTTCGTGTGAGGTGGTCTCCGAGGTGCCTTCTCCGCGTGCTGGTTATTCGTTGAGTGTTGACAGGGGTCAGGCTGTGACTGTTGTCAAGGATGACACTGTCAGGGTGAATGTCACCAATACCTACACCAAGGATTCTGCCCCGAGTCCCGGGCCCTCCGTCTCGCCGACTGGTGTTCCGAGTGTTTCGCCGTCGCCGCAGCCGACTGGTGTTCCGAGTGTTTCGCCGTCGCAAAGTGGTGATCCGAGTGCCTCGCCCACCCCGAGCCCACCGATTGAACCCACCGTCACGGTGAGCCCGACCGCCCCCGGTGTTCCGACGGCGACAGGGGAGGAAACGAGAAGGTTGCCCGTGAGGCCCGGCCTGCCGAGGACCGGCAGCTGACCGGGTGGTCCAGCGAACGGCCGGGTCAAGGAAGAACTCCTCGACCCGGCCGTTATCATGTGCTTGCTGCCGTGTGAAACCCGACTGGAGAAGTTGTTGTCCATCCGTTCGACATGTTCGTTCTCCGAACGCGGCGCCAAGAAGTGACATGATCCTGGTAACAGGTTTCCGCGACGGAGAGAGAATCCGATGACGACTTGGCTCGAGAAGCTTCTTGTCCCCGACCTGCTCGAGGCATACCTCGAGCGCGGGTACGCGCTCAACTTTGGCTACGCCGTGTCCGCGGACTCGATCAACCCCGAGGACCCCGCGGAGGGCCTCGTCGCCGCGCTCGACCTCGACGGGCCCGAAGGTCCCCTGGCTGGAGCGGACGTCGTCCACACCCTGCGTTTCCCGCTGCTGCCCACCGACACCGTCTATCCCGCCATGGGCGGCACCACCGACGAGGAACGAGCAGTTGCCAGGGGGGATTTCCTGGAACTGCCACCCTTCAAAGGCGACGGCGTCGTCGTCCTGCCCAGTGACCCCCAGGCCTCGCGGCTCTACGTCGACCCGACGATCCTGCGGGCCGGTGCGCAGATCCTGCGGCGGGAAACCGGGGGAGCGCCCGCCGAGGTCGTCGCCACCTACCGGGGCCTGTTCATGGGGTGGAAGAAACCCGACGGCACGAAAACCCCACCTGGCAGCCCCGACCCGCTCAGCATGCAGGCCTTCCGCATCAAGGAGGCCGATTCCTTCTCCCCGGGGCAGTTCAACTTCGGCGACGACGGGTCGCTGCGCGACGTGATCGGGCTGCGGCGCGACGACAACGGCGCCCAGCGGCGCATCGTCATCGAACTCGACCAGATCGCCCAGGCCGGGGTGGTGAAGGTCCACGGAACCTGGGAAGGCATCCCGGTGCGCGCCATGCGCATCACCGAAGACGGCGAGCGCTGGGAGATCATGTCCCTGGCACACGATGCCCACGCCGCGCAGGAGCGCGGGATGCGGCGCGTCGAGGCGGGGGTCTACAGCACCCTGGTGGCTCCCCACGAGGCGCTGACCACCTTCACCCTGCTCTCCATGCCCTCCTGGCCCCAGGGCTGAGACCTCACCCACGAATCGGAACCGGCCCCGGGTCCCACG
>CALLVV010000063.1 GCA_938012815.1 uncultured Propionibacteriaceae bacterium
ACCGATGAGAGCCTGCATGGAGAAACGGACAGCGCGACGAACACGAAGATCAGGTAGGGCTTGCCGTCGAAGTCAACCGGGCACGAACTGGGCAGAGAGCCCGACCGGGATGTGGAAGAAAGTCGTCAGGCAGAAGCCCAGGATGCTCATCACGCGCCTGCGGAAACGATTGGTGATCATCACCGCGAACGCCCCGCCGACCGCCAGCCCCAGGATGAACCGGAAGACCGTCGGCACCATCCAGCTGGGAGAAAGAACACAGCCGAGAGCTCCCACCATGAAGATCAGCGCCAAGAACTGGACACTGCGTCTCCGGCCGAAACGAGTGGAAACGCTCTCCTCGCACACACCGCCGATCGCAGCTTCGAATATCAGGACCGAGGTGATGAAACTGGTGGTCCAGTCGGTCAACCCTAAAACGGGTTTCATGGAGTCCAGAACACCGTTGATGACCCCGGTGTCGTAACCAAACAGCAGACCACCGAGAGTGGCTACCACCGCGATCAGACAAGCCTGCGGCCATGGGGCCAGGTTCGTTTTCACAACGCCCCGCTGAAAGACCCACGATCCGCGACGTGGCCCCGCGAGCAGGGGTTTCGAAATCCACCGTCTCGCGATACCTGCAGGGTCGAATCACCGACCACACCCACGACGCGATCGCACGGGCCATCCGCGAACTCGACTACCGTCCGAACACCGCGGCCAGGAACCTGACCCACAACCGCAGCGGGGCCATCGGGACGCTCGGCAACGACATCAGGCAGCCGTGGCACGGAGAGTTCCTGAGGGGCTGGCCGGGTACATCATGGTGGAACCTTGCGACACCACCGACGACGGGGGTTTCGCGGCTACCGAACGGCTCCTGGAGGGCCCCGGACCTCGACCCACTGCACTCTTCGTGGGAAAGGACCTGGCTGCTCTCGGCCCTCTGGCGCTGGCGTGATCCGAATGGATCATGATCCCGGATGAACTGGCCATCGCAACCATAGACGAAACCTTCCTCGCCCGTAGCCCAGCCATCCCCCCGACCTCGGTGGCTCTCGAGACCGAACGTCAGAGAAGCCTCGCCGGAGAACTCATGATCCGCAGGCTTCTGGACCCTGGCGCGGAACGCGTGAAACTGGTGACGTCCCCGGGTGGTGTGAGCATCCGGAACTCCACGATTTCCTGAAAAATCGCCGAGTTGCCCCGGAACTTCGGGTTCGTGCTAGCCTATCGCCCGTCGAAGCCCCCGTAGCTCAGGGGATAGAGCACCGCCCTCCGGAGGCGGGTGCCGAGGTTCGAATCCTCGCGGGGGCGCTTCACGGCTGGACCAGCCGGCGAGCCCATAACTCCAGGGAGTCCGTGCTTGACCGAGACCACAGCAGTGCCCGTCAGAAGGGCCCACCGCACGAAGTGGGCCGTGATACTCGTCCTCGTGTTCACGGCCACCCGCTCACTCAACGTTCTGCTGTGGAAGATCCCCCAAGGCACCTTCGTCCAGAATGACGTCAGTTATTACGGCTACTGGCTCTGGTGTCTGCTGGGCGACGGCAGCCGTGACCTGAAGTGCACGACGGCGCTGGTCAGCTCTGGGGTGATGGTGGAATACCCCCTTCCTGCCGTCTGGTTCCTGGAGCTGCTCTACACGCTCGGGGGCGGTCATCCTTGGTGGTTGCCGCTGCTCCTGTCGGGAGCAGCGATGATCGGCGTCGCCCTCCTCACCGCACTGTGGGTTTGGGGACGCAGAAGACTGGCGTTTTGGGGGGGCACCGCCCTGATCGTGCTTCTCATAGCAGTCTGGTTCACCGCATCCCTGCCCTACCGGGGCACCGCGTTCAATTCCTGGCTGCCGGTCTTCGCCCTGTCGATGCTACTGCTCGACGGAGTCGTGGCGGTGATGCTGTTCAGGCACGGCTCGGTGGGGGCATCGGTTTTCTGGATCCTTTTCATAGGGGCCTGTGGACCCATCGTGTGGTTCCGCTTCGACATGTTGACCGCCGCCGCTGTGGCCCTCGCCTGCCTGTGGCTCAACCGCCATCCCGCTGCCTCGGGTGCCCTGATCGGTCTCGGCGCGTCAATAAAGCTCTGGCCCGCCCTGCTGATCGCCCCGATGTCTGCCCCCGTCTCTCTGCACGCCGGAAGAGGACGGTACCGCCTGATCGGTTTCGCTGTCACCGGGTTCACCCTCGGGCTCGCGTCCCTGCTGGTCGGCGGATGGACCCGCTCTGTGTCTCCCCTGACCTGGCAGTCGAACCGGGGACTCCAGATGGAATCCGTCCCCGCAACCCCACTCGTCTTCCTGCGGACGTTCACCAAAATCCCCGCCTGGCAGGTGGAGCTCAGCGAGTACAACGCCATCGAATTCCGCGGACCGGGTATCGACACCCTGCTCGGACTGTCGACATTCCTCACCGTGGGTTCGATCCTTCTCACCGTGGTGCTCACGTGGAGGTTGCTCCGCAAGTTCCGTTCGGGCGACAAAAACCTGGCCCAGGCCATCCTGCTGTCAGTGCTCGCCGTGGTGCTCGCCACTGTGATCGCGAACAAAACCCTTTCCACACAGTACGTCCAGTGGCTGGCGGGGCCGTTGGCAGCCCTGCTCGGCCTTGGTACCAACTCATGGTTGAAACGCCCTCGCCGGGTTCTGGCGATCGGGATGGTGATCATCGCGGTGCTCACCCAGTACACCTATCCTTGGGGCACCATGGGCATCATGGCGATCCCCAACGGTTCCGGGTTCGAATCCTCCACACTGATAGCTCGCAACGTGCTTCTCGTGATCCTGATGGGGTTCACGGCAGGACTCGCGTGGCGCGCCACATCCTGTCCTCGCCCCGGCCGAGGTTCGCTAAGCTGTTCCTCGGGCGAGGAAGCCTGACGCCCAAGCAGTAGTCTCAAGTAAGGGGATTGTGGCAGCGGCCACTGGCGAAGATGTCAACACCTGACTCACATGATGCATTTGGCGCGAATTCCTGGTTGATCGACGAGATGCGGGAGGCCTGGGAGAAGGACCCATCATCCGTGGACGAATCATGGCAGGCCTTCTTCAAGGGCAAATCCACTCCCACGAACACGGCCCCTGCTTCCTCGACGCGGGGGGATCATCTCGCCTCCCCCCCACCGGAACGCGCCTCTCGGCAAGAGGGAAACCAGCCGATGGTGGAATCGGTCAAACCCACCAGGGAATCTCCCTCCACTCCGGGCACCGGGGCCGGTCTGTCGGCCAATGCCCCGAACCCGTCGCTGCGACCCGAACCTTCCGCCGTGGCACCTCGCCTGACCGTGCTTCGCGGGGCCCCGATGCGCACCGCGAAGAACATGGACGCCTCGTTGAGCATGCCTACCGCCACGTCTGTGCGCTCCGTGCCCATGAAGCTCGTGATCGACCAACGCACCGGGATCAACAACTTTCTGAAAACGTCCAAGGGCGGCAAGGTCAGCTTCACCCACCTGATCGCCTACGCGATGATCCAGGCACTGAAAGTGGTGCCTGCGATGAACAACTCCTACGACGTGATCAACGGCAAACCAACGTTGATCGAGAATCCCACGATCAACTTGGGGATCGCCATCGACCTCAAGAAACCGGATGGCACCCGCCAGCTCCTTGTTCCCAACATCAAGGGATGCGAGAAACTCAATTTCGCCCAGTTCTGGGCTGACTACGAAAAGATCGTTGCCAAGGCGCGCGCCGGGGAACTCACGGTGGCGGATTTCGCCGGAACCACGGCCACCATCACCAATCCCGGGGGCATTGGTACGAATCATTCCGTACCCCGCCTGATGAACGGGCAGGGGATGATCCTGGGGGTCGGGAGCATCGACTACCCCGCGGAGTTCCAAGGAACTTCGCTGTTTCACGTCGACGACTTCGGGATCTCCAAGATCACGACACTCACATCCACCTATGACCACCGCGTGATCCAAGGTGCCCAGTCGGGCGAGTTCCTGAAGATCATCCACCAGCTGTTGCTCGGGGAGCAGGACTTCTACGACAAGATCTTCGAGGCCCTGCGCATTCCGTATGAGCCGTTGCGCTGGAGCGTCGACATCTCCACGCACCGTGAGAATCAGGTGGCGAAACAGGGACGAGTGCTGGAACTCATCAACGCCTACCGCTCGGTGGGACACCTGGTTGCCGATACCGACCCGTTGGAATACCGGCAGCGTTCACACGAGGACCTGCGACTGGAGACACATGGCCTGTCCATCTGGGACCTGGACCGCGAGTTCGCCGTCGGCTCCTTCGGCGGGCAGGAAAGGGGCTACCGCTCGCTGCGGGAGATCCTCGCCATCTTGCAGGACTCCTACTGTCGCACCGTTGCCGTCGAATACATGCACATCGCGGATCCCCAGCAGCGCAAGTGGTTCCAGGACCGCATCGAAGTGCCCCGCCAGGCCCTCACCCACCAGGAGCACATGCACGCCCTCGACAAGCTGAACGAGGCCGAGGTCTTCGAGACCTTTCTGCAGACCAAGTTCGTGGGGCAGAAACGTTTCTCCCTGGAGGGCGGTGAATCCGTAATCGTTCTGTTGGACGAGATCTGCCAGCAGGCCGCGAACGAACAACTCGACGAGGTGTGCATTGGCATGCCACACCGCGGCCGTCTGAACGTGATGTCGAACATCGTAGGCAAGGACTACGCCCAGATCTTCCACGAGTTCGCAGGCACCATCGACGTCTCCGGCACAGGTGACGTCAAGTACCACCTGGGTTCGGAAGGCGAGTTCGTCGCCAACAACGGAGCCACCATCAAGGCCTCAGTCGCGGCCAATCCGTCCCATCTGGAAGCGGTCAATCCGGTTCTTCAGGGAATCGCCCGGGCGAAGCAGGACATGGTCGGCAGCGACGACTTCCCGGTATTGCCGCTTCTCCTGCATGGTGACGCGGCCTTCTGCGGCCAGGGAGTAATCTTCGAAACCCTGCAGATGAGCCAGCTGCGCGGGTACAAAACCGGTGGCACCATCCACATCGTGGTCAACAACCAGGTGGGATTCACCACGGCCCCCATCGAATCGCGCACATCCACCTACTGCACGGATGTCGCCAAGGCCATCTCCGCCCCGGTGCTGCACATCAACGGCGACGACCCGGATTCCTGCATCCGCGCCGCCCGCCTGGCCTTCACCTATCGGCAGCGGTTTCACAAGGATGTCGTGATCGACTTGGTCTGCTACCGGCGCCGCGGCCACAACGAAGGCGACGACCCCTCGATGACCCAGCCGCTCATGTACCGGCTCATCGACTCCCTGG
>CALLVV010000064.1 GCA_938012815.1 uncultured Propionibacteriaceae bacterium
CATCGCGACCGGTGCCAGGCGCATCAGCGACCCGTTGCCCGCGCTCATCCCACCGACCGTCGTGCGGTAGGGCTCGCCGGTGACCTCGAACTCCCTCAGGGCGGTGAGGGTCTGGTTGCCGATGTCGAAACACCTGCCCGTGCTGCTGAGGTACCCGTCTCGGTACCAGCGGACGAACCGGGCCAGCTGGTCGCGGGGATCGTAGGTTCCGGTCTCGACCAGGCTCGCTGCGATGCACAGCGCCATGGACGTGTCGTCGGTCCACTGCCCGGGCGCGAGACTGAACACCCCGCCGCCCACCATGTCGGTGACGGGTGGGAAGGAATCGCGGGCCTGAAACTCGACGGCGGTACCCAGGGCATCACCCACCGCCAGCCCCAGGAGACTGCCCAGAAGTCGGTCACGCCATGCGTCGCTGATCGCCATGACCTCACCCTAGAGGACCCGCGGGTTATGGCGACTACGTCTCACGCATCCCGCAGTCATCCTCACAGGGGGCATCGCCTCCCCCGCTCAGAGCAGCTGCGGATGTGGCGCAGCAGGCGTCTCCACGCCAGGCCTCGACGCCCTCGCGAACAGCGAAGCCGGCGATGACCAGAGCCGCCACGGGATCGGCCCAGGTCCAGTCGAGCAGGCTGTTCAGCACGAGACCGACCAGCAGTGCTGCGGAGAGGTAGGAACACATGAGGGTCTGCTTCGAGTCGGCGACCGCGGAGGCCGACCCGAGCTCACGGCCGCAGCGTCGCTCGAACCAGCTCAGGAACGGCATCACCACCAGGCTCAGTGCGGCGAGCACGATTCCGACGGTCGAGTGCTCCGGTTCGCGCACACCGGTCAACGAGAGAACGGCCTCCGTGGTGACGTAGGCCGCCAGGGCGAAGAAGGAGATCGCGATCACCCGCAGCGCCGTTTTCTCCCGGCGTTCGGGGTCGGGCGAGGCGAACTGCCAGGCAACCGCTACCGCGGAGAGCACCTCCACGACCGAGTCCAGGCCGAATCCGATCAGGGCGGCGGACGACGCCTCACCCCCTGCCGTAAGGGCGACGACGGCCTCGATGACGTTCCAGGTGATCGTGAGCGC
This sequence comes from uncultured Propionibacteriaceae bacterium, assembly GCA_938012815.1. Classification (GTDB taxonomy): domain Bacteria; phylum Actinomycetota; class Actinomycetes; order Propionibacteriales; family Propionibacteriaceae; genus Arachnia. The sequence goes on from CALLVV010000064.1 coordinate 1,082, forward strand.
GACGATGATCCTGATCCGTCGCTGCAGGGTCGCTTTCCTGCCGGATGTCAGAGCCTCCGCCGTCACCGGGAGAACCCCGAGTCGCAGCAGCAGGGTGAATCCGCGCAGGCAACGCCATCATCGACGATCGGGGGGAGCTCCGCCCGCGAAGCACTGGTCAGCATGAACCGACCCTACAGCAACCACCGACCCGGGGGCACTGCGCTGCAGCCGGGCCGGTTTGTCGGGTCGTGCTCCAGGACCGCTCCGTCCACCCGCACCTGGGTCCGCAACACGTAAGCATCAGGGTCGTGGACCACGATCTACCTCACTCCCAGTGCGACCCGAACTGCTCCGGTGCGATGAGCGCGCAACGATATGTGGTACTTCAGGTTGCGAACTGTAGATCCGTGTGGCCGAAATCGTCTCCTTTGTACAGCAGGGCCTCACCCACGTCCTTTGCCAGCGCGTAGGTGATGCAGTCACCGAAGTTCAGCTTCGCAGGATGTCCGCTGCCTCGTCCGAATCTCTGATGGGCTTCCTGGGCCAGCCGGGCCTGGTGAGGCGTGAACGGCACGACGTCGACACCAAGACCCGACAGGACAGCATCGAGCGTTGGACCTGCGTTGGATACGCCTTTTCTCGCCAGCACCATCGCCAGCTCCAGATAACTCGGGGCAGACATGAGCGCACCGTGTTTCTCGAGCACTGCGCGGAAACGCTCCCCTTCCGACTCTCTCAGGAGGATTGCCGCGATGGCCGACGGATCCACGATCATCGGGGAAGTCCCGTGCTCGGGTCGTACAGGGAATCGAAGTCCAGCGACCCCTCCGTCGCGCTCAGCTCCAGGTACACCCGCTCCAACAGGTCATCCAACCCAGAGCGAGAACCTTCAGCATCCAGTCGCCCAAGCAGATCCGTAATCGCCTTCTCCACCACCCGCGTCTGGCTGAGGCCAGTCCTGGAAGCAGCCTCGCGCACCAAGTCATGGATGCGCTCATCCTTGATGTTGAGACTCATGGCGTGATTCTACCTTTGTGCGCGCACTTTCTACCATTTGCCTCCAGGTACCAACCATGTCCTCCACGGTGCCGGGACCATACGACCAGAGCCACCCGTACACACCTCGGCGCAACCCTGTCGGACGCCCGGCGCCTCGGGTGCCTCTTCACGCAGCTGTGCCGGCTTGGGGGATGGTCGGGATCACCTCGGCGACCTGTACCTGGACTCCCTCCGGCACGGTCAGGGTCCAGGGTGCATCGGATCGCCACGTGCCCGGGACGCCGTCTTTCGGGTAGTGCTCCAGGACCGCTCCGTCCACCCACACCTGCGACCCGTCCGGCGCCTCGACGCACCCGTGGGCGGGGTGTGTCAACCGCACCCCCTCGCCCGCGACCCGCAGCGCCCAGCGCCGCTCCGCCAGCGGCGTCTCACCCGCATCGAGGGGACGCCAGCAGCCGACCAGCGCCTCGGCAGCCCCCGGGTCGACGAAACTCACCACCTGCTCACCCACCAGTTTCACGCGACGCGGCAGGCTGAGGCAGCCCGCGTGGTCGCGGACGGCCGGGTCCTGGGCCTGCTGCCGCACCCAGCCGATCAGCAGCGGCTCCCTGTCGGCGACGGTGGCCTGCACGGCGTAGAGGTCGGGGCCGACATCGAGGAGGTTCGCGTGTTCGGCGACGAACCGCGGCCGCGCCCCGTCGGCCTCCAGCCTTCCCACCGCCGCCAATTCCCCGACGAGCCGGTCGCCGTCGAGGATGGAGACCAGCAGCACCCAGCGGTCCCCCAACCGGAACAGCTGCGGGCACTCCCACATATCGGCGGTGGCGGCGGCCGCCAGCACCGGGTCGTCGGCGACGAACAACCCCAGGTAGCGCCACGCCAGTTCGTTCTGCCGGTCGAACAGCAACACCACGGGGGTGCCGTCGCGGCGGCCCGCCCCGAGGATCGCCAAGGGCCTGCCGTCGAGTTCGAAGACGAACGGGTCGCGCATCACGGCGATGTCGTCCAGTTCGGGGGTGGGCGCGACGACGACGGGCGGATCCCAGGTCACCAGGTCGGGGCTGCCCCAGCGCAGGCACACCGTCGAGGCCCCCGACTCGTCCGCGATACCGGAGTAGACCACCCCGGGTCTTTCGTGGCCGGGCAGGAACACACCCGACCAGCAGCCGAGGGCGTCGGGGCCGCCGGGGGTGGGTCCGAAGGCGACGGGCAGCAGCCGCCAGTTCGCCAGGTCGTCGCTGACGGCGTGCCCCCACGCGATCCGCCGGTGTTCCGGGGAGGCCGGGTTGTGCTGGAAGAACACGTGCCAGACCCCGTCGCGGAAGGTCATGCCGTTCGGGTCGTTGAGCCATCCTCTGTGCGGCCGCAGGTGGTAGCTGGTGGTCGGTGCGGTCATCTCCTGGCCTCTCCCGGTGGGGTCTCGCTACGGGCTTCACATCCACGCTATCGGAGGGCGGAAGACCCAGCCCAACCCCGAGATCCCGCCCACGCTCCCGCGATCCGCCTGCCTTGCGGTCGTCCGCTTGCGCTGTAGCGCTGGCGTTCGTCCGTAAGGCCAGCGGACGACGGCAAGACTGGCGTTCGACGGGAAGGCAGGCAGATTGGGGGCTTGGTGCCGTGGGTGTGGTGGTTTCCGGTGGTCCGCTTGCCTTGCGGTCATCCGCTTGCGCTGTAGCGCAGGCGTTCACCCACAAGACAGGCGTTTCCGTCAGGAGGGCTGGCGAACGACGGGAAGACCAGCGGACGACGGGAAGGCGGGCGTTTCCCGTCGGGCCCCTACCGCCGTCCCTCGAAGAACTCCTCCAGCAGGGCCGCGCAGTCGGCCTCCAGCACCCCCGAGGTCACCCTCGGGCGGTGGTTGATGCGCGGGTCACGCAGCACGTCGAACAGCGACGCCACCGCCCCCGATTTGTCATCGAAGGCCCCGAACACGAGGTGATCGATCCGGGCCGCGACGATCGCGCCCGCGCACATGGTGCACGGCTCCAGGGTCACCACCAGGGTGCAGCCCGTCAGCCGCCACCGGCCGAGGACCTCGGCGGCGCGCCGGATCGCGACCACCTCGGCGTGTGATGTCGGGTCGCCCGCGAGTTCGCGTTCGTTGCCGCCCACCCCGATCGGCGACCCGTCCGGTCCGAGGACGACAGCCCCCACCGGCACATCGCCGCGCAGCCCCGCCTCCCGGGCCGCGGCGAGGGCCTGCCGCATCCCGGGTTCGTAGCGTCGCGCCACGCTCGGGGGTCCCTCAGTCGTCGAAGGCCTCGACGGCCCGCTCGAACACCTCGTCGATCTTCAGGCGCCGCGCCACCTGCATCAACAGCTCGTCGGAGTCCTCCTCGTAGTCGGTGGCGATGGCCTCCAGCTCGAAACCCCGCAACCCGGCGGCGGCGAACATCTCCAGGTCCCCGATCGGGGTCGGTTCGTCCTCCTCGTCGGGGATCTCCTCACCCAGGTAGTCCACGACGTCGCGGGCGATGGGCCAGTCGTTGGCGGCGGTGGCGTCGCTGAGCAGCACCTCCACCACCCGTCCCCTGACCCGGCAGATCACGAAGAACTCACCCGCCACCGACACGTACCCGTCCGCCCCGGAGTCGCCGGGCAGGCGGCCGAGCTGGCGGATCAGCTCGTCGAGGTCGTTGGCCAGGTCGAAGTCCATGGGCACCGCCGTCGCCTTGCCATCCTCCCGGTACACGGCGACGACGAGGTCAACGTCATCCTCCCCCGCGTCCTCGAGGTCATCATCGAAGAATTCCTCCTCCGAGTCGTCGGCGGCTTCCAGGTCGCGGTCATCCTTCAGGTCAAAGGGCTCGGCGTCTTCGTCAAAGGCGTCCACGGCTGATCTCCTCCCGGGTGTTGGAAACACCATCCTTCCAGATCTGCAAGGTCTTCGAGGCGGTGGGGCCATATCCGTTCCCTCAAACACGCCGGATATGCGAAAGTGGGCTCGTGGAACTTCGCGTCATCTCTCATCCCCTCGTCGATCACAAACTCACGGTCCTGCGCGACCGCAACACCGAACAGCCCACCTTCCGCCGCCTCGTCGAGGAACTGGTGACGCTGCTGGCCTACGAGGCCACCCGCGGGGTGCGCGTCCACGACACCGCCGTCGAAACCCCCGTCGCCCCCACCGTCGGCACGAAACTGGATTCCCCCGCCCCGCTGGTGGTGCCGATCCTGCGCGCGGGCCTGGGGATGCTCGACGGCATGCTGCGGCTGGTGCCGACCGCGGAGGTCGGTTTCCTGGGCATGATCCGCGACGAGAAAACCCTGGAACCCACCACTTACGCCGAACGCCTGCCGCAGGACCTCTCCGGCCGCCAGTGCTACGTGCTCGATCCGATGCTCGCCACCGGCGGGTCGCTGGGCGAGGCCGTGAAGTTCCTCGTCGGCCGCGGTGCCGACGACATCACCTGCATCTGTTTGCTGGCGGCCCCCGAAGGAATCAGGAGGATCCAAGATCTGCTGGCGGACCTCGACGTTCCCTGCACCCTGGTGGTTTCCGCCGTCGACGAACGCCTCAACGAGCGGGGCTTCATCGTCCCCGGCCTGGGCGACGCCGGCGACCGGCTGTACGGGCTGGCCGACTAGCGACCGTGGCCAGCCCGTCGGCCCGGCTCAGCTGTTCTTGCCTCCCAGTTTGCTGACGCACTTCCCAACGACCTCCAAAAAGACCTTGCCGTCCTCGCTGCTGTCCTTGGCGTTTTTGGGGTCGGTCTTTCCGTCGGCGATTGCCTGGAGGAATTCGGTGCTCACCTTGTCGTAGCTTCCGTCCACCAGACAGCTGGCGTAGTCGTTGAGCACATCCTCCGCGTACGTGGCGTTGCCACTTTCCTTGATCGACCTGATCATTCCCTCTTTGACGGCGTCCTTGCTCGGTTTCCCGCCGCACCCGACCGTACCGAAAGCGAT